>BLLV01000282.1 GCA_011959205.1 Bacteroidaceae bacterium
TCTCCCCGGTATTCAGGTAGTAGATCCATTCTTCCAAAGGACTCTTGGCCACCTGATTGAAACCGTTTACTTTCAGGATATAGTATTTGGGATATAGCTGGCTTACCGTATCCACCTTAAATGTCTGCTTCTGGAATGGAATGAGTTCTAGGAGATCGTTGGTGTGGATACCTCTGAACTCCATTTTTCCTTGTCAACTTTGATGTCAAGACCGTCAAAAACACGATAGGTCCGGGTCTCGATCCTGCCATGCCCGAGTTCCTGCCCCTCAGTGTGGGAATATGCCGGAGTGCATCCGTTGAGCCTGTCTTCCACGCCATAACGCAGTGAAGGTTGGTTTGCTTTCAATTCTATCAGGAAATCACCCCCATTCTTTCTGATCCTGCCGATGATACCCTTCTGCATAGACATGGCATCGGCTGTGACTATCTTTCCGGATATATTGATTGTATCGATAAGCCGCGGTACGGACTTTATCTCCTTGTTTTTCTCTCTGCAGGCTTCGGTAACCAATGTGATCTCCACGCGGCAGAGAGTCGCCTCGGATGGGATACCGTTCTTCAACATACCCAATTTGCGGAATTTATTAAGATTGTGCCTGCCGAATTCTATTATCTCGGTCCGCCCCACACACTTTGAGGTGCGGGCAAGTATCATCAGCATGATGATGCCATCGAGTCTGTGACGGATATTTCCTTTGTCTGATCTTCTAAAATCCGGAACGGATGAGGAAAATTCCTTCAGTTTGTACAAAATACTGTCTCGTGAACCGCATTTATTTACTACTTTTGTGATATCACTGTGTGCGTCCGTTCCAATCGAAAGAACCGGGTATCATCGGAAGCATATTATCCAACCATCAAACCGCTCCAAAAATTGCCTACTTTTGTATCGCACATGCACGAAGCATGTGTAAGACATATAGAAGAAAGCGCATTTTCGCTATATTCCGTCGATGTGAACTTGGACACTTCACTGAAGTAATATCGGAATAAAGGGAAGAACGCTCTCCTTGTGTGTTGTATTCGTATATCTAACGAAATACATCCACAAGTGGGGCTGTTCATTCACCTATATCCATATTACAGGGAGTCCAAGCCCAACATCGAGGATTAGGTAGAATGGTGGCTCCACTTTCTTTTTATGCCTAATTTAGGAGCAGGAGGGGCTCCCAAACTCGGCGTTGCTTCTTCGGCAAATAAAAGTGAGATGGCATTTTTCTTTGGTAGAGTGAACTACTCATTTAGAGATCGCTATATGCTGACTGCGACTCTGCGTGTGGATGGAGCTTCTAATTTTGCCAAAAATAACAGATGGGGTTATTTCCCTTCTATAGCCTTAGGATGGAGATTCATGGAAGAAGATTTCATGAAGCCATTAGCGAATGTCCTTTCTAACGGTAAGCTTAGATGGAGTTACAGGGGTCTATTATTGGGGACGCAGCATCAGTAAAATGACTTTAACTTTAGACAGAATTTCAAATGTCAATATGCCGGAAAGTAGCAAAAAGCGCATGGTTGCCGAGCTTCGTTGTGGCCGTGGCTGGTTGGCATATCTTTTATACGACTGGTTCGGACCAGTTCCTGTTGCTACATTGGAACAATTGCAGGATCCTTTAACGGAAGAGCTGCTTCCACGTCCTACCAAAGAATGGATGGTACAGTATATAGAAACTGAATTGACAGAAGCTATTAAAGATTTGCCTGCCAAATACGATGCTTCCGATGTTGATTATGGTAGATTCACTGCAGGACTTGCCTATACTATATTAATGAAACTATATATGCACGAAGGAAATTGGGAAAAAGCTGAGGAGTGTGGCAGAGAGCTGATGAAGGCTGAATACGGATATTCACTGGTTCCGGAATACAAGGATATTTTCACTTTAAAAAATGAAAAGAATGCTGAAATTATATGGGCTTGCCAGTGTAGTCGAAGTGTGAATAAACAAATGTGGCTGGCTCACGTTTTACCTTCTGTCTATCCTACCAAGAATCCTAATATCCAGAAATGGCAGGGATATCGTGTATTATGGTCATTCTATAATACCTTTGAGAAAGAAGATAAAAGATTGGAGTCGTTAGTCGGTGATTTTGTTGGAACAGATGGCGTTCGTTACAATCAGGAAAACCCTTCGACTGTTTTGGAAAAAGGTGCTTTGCCCGTTAAATATGGAGAAGATCCTTTAGCAACAGGAGAAGAAAGCCAAGTCGATTGGGTAGTATATCGTTATGCGAATGTATTAACCGCATTATCCGAAGTCATTGTACGCAAAAATAACATGATTACTCAGGAAGCTATAGATTTGCTGAATACAATAAGAAACAGAACTGGAATCAAACCTTATGTAATGGCGGATTTTACTGGCGTCAAGGACTTTTTAGACAAAGTGCTGTTAAACAGAGGGCAAGAGTTTTGATTACCTGCCCTCTGTCTTTTTGAATGAACCTATATCACTTAAAATTCAAATATTGCCGGTTTCCTGATACTCCATGCTGCATTGCAGGACAAAAGCGGAAAGAGAATGACATACGTTCAGCCGGAATCAAATAAGGCTGGTGAGGATAAGCTCCCCAACTGGTATCACCACCCACTCCCATCTGTTTTAAATCAATATTCCATGTCACCATATCCTTGAACTGAATATCGGATAAATGACGCTGCGATTTACGCAAGCCCGGCTCATCCAAATCTTCTGTAGGGAACAGATAGGCGCTGGTGCTGATATAAGGCTGTCCGACAGCCATCAATCCCTGTCCGGCGGTATTTGTCAAACTCATCCAGCGGACTTCGGTCTTATTGCCGTTTTCCTGTGGACGGTCATACGGGAAGTATTGATCGGACACACTTCCCTTGTACAGACCTACATAGGAAGAAGTATTCCGGTCTATATAATTCTCATGAGGACCGCGTCCCAACCATTCCATCTGGTCGAACTGCTTGTTCAGCGTAATGCTGACTCCCATCCGGGGCAGCAAAGGCAACGTGTCGTTACCCGGAATGAAAGTACAATTCACATCCAAATATCCTTTTCCCGAGAAATGATAGGTAACAATAAAATCAGACTTTCCTACAGGCAACTTATAATGAGAAACAACCTCATAAGCTTCTTTACCCAATGCCTTTTGTTCCATGGATAACAGCTTTGCCTGACGCCCCGCATCACGCCACGGACGCAAGGTTTTATTCATGCCATTTCCCATATCATTATCCGTCACAGGACGCCAGAAATTAGGACGTAAAGCTTCTTTTATCAGTTCCGTACTTCCTTCTTTATAAGAAGTCAAAGCACCGGTTTCCTTATCAAAACCTACGCTCAGGTTACCGGCTGTAAGTGTCAACAACAAAGCCGCATCATCCGCTATCACCGGTGAAGACTGAGCCTCAGCAACAAACGGCTGATAGAATGGAAGACTCACCTGGGCATCAGCCAGTTTTGTTCCGGCTTTCAGCAGACCATCCTCATTTTTCAAACTGGCATAGAAAGTCAAGAAATATTCCACACCGGGTTTGGCCTGTATGGCCGGGAAAGAAGTCTTGAACTTACCTGTCTGCCGAGGAGCCAAAGATACATCATCAATGGTTCCGGTAGCCAGAAGCTCACCATTCCCCTCCAGTTTCCAGGTAAAATTGAATTCACTTAAATCTGTAAAGAAATACTTGTTACATAACTCTACCCATCCCTCATGATAATCCAATAAAGAGAATGCTATATTTTGATATACTTTTTTCACTTCATGGATATGCGGCTTCAAGGTGCGGTCGGCGGCAACCAGACCGTTCATACAGAAATTGGCGGAACTTGGAGTGCCTTTCGGAGCCAAATCGCCTCCGTATGCCCAATAGAATTTTCCATCCGGTGTTTTCGCATACAAGCCCTGATCCACCCAGTCCCAGATATGTCCGCCCTGTAAAGAGGGATATTTCTCTATCACATCCCAATAATCCTGAAGATTTCCTTCACTGTTGCCCATAGCATGGGCATATTCACAAAGAATCAACGGTTTGGTAGGAAGATAAAGAGAGTGATTGATCAATACATCTATCTTTTTATACATCGGACAGAAGATATCGGTATAAGGTCCTTTTATCCCGTCTTCCGAATGCACGGGACGCTGTGAACGATCATTGGCATGTACCCATTTATAGGTAGCCGCGAAGTTACATCCCTCACCGGTTTCATTACCCAATGACCAGATAATGACGCAAGGATGGTTTTTGTCACGTTCGAACATACGTTCCGTGCGGTCTATGAAAGCTTTCTCCCATTCGGGCTGGTTTGCCAGGCATTGATCGGGCTTATACCCCATGCCATGGCTTTCGATATTGGCCTCATCCACCACATACATACCATAGATGTCACATAATTCATACCAGCGGGGATCGTTGGGATAATGAGAGGTTCGTACACTGTTGATATTATTCTCTTTCATCAATTGAATATCACGCAGCATGGACGCCTCATCCACCACATGACCGTTATAAGGATCGTGTTCGTGTCGGTTTACTCCTTTTATATAGACTGGTTTGCCATTTATCAGCAATTGGGCATGTTTGATTTCGGATTTGCGGAAACCGATGTATTGGGAAATGTATTGTTCCGGTTTGCCATTTATGCGCAAAGTAAGCAGCAATTTATACAGATTCGGTTTCTCCGCACTCCACAGTAAAGGTGCTGCCACTTCTTTTTTGAAATGAAGTTCCCGGTCGGCAACATTCCAACGCTTACGTTCATTGTAGATACTTTTACCTGTTTTGTCCAACAGGCTTACTTCCACTTCAGCCCCCTTTATTTTTCCTTTTCCGGCTTTGCCCAACTCTACAAAAAGATGAAAGTCAGCATTCTTGTATTCTCCGTCAAGGTCGGTGACCACTTCATAGTCGCGCACATGAGTTTCGGGCCGGGCATACACATAGACATCACGCTGTATGCCGGCAAAACGCCAGTAGTCCTGATCTTCCAGATAATATCCGTCACTGAACTTGAAAACCTGTACGGCTATTTCATTCTCCCCTTGTTTTACATACGGCGTAATATCAAACTCCGAAGGTGTTTTAGAGTCCTGAGAGTAACCTACCTTTTCGCCATTCACCCATACGTAGAAAGCAGAAGCCACTCCGCCGAAATAAAGAACAATCTGGCGTTTGTTCCAATGGGCAGGAATCGTAAAGGTACGTCTGTAAGAACCTACCGGACTATTCTCCACGGCAATCAATGGCGGATTTTTCTTTATACCATACCCGCTACCCACGTAAAAAGGATAACCAAACCCTTGAAGTTCCCAGTTGGAAGGGACTTTTATATCATCCCAACCCGAAACATCATATCCTTTTTGAAAGAAATCCATCGGCCGTTCATCCGAACGGGGCACAAAATGAAATTTCCATGTTCCATTCAAGGATTGGAAATAAGGAGATTGTGATTTATCACCCTGCAATGCCTGTTCTTTAGTGGGATATCCCATAAAGTTAGCCGCCGAAGGCAGACGATTGATATGAAGCACATCAAAATTCTCCCAATCGTTATCCGAACGGGGATATTTGTTTCTACGCACTTCTACATTGTCTTTGCTCGTTTCATCGACGCTCCTGTTCACCGGAGCGCCGTCATATTGGGATTGTGCCATGCCTGCCAATGACAAAGACACGGCAACCCCTGTCAATATAGAACGAATTTTCATCATAAATATGTCTTTTAATAAATTCGGAGCATCCGCATACTGATTCTTGCTCTCACTATCATTGGTTCAACAGCAACCGCAAAATCAAAGCGGAAGACCAGCCGAAGTTGGGTGCATTCAATACTTCACCCGTCAGCGGATTGTAATTTTCATGAATCGGTCCGTCGGTCATCAGTCCTTGGGCATGTGCCATGAACTTGCGGGTCAGCAAGTCGGCTTCCTCCACATATCCGTAACGTTTCAATCCGGTAATACCGAAATACACCTGATTGAACCAAACCGGACCGCGCCAATAGCCGAAGGTAGGACGCAAAGCAGGATGACTTACATCCAGTGTACCTAACGGCAAGTAAGAGTTGAAATGTTTCTCATCCATCATGATGTTCCTCACCCTTTCGGCCTGTTCTGGTGTGGCAATACCTGCCCACAAGGGCAACCATCCCTCGGCACCCATCACTTTGACGGGGGTACGGTCATCCAGACGAATGTCATAGAAGAAACCACTCTCGCTATCGTACATTTTAGTCTGTACATACTGCTTGATTACCTCAGCCTCCCTAACCAACTGTTCAGAAAGTTCTTGTTTTCCCAAAATAGAAGCCATTTCCGAAAGGGTCAGTTTGTCTACATAAAGGAAGGAATTCAAACAGATGTTCTCCTGATCCATCGACCAAGCTTTCTCCATTTCATTTTGCAGCATCTTGGTATTGTCAAAGCGGACTCCATTGTCCATGCCGCTCTCCCAAGCCGCCGCAATCAATGTACCATCAGTAGACCCATATTCGCAAATGCCATTGTGATCGTGGTCACGCTCGGCATACCACCATTGATGAAACTTATACAACTTATCGAAGATCTCGCCCAAGAATGCCTTGTCGCCTGTAGCCTTATAGACATTCATGGCTCCCCACGATGCCACAGGAGGTTTGGAATCGCGCCAGTTATTACGAGCTTTGTTGTAACCGATAAAGTCGGGAACCATGCCATTCTCGGCCTGATAGTCGAACAAAGAAAGCATTTCGCTCTTGGCTCCTTCGGGATTGTAAAATACATTGCCCGATGCAATCTGCCAGGCATCCCACGACCAACATCCGCCGATGAATCCCGTATAAGAGGGGAAGCTGCATCCGTGAAAAATGTCACCGGCCGGTGTGCGCCAGTTAGAGTTCAAGGTCATCATCGCTTTCACGGCAATGTTCCGGTAAGCATTTTCTTTCATATAAGGACTATCCGTGGAAAGTACCCGTTGAAGTCCCTGATTCCAGCGCTGCTCATTGTCGGCAAAACACTGATCAAAACGTATGGACTTGATTGCTGTATATTCCTTATCTGTTTCTTCCCCTTTCAAGGTCAGAGTCTGACTGTATTCCGAAGTATAGCTTTTGCCGGTCTGCAACAAATAATCGCGCTTTTCAACCGCCCGCAAGCTATCATTACCAACAGCCATTACCTCATCGGCAGTACGGAAGAAGACAGTAGCCGCCACCTCGTCTACCAGTGGCTCGTTACGCAGTGTAATAATCTGGCGGTCAGCTCCCCACCGACGCCCGTAGAACGGATAATCAAAACGAACACCTTTGTCCAGCTTAGTGGCAACGGTATTCTCCTCAAAGACACCCCCCTCCCAGGTCAACGACACTTTCAAAGGTTCATCGCTGAGATTTGTAATGACAGAACGTACAAAAGCTGTGCGCGATGTAGCAAAACACAATTCAGTGGTGAACTCCAACCGCACATCCTTAAAGTGCTGCACCAGTTTTCCGGGCAAGTACTTAGCCGTCTGCGTATTGCGAGTCAGATCATACTTTTCGCCATTGACCATCAGCGTAGGCTGCGCCAGCGTTTGAGCAATCCAGCCTCTTCCGTGCATCGTCATAGGCCCGATGAAAGCACCGGCAAATGCCCTGCTTTGATTTACCGGCAACGCATAGCCACTCCATGCTCCCAGATCGGAAAACAAATTGAGATCGCCTTCTACAGCCTGTTCCGGCACATTCTTCACGTTCAGCAAATTAGGAAAATCCTCCTGTGTGGTAAACAGGCTCTCTTCCGGCTGTGTAGCGACTGGGGTACATGCCCCCAGCCAAAGAATGCCACACATTCCGTATATAGGAAATAAATGTTTCATAAACGGTTCTTCAAAATGATATAAACTAAATTACTTGCTATAATTCGGATTCTGCTCCCAATCAGGGTTAAGCAGGAATTCGCTATGAGGGATAGGAAGTAGCTGATGCTTGGTATCTACATAGTTCTCAACAAACGGTTTGTTATGAGCCTTCAGCGTTTCTTCCACAATGCCCCAACGGATCAAGTCGTACCAACGTGAACCTTCCAGTGCCAACTCACAAGGACGTTCTTTTTCTTGCAGATGTTTCAGCACTTCGGCTTTGCTCATGGTAAGCGGTAATGCCGGTACACTAACACGTGCACGGACCTTGTTTATGATATTAATGGCCTCTGTTGTCTCACCCCTGTCATTAAGACATTCCGCATAGAGCAGCAGCACATCAGCATAGCGGATGACGGAAACATTAAAGAAACTATAGTCCCAATAATCGCTCATACCTTCAGTATAAGTTACATATTTATGCCAGAAAATCTCGCCTTCCTTGTGGTAATCCTTAAAGGATTTTCCTTTCTCGTAATAGAA
Organism: Bacteroidaceae bacterium; assembly: GCA_011959205.1. Lineage (GTDB taxonomy): Bacteria > Bacteroidota > Bacteroidia > Bacteroidales > Bacteroidaceae > Phocaeicola. The sequence goes on from BLLV01000282.1 coordinate 8,335, forward strand.
AGGACGACATTCCGGATCATCAAAAATAAGTGTATGGAGCAAACGGTCACTGGATTTACCATCTACAGTCTTATCAGCCAGCAAAGTCTGACACATCCAGTCTGTAGGATAAGCTTCTTCGTATGCGTCCAGTCCCGCCATGGGGCCCAAGTGAACAGTAAACAGATTGTATTCATACTGTCCGCCCGAACGGTCACCGGTAAACTGAATTTCCATGAGAGATTCTTTGTTATTCTTATGCATACCATCAAAATTGTCAGCCCAATTCTCCATCAAGCCGAAAAGACTTCCTTCTTTATCAATGATTTTCTTGAATTCGGCTTCGGCTTTGCTCAATTCCTTGCGGAACATATAGAATTTGCCCAGAAGAGCCGCTGCCGTATAGCGTGTGGCACGCCCTTTGTCACTCTCATCATAGCTTTCGGGAAGATCGCTCTGTACTTCTTTCAGTTCGGTTTCAATCAAACTTACCAATTCTCCCGGGTTGGCTTGCGGCGGATAAAATTCTTCATCCGTGCCTGCCAATGCTTCCTTGTAAATGGGCACTCTCTCACCAAAGTTCACATACAGACGATAATAAAAATAAGCACGCAGAAAACGGGCCTCCGCTATGGACTGCTTCTTCAATGCATTGAGTGATTCCGAATCGCCAGGTACAGCAGGGATGTTGGTCAAGCATTGGTTGGCATAATTAATACCTTTATATAAATTAGTCCACTCTTTACTGATCACGGAGTTACTGGATTCCACATTAAACGATGAGATATTCATCCAGCTTGTCACATCATCCCTGTGGGTAATTTCATCGCTTCGATATTCGTCTATCACCATATAGCGTTCAAACGGTACCGCCCAAGACGCGTTTGGCTGCAAAGCGGCATATACACTGGTCAATCCTTTCATTATATCCCCTTCACTTTTCCAGAAATTACCGGGTGACAAAGCATTGGGATTAGAGTCTTCATCCAAGAAATCAGCACAAGAGGAAAAAGAAATCCCACTCAGAAGAACTGCAAATAATATATTTTTGAATTTCATAATCTTCGTATTAAATTTTATTAGAAACCGAATTTAAGACCCATCATAAAGTCACGACTCAAAGGAATGGCTGCATAGTCATATCCCATCTGTCCGACTGAAGAACCGGTTGAAGGATCATAGCCCTTATAGTTGGTAATAGTGAACAAACGAGTACCGCCTACATAGATACGAAGGTTGCTCAACCCCATCTTCTTACAATATTTAACAGGCAGGTTATAACCGATCTGCAAATTATTCAAGCGCAGATAGTCGCCATTTTCCACAAAACGGGTGGAAGTGCGGGAATTCTTATTCGGGTCACCCGACACGGCACGTGGAATATCAGTATTAGGATTCTCTGGTGTCCAGGCATTCAGGGCATTCTTACCGTAGTTGAACACATGATCCATACGTTCCAATTGATATTTAGTATAGTTGTAACGTTTGGCACCAAAATCACCATAGAAATTAGCCACCAGGTCAAAGTCTTTATAAGCCAAATTGATATTGAATCCCAATGATACTTTCGGTGTGCCACTACCCACTTTCACACGGTCGTTTGTATCGAGCATACCATCTCCATTCTGATCAACGAAACGGATATCACCCGGTTTGGCGACAGGCTGCAAGGGTTGCCAGTTACCGTTTTGATCCTTATAGCCATGCGCTGTATTCCATTCGTCTACTTCCGCTTGATTTTGGAAGATTCCGGCAGTTTGATATACCCAGAATTCACCGATTTCACCACCTACATAAGTACGTAAAGCACCGTATTCATAGAGATAATCGGGATTGGCCATAGATTTCAACACACTCTTATAGTGAGATAAATTCAAATCCAAATCGTACTTTAAGCCTCCGGCTTTGCCATGATAAATGGCTTGCATTTCAAAACCGGTTGTGCGTAACTTACCATCGTTCACCAAAATAGAAGAGTTATAACCGGTAGCCAGACTGATATTACGGCTAGAAAGCATATCACTGGTATTCTTAATATAAGCCTCCGCAGAAAGCTCCAGTTTATTGTTCCATAAACTAATGTCTACACCGATATTTTTATATACCGTTGTTTCCCACTTGATGTTGCTGGATGGAAAAGCAGTGATAGCATATCCCATGGAAGTTTCACGGCCACCAAAAGGATAGTTCAATACATGAGTATTGTAGCTTAAAGTAGGAATGTACCGGTAAAGACCGATGTTCTGATTACCCAAAGCACCGTAGCTCAAACGGAACTTAAACATGGAAACTGTCTCTTTCAAATTTTCCCAAAACGGTTCATTGGCAATGTTCCATCCTAATGATACGGAAGGGAAGAAACCCCATTTGTTACCTTTGGCAAAACGTGAGGAGCCATCATAACGGAAAGAGGCCATAATCATGTAACGCATCATGTAGTTGTAGTTCACACGTCCGAAGAGAGAACGGAGGGCACTGCGGGTTTTGGTACCCCCTACAGAATAGTTACTCTTGGCATGTCCCATCAGGCTCATGTCGTTGTTCTCAAAATCAGAACCGGAAGCACTAAGGTCGTCATACTTATTTTCTTCCTGGGAAAGTCCCAACAAAAGAGAAAGATTGTGTTGCTCGGCAATGGTCTTGTCATAATTAGCTGTTAGTTCCAACAGGTCGTTGGTAGTTTGTGTGCGTGATTCAGACAAACTGGCCATTGTATTCCGTTTGGCCGAACCGATTTCGTAAGTAGGTTTGAAAAGACGGGTTTTACCAAAGTACATGTTACGGCTGGCATTGAATTTCATAATAAGTCCTTTTATCGGCTCATATTGCAAATAGCCGGAAGCTGCAATATAGTCGTTAGAACTTGTATTGTCAATCAATTTATTGTAAGCCACCTGGTTACCGGCATCAGACATACCCATACCGGAGATGGCGCCGCCATAACCACCATCATTGTTCTCATCGTAAAGGAACGCCAACGGCTCCATATTTGTCACCTGATAGATGGAAGAGAAGCCCGAATTGGATTCCAGGTCGGCAGACCAACGGCTATAGCTTACTGATTCACCCATTTTAAACTTACCACGGGTAACATCAGAATTCAAACGGAAACCGAATTTTTCATCTCCGGTAGCAATGGTCACACCATCTGTCTTGCTGTAGAAAGCAGAAAGAGAGACATTGGAGTTAGCACTACCTGCGGTGTAGCCAATGTTATATTTTTGTGTAAAGCCACGCTGGTAATACTCTTTCTGCCAGTCGGTATCGGCAAACTGGCTCGGATCTCTCTCATATTCGCTGATATATTTAGGCCAACGGCTTTCGTCCGTACCGGCATTTGTCAATGCCATCTTGCGTACCTTGATAAACTCGGCCGAGTTACAAACATCCAGTCGCTTCGGCATGGCACTCAACCCCCAATAACCGGAAAACGTAATTTTCGGAGCTGAATTCATCGTACCACGATGTGTTTCAATCAAGATAACACCAGCTGCCGAACGTGCTCCATAGATTGCGGCTGTAGCAGCATCCTTCAATACGGAAATCGATTTAATATCCTCCGGATTCAAATAAGACATATTTCCCGGAACACCGTCAATGATTACCAGCGGACCGTTGCTCTCGCTGTTCTCACCATCATCGTCCTTCCAGGAAGTCACACCGCGCACCTGCAAAGTGGCAGAAGAACCGGCAGCACCACTGCCAAAGTTTACTGATAAGCCTGGAGCCATACCTTGCAATGCCATCTCCGCATTAGCAGTAGGAATTTTAGACAATTTATCACCCGATACAGACGTTACCGAACCTGAAATATCCGACTTTTTCTGTGTGCCATAACCAATCACTACCACCTCATCCAAAGTCTTGGTATCTTCCACCAATATAATTTTCAGCGTGGACTGATTAGCTATTTTCACAGTCTTTGTGGTATAACCTACGTAAGAGACGATCAGTTCTGTTCCCTTGCCGATAAATAAAGTAAAATGACCATCCAAATCAGTAATCGTACCGTTTGTAGTACCTTTTTCCAATACACTGGCACCAATGATAGGTTCGCCCTGCTCATCAGCAACAATACCGCTTATAGATTTCTGTTGTTTCACTTCTTCTACTTCGGAAACCGCCTGCTTATATAATACGATATGACGATTTTCTATTTTATAATCAACACCTGAATCTGAAAACAACCGATCCAGAATCTGGTTGATCGTTTCATTTTTTACTTTAATGGATACTTTTCTATTGACATTGATTTGATTCAAATTATAGGTAAAATAGAATTCCCCCTTTTTCTCTATAGCAGTAATCACATCACGCACCGTAGTATTTTCCATATCCAAAGACATCTTCACATTCTGTGAATAAGCAACACCTGCCCAACACGGGATAGTTCCCATTAACAGAAAAAGAACAAAGAATTTTATAATTAACCATGTTTTTCGCGGCCACAATGATTTTTGCTCACCCAATGGCGTGCATTTCATAATATTATCCATACATTTGTAATTGATTAGTTTGTAATAAATTATAAGGTTACTCATTAATCCGGGTCGAAAGATGGTGATGCGTCTTCGACCCTTCATTTTTTACAAAGGTTTTACTTCATAGGCATCTGTTGTTTTTCAAAGTTTCACATACTGTTATTTTTTATATAGGTATACCGTTTTCTCTTCAATTCTATAATCCACCTGTCTGGTTTCTTTCAACAATTCCATCGCCTGATCTATGGTCAGGTCTTTCCTGAAGTGGCAAGTGAAATATTCTTCTACTAGCGAACTGTCCATAATTCTGATTTTCACATCATACCGACGTTCTATAACCTTTGCCATTTCTTTCAAGGTCTTATTATCGAATCGCAGATCACCAGTAGTCCAACTATCCACATTTGCCTGCGCCGAATTCCTTATTAACACCAAGCCGTCACTAACGGTGTAATATACCTGGTCATTGGGCGACATCCTTTCCTTACTTCTGTCATCTAAGGTTGACACTTCTACCGAACCTTCTTTCAAAGTAATCCAACTCGGTTCATCCAAGTAGGCTTTTGCATTAAATTTTGTACCCAACACCCTGATATTCAACATCGGCAATTTCACCGTAAACGGACATTTGGGATTATGCGCCACCTCAAAATAGCCCTCTCCTTCCAATGTGACCGTTCTATATTTTTCCGAGAACTTAGCCGGATAAGAAAAACGGCTCTCAGCGTTCAGCCAGACTGTTGTCCCGTCATTCAGCAATAAAGAAACCCGTTGGCCTTTCGGAACCACTACCGTATTGTATGCTTCCGGTTCCTCTTTCGTGATATAGAACAAGTTTGTTGCAAAAAGACAAGCAGCAACCAACACAGCCGCGTACTTCCACCATTCCCTGACGATAAATCTCTGTATCGGTTTCTCTCTTTTCTCTACCTGCCTACTCAAGCCAAGTTGTCTGCTCAGTTGCCGATAAGCTTCATCCATACGCCCTTTATCCGAAAAGCGCATTTCGGCTTTCAGTCCCCAGATTTGCTCCAGTTCAAATAAACGCTGACGGTTATCTTTCTCTTTCAACCACTCTAAAATCTCTTTTTCCTCAGTTGCAGTACAACGCTTATTAATATATCGAATTAAAATATCGTCCTTCATTTACTTTCTTTATTGTCTTTCATTATTAAGACAATTAACCAAGAAGGAACTACGGGGTCAAAAAGAAGAAAAAATGCTTTTTTTGCATTTTATTTTTTACAGGCTCCAGAAAAATCCTACATAAAAGGTATTAACGAAGCAAAAACAACAGACAGAACAATACCTCCTTCAAATCCTCTCTCAAGAATTTTGTGGCTTTCTGTACATGCTCTTCCACTGTACGGGATGAAATATGCATAGCCTCTGCTATCTCTTTATAAGTCATCTCTTTAAAATAAGATAATTCGAAAGCCTGACGACATTTAGGAGGTAATTTAGAGATGGAAGCTTCCAACAATTTCCGGATATCACGCTCAACCACCTCATTCCACAATTCATTGGCATCCGATCCTGCCAGCTGAAAGGCCATACGTTCTTCCGCCAGACGCACCTCTTCCTCATGACCCAGCACAACAGCTTGGTGCTTCAGATAATTCAGGCAATTATTCTGTATGCATTTATAAAGAAAAGAATGAATGGCATTGGGTATCAAAGTAGACTTCTGTTCCCAATACATAACAAAGACACTTTGCACAATATCTTCAGCAATATGTTCAGGCACAAAACGGCAAGCTACCGACATCAGACGAGGATAGAAAAGATTAAAAAGAAGACGAAACTCCGCCTCGTCCCCTTTTTGTACTTTATCTATATCTATAGAAACAATTGTTTGCATCTCCACCTCCAATCCAAAGTTAACAGATGCAAAGCTAATTTATTTTTCCAACTCCCGCAAACTTTCCATTTTCTTTGTTTCCAGGAACTCATAGATACCACAAAGGTGTTCTTTTACCTTTTTATTCCCAAATTCATACACTTTCGTCACTAATCCGTCCAAAAAGTCACGGTCATGAGATACAACAATCAATGTGCCGTCAAAGTCCACCAAAGCTTGTTTCAGAATATCTTTGGTTTTCATATCCAAGTGATTGGTAGGCTCATCCAAAATCAACAGATTCACCGGTTCTAACAATAGTTTGATCATGGCAAGACGGGTACGTTCTCCACCACTGAGCACTTTCACCTTCTTCATGGAAGCTTCGGGTCCGCCAAACATAAATGCACCCAACAAATCTCGTATTTTATTACGGATCTCCCCTTTTGCCACATCATCTATCGTTTGAAAGACCGTAAGGTTCTCGTCCAATAAAGAGGCTTGATTCTGAGCAAAATAACCAATCTGTACATTGTGCCCCAGCGTTAAAGCCCCTTCATGCTCTATCTCACGCATGATACACTTTACCAAAGTAGACTTACCTTCACCATTCTTGCCCACAAAAGCCACTTTATCCCCTCTTTCGATGGTCAATGAAGCTTCCTTGAAAACCACATGATCACCATAGGCCTTTCCTACCCTGTCCATAATGACCGGGTAATTTCCACTTCGCGGAGAAGGCGGAAACTTCAACCGCAATGCAGAGGTATCCTCTTCGTCCACTTCAACCAGTTCCAATTTCTCAAGCATCTTCACACGACTCTGCACTTGCAAAGTTTTGCTATAAGTGCCTTTGAACCGTTCTATGAAATCCTTGGTTTCCTGTATCATCTTCTGCTGCTCCTCATATTGCTTCATCTGTTGCTCACGGCGTTCTTTACGCAATATCAGATATTGGGAATAGTTCACCTTATAATCATAGATGCGTCCCATCGTCACTTCAATAGTACGGGTCGTGATATTATCTACAAATTTACGGTCGTGGCTGATGACAATGACCGCTTTGGCACTATTGATCAGGAAATCCTCCAGCCACTGGATGGATTCAATATCGAGATGGTTGGTGGGCTCGTCCAGCAACAGCACATCCGGATTCTGGAGCAATAATTTAGCCAACTCAATACGCATACGCCATCCACCGCTGAAATCACTGGTGGGACGGTTGAAATCCTCACGCACGAAACCAAGTCCCAGCAAAGCCTTTTCCACATCTTCCTCAAAATGGGTCAGATCAATGGAATAAAACTTCTCGCTCATGGCAGAAACTTTCTCTATCAACTCCATGTACGAATCACTTTCATAGTCGGTACGCGTCTCCAGCTCCTTATTGGCAGCTTCTATCTCTGCCTCCATAGCATGAAGATGCGCAAATGCCTGAGAAGTTTCCTCGAATACGGTACGTCCGTCTTCTGTCATCAGATGCTGAGGAAGATAAGCAATCACGCAATCCTTAGGAGCCGACACTCTTCCACGGCTAGACTGACGCGCACCGGCCAAAATTTTTAACAAGGTAGATTTACCCGCGCCATTTTTCCCCATCAAGGCGATACGGTCTTTCTCATTTATCTGAAAAGATATGTCACTAAACAAGGTGGTACCGCCGAACTCAACGGTCAATCCATCTACTGAAATCATATTTATTCTTTTAATCAGTAAGAGGGTGCGTCAAAAAATGATTCAAACCATCATTTTTTTGACACCCCCTCCCATAAGTTATACTTTATTGTCTTTATACTTCTTTGCCAATATCAACTTGCCAATATTAATATCAATAACTGGGCAGTCAGAATACGAAGGAACATGGACACCGGATATACAGTGGAGTAACCTACCGCCGGAGCATTATTACCCGCTGTCTGATTAGAATACGCCAATGCGGGGGGATCGGTGTTGCTACCTGCAATAAGCCCCATCAGCATGAAATAATTCATCTTATAATGCCAACGTGCCACCGCTCCCATTATTAATAAAGGTATAATGGTAATCAGGAAACCGCAACCCACATACAACAAACCATCTCCATCGACAACCGTATTCACAAAATTAGCACCGGCCTTTATTCCCACACTGGCAAGGAACAAAGCAATACCAATTTCACGCAACATCAGATTAGCACTCATAGTAGTATAAGTCACCAATTTCAATTTATATCCGAAACGGCCTATCAAAATAGAAACAATCAACGGACCACCTGCCAAGCCTAATTTTACCGGAGTAGGAATACCTGGGAAAGCGATAGGCAAGCTACCAAACAAAATACCCAAAAAGATACCCACAAAAATAGTCACGATATTGGGATGGTCCAGGCGTTTCAACGAGTTACCCATCAAATTGGCAACACGTTCCACCGCATCTTGAGGACCTACCACCATCACACGGTCGCCCACCTGCAAAGTCAAGTTACGTGAAGCGAAGATATCCATACCCGAACGGTTGACACGAGTCACATTCACACCATACATACTACTGAAATGCAATTCCCCCAATTGTTTGCCATTCATCTTTGGTTGTGTAATCAAAATACGACGAGATATCATCGGAGTATCCTGCTTCTCCCAATCCACCTTAATTTTAGGACCAATAAAAGCGATAACAGCTTCCGCATCATCTTCTGCACAAACCACAAACAGCTGGTCACCCAAATGAAAGACTGTATCACGATTGGGAATGCTGACATGACCGTTTTGCAAAATACGCGAACAAACAAAATCACGCCCCATAAATTCTTTCACCTGGAGCAAAGTCTTTCCCGCCAACGCCTCATTATGCACTTCCAAATGCATCATACGAGGAGTCAGATGAGGATTTGCAGCTTCCTCCTTAGCGATATCCTCTTCCTCCTTTTTCAGATTGACCCGGCAAATGTAACGGATGGCAATGATAGAACCAATGATACCCAGTACCCCCAGCGGATAAGCGCAAGCATACCCCATCGCTATCTGCGGGCCATCGTAGCCCAACTGGCTCAACGCCTCGTTAGCAGCTCCTAGTCCTGGCGTATTAGTCACAGCGCCACAAAGAATTCCCACCATCATTGGCAATTCAATGCGTCCTCCCAGAACGTAATACAACCCCAAAGCTACTGCCACATTCAAAAACACGATGCCTATTGCTACCAGATTCATAGCAATGCCACCTTTCTTGAAAGAAGAAAAGAAAGAAGGACCTACCTGAAGCCCTATACAGAACACGAACAATATCAATCCGAAATCCTGCAAAAAAGTTAGTATTTGGGTATTTCCCGTAAACCCGAAATGCCCACAGACAATACCGGTAAACAAAACGAAAGTTACCCCTAACGACACACCAAAAAACTTAATCTTTCCCAATAACACCCCTACTGCTATCACAAACGAATAGAGCAACACAATATGTGCTATTGAGTTTGTCTCAAAAAACAGATTTTGTAACCAATCCATAATATAATACCTAGTTTTATAAAAATGTTGCAAATTTAGTGATTTCCTATCACTCAGCCCAACAATTTGAGAACTATTATTGAGAAGGTTTTATTTATTTTGCAATATACACATTACAATAGAAATAGAATTTCGTCAGGCAACATGACAAAATGAAAGAAAGCTTCTTTTTCACCTTATGAAAATAACTTAAAAAAGAATTCCATTTAAAAGGTTTTAGTATATTTGCCCATACGATTTAGAAAAGTATGTGACATTATTCTTAAAATATTAATACCGAATAAACTATGGCAGATAGTAAAGAGAAACTCTTTTCGGATTTCCCAGCCGTTTCTACGGAGCAGTGGATGGAAAAGATTACAGCAGACCTGAAAGGTGCTGATTTTGAAAAAAAATTGGTCTGGAGAACCAACGAAGGTTTTAAAGTAAAACCATTTTATCGTCAGGAAGATCTGGAAGGATTGAAAACAACCGAAGGACTACCCGGAGAATTCCCATATGTGAGAGGTACGAAGAAAGACAACAATACTTGGTTCGTGCGTCAGGAGATCAAAGTGGAGTGTCCCGAAGAAGCCAATGCCAAAGCACTGGATATTCTGAACAAAGGAGTTGACTCACTGGGATTCTATGTAAAGAAGAAAGACCTCAGCCCCGAATACATCGAAACTTTATTGAATGGTATCTGTGCGGAATGCATTGAGTTAAACTTCTCCACTTGCCAGGGACATACGGTGGAATTAGCCAAATTGTTGGTTGATTACTTCCAAAAGAAAGGATACGATCTGACCAAGTTGCAAGGCTCCGTGAACTATGACCCTATGGGCAAGATGATGGTGAAAGGCAAAGACCTCAGCAACTTCATCGCTACTGCCAAAGAACTGGTAGAAGTGCTGGCTCCGCTGCCTAAATTCCGTTGCATCTGCGTCAATGCGATAGAGTTGAACAACGCCGGATCTTATATCTCACAGGAATTGGGCTATGCACTGGCCTGGGGTAACGAATACCTAAGCAAGCTGGTAGAAGCAGGAGTTCCTGCCGCACTGGCTGCCAAAAAAATAAAATTCAATTTCGGCATCAGTTCCAACTATTTCCTGGAGATTGCCAAGTTCCGTGCCGCACGTATGCTATGGGCAGACATCGTAAAAGAATATCATCCTCAATGCAACCGCCAGCCCGAATGTCCGAACAAGGCGGAAGACGGTACCTGCCTCTGTGCCTGCAAAATGGTGGCACATGCTGAAACATCCACTTTCAACCTGACCTTGTTTGACGCACACGTGAACCTGCTCCGCACGCAGACCGAAGCGATGAGTGCCGCCCTGGCAGGAGTCAACTCTATCACCGTAACCCCGTTTGACAAAACTTACGAAACTCCGGACGACTTCTCTGAACGTATCGCCCGCAACCAACAGTTATTGCTAAAAGAAGAGTGTCATTTTAATAAAGTGGTTGACCCCGCCGCCGGTTCCTACTTCATCGAAAACTTAACAATTTCTATCGCCACACAGGCATGGGAGCTGTTCTTGAAAGTAGAAGACGAAGGAGGTATGCTGGAAGCGATCAAAGCAGGTAAAGTACAGGAAGCCATCAACGCAAGCAACAAAGCCCGTCATGACTCCGTGTCAAAACGCAAAGAAATTCTGCTGGGTACTAACCAATATCCCAACTTCAATGAAAAAGCAGGCGAAAAGACTCCTGTAGAAGCCCAATGCTGCTGTGGCGGCGGCCATGCGAATTGCGAGAAGCCGTTTGCCACATTAAACTTCGACCGTGCCGCCAGCCAGTTTGAAGCACTTCGTTTGCAGACAGAGAAATCCGGCAAACGCCCGAAAGCGTTTATGCTGACCATCGGCAATCTGGCCATGCGCCAGGCTCGTGCCCAGTTCTCATGCAACTTCCTGGCTTGTGCCGGTTACGAAGTAATAGACAATCTGGGCTTCCCCACCGTAGAAGCAGGTGTCGAAGCCGCCATGAAAGCAGGCGCCGACATCGTAGTTATCTGCTCCAGCGATGACGAATACGCCGAATATGCCATTCCGGCATTCAAAGCACTGGACGGACGCGCCATCTTCATTGTAGCAGGTGTTCCCGCCTGCATGGAAGAACTGAAAGCCGCAGGCATCGAAAACTTCATCCATGTGCGTGTCAACGTATTAGACACATTGAAAGAATACAACGCTAAGTTAGGAATTAAGTAAGGAAGAACAATGAAACCGAATTTTAAGAATATAGACATATATGCCGGATTCCAACCTCAGAATGGTATGGAATGGCAAAAAGAAAACGGCATCACTGCCGACTGGAAAACGCCGGAACACATCAATGTGAAGCCCGTTTACACCAAAGAAGATCTGGAAGGCATGGAGCACTTGAACTATGTAGCAGGTATCCCTCCTTATCTTCGCGGCCCGTACTCCATGATGTACACCTTCCGTCCCTGGACTATCCGCCAGTACGCAGGTTTCTCCACCGCCGAAGAAAGTAACGCATTTTATCGCCGCAATCTGGCGTCAGGTCAGAAAGGTTTGTCTGTAGCGTTCGACCTTCCGACCCACCGCGGCTATGACCCCGACCATGAGCGTGTGGTAGGTGATGTAGGCAAGGCAGGCGTGTCTATCTGCTCATTGGAAAACATGAAGGTGTTGTTCGATGGTATCCCCTTGAACAAGATGTCCGTTTCCATGACCATGAATGGCGCCGTGCTTCCCATCATGGCATTCTACATCAATGCCGGTTTGGAGCAGGGAGCCAAATTGGAAGAAATGGCAGGAACCATCCAGAATGATATCTTAAAGGAATTTATGGTGCGCAACACCTATATTTATCCGCCCGCCTTCTCCATGAAGATCATCTCCGACATCTTTGAATATACCTCACAGAAAATGCCTAAGTTCAATTCCATCTCCATCTCGGGCTACCACATGCAGGAAGCAGGTGCCACAGCAGATATTGAACTGGCTTATACACTGGCCGACGGTCTGGAATATCTCCGTGCCGGAGTGGCCGCCGGTATAGACATCGATGCATTCGCTCCGCGTCTGTCGTTCTTCTGGGCTATCGGCATGAACCACTTTATGGAAATCGCCAAAATGCGTGCGGCACGTATGCTGTGGGCCAAGATTGTGAAACAGTTCAACCCGAAGAACCCGAAATCACTGGCATTGCGCACCCACTCCCAGACTTCGGGATGGTCACTGACCGAGCAAGATCCGTTCAACAATGTAGGCCGTACTTGTATCGAAGCTATGGCAGCAGCATTGGGACACACCCAGTCACTGCACACCAACGCACTGGATGAAGCGATCGCATTGCCTACCGACTTCTCCGCACGTATCGCACGTAATACTCAGATTTATATCCAGGAAGAAACATACGTCTGCAAGAACGTCGACCCATGGGGCGGTTCTTACTATGTGGAATCCTTGACTAATGAACTGGCTCACAAGGCTTGGGAACATATTCAGGAAATTGAAAGCCTGGGCGGTATGGCGAAAGCGATCGAAACCGGTGTGCCCAAGATGCGTATTGAAGAAGCGGCGGCACGTACTCAGGCCCGCATCGACTCCGGCGCCCAGACTATTGTCGGCACCAACAAATATCGTTTGGAAAAAGAAGATCCGATCGATATCCTTGAGGTGGACAATACTGCTGTACGTCTGGAACAAATTGAGAATCTGAAGCGTTTGAAGGAAGGCCGCAACCAGGCAGAAGTAGACAAGGCTCTGGCAGCCATCACCGAATGTGTGAAAACAGGCAAAGGCAACTTGCTGGAACTGGCTGTAGAAGCGGCTCATGTCCGCGCTACCCTGGGCGAGATTTCGGATGCTTGCGAAACAATTGTAGGACGTTATAAAGCAGTAATCAGAACTATATCAGGTGTGTATTCATCAGAAAGTAAAAAGGATACAGATTTCGCAAAAGCTTGCGAACTGACCGAAGAATTTGCAAAGAAAGAAGGCCGCCGTCCGCGTATCATGATTGCCAAGATGGGACAGGACGGACACGACCGTGGTGCAAAAGTAGTCGCAACAGGTTATGCCGACTGTGGTTTCGACGTAGACATGGGACCGTTGTTCCAAACTCCTGCCGAAGCAGCTCGTGACGCAGTGGAAAACGACGTTCATGTAGTAGGCGTTTCTTCATTGGCTGCCGGACACAAGACTCTGATCCCGCAGATTATTGAAGAGTTGAAGAAATTAGGTCGTGAAGATATTTTGGTCATCGCCGGTGGTGTTATCCCTGCTCAAGACTATGACTTCTTATACAAGGCAGGTGTTGTAGCGATCTTTGGCCCCGGAACTTCCGTTGCCAAAGCAGCCGTTCAGATTATGGACATTCTGCTGGACGATGAGGAATAGGCTTTTCCATCTGAATAGTTTGTCCTTTTAAACAATAGTAAAGAATCTGTTTACACTTATTTTGTGTTTACAGATTCTTTATCTTTAATCGGAAGCCATTAATGAATAATCTGTAATATTCTCCCACAGTAGCTCATAATCAATCATGTTTCTCTTCATTTTCATATATGTTTTTAAGAGTAATATATCTATTATTTCGATAAATTTATGAACTTAGCTTCGTGAACCAAGTAACTTATGTTCGTGAGGCAAGTAACTTAACTTACTTGCTCCATGAACTTAAGTTACTTCAACAAAGACAGAATCCGCAGTGTGCAAAACTACATTAACATACTCTGCCGCCTCCTTGTTTGCCGCATCTTTCACAGTACCCTTTATTATTTTTTGGGCAAAAACTCCTTGCATCATACAGACTGCCAATATGGCTATCATTACCTTTCTTGTCATTTTTGACTTCATCGTTTTACTCTTTTACGAGACGGCCCGTTCTGCTTAAAAGTACTTGTTTTACCGTTTAGACGCAAGTGAATGAAAAAAAGTTGCGCTATCCAAAACATTTTGATTAAAAAAAGGAGTATCTTTGCAAAAAACCTGTTTCAATAATGAAAAAAATTCTTCTAACATTAGCACTTGCCTTCTATTGTGTTGCAGGGCAAGGACAGACTACAGGCACACCAACAGGTGTCAATATTAAAGAGTTAAATGCGAAGTGGGCAAAATTTTCCCAATATGCCGAGCAAAAACAAATAGACAAAGCGGTAGAAGAGGGAATACGCGTAAGTGTCCTTTTCACGCAAAACAAACAATACAAAGAAGCTTTCGCCACTTGTCGGCAGATGGACGCTTTGATTTATTATGGCGAACAACAGAACAAGTCGCCTAAATACAAACAGCGGTTCATGCTGGCAAAAGAACGCCTGCGCATGTACACCAACTTGAAGAATACCGAGCAGTGCAAAATTCTGTTAAAGCAGCTTCATACTTATTCCGACCATCTGAAATCAGACTCCTTGAGAGAAGAACTTCTGATGACCGAAGCCGGCTACTATCAGACTTTTGGCATGACAGATAAAAGTCTGGAATGCTACAAAGCTTTGTTCCAAAAACGTTCTGCAGGCAAAGACGAACAAGGAATAGACCAATGTTATAAAGACATGTTGGGATATGCCGAACAAAATAATAATGCCCCATTGGCTATTGCCATGAGAAAACTTTATACCTCATGGCAAGATTCCATAAAAGCAGTAAAAGCCGCCCATGAACTGAACACACTGCAACAGAAATATAACATTAGTCAAAAGACTTTACAGGAAAAAGAAGATAAAATTACCATAAATCTGATTATCATCATTGCATTATGCATTCTTTCTGCTGTATTGGCAGCCGGATTATTGTTCTTGGCCGCATTGTTATTTAAACACATCCGTCAGGTAAAGAAGCTGAAACACAGTTTACAAATAGCCAATGAAAATAATGAACAGAAGTCTAAGTTCATCGGCAATATCAGTGCCCAGATAGAACCTAGTCTGAACACAATGGATGAAGCAATTGCAGAAACAGGATCCACAAAAATCTTACACGAAAACATCAAGGCTTTAAAAGAACTGATGACAGCTATCCAGACGTATATTTCACTGGAAGAGACGCGCGAAGAGCATTACCCGATAAAGGAACTGAACATCAATACTTTATGCGAAAGTATTATGGAAAAAGCTAAGATTAATTTCAAACCCGGAGTAGAAGCAATGGTAAACGTTCCACGTGTAAATATCAAGACAAATGCAGAAGAATTGGAACGAATATTAAACCATTTATTGAACAATGCGGCAGAATATACGGAAAGTGGCAAAATTTCACTGGAATTCAAAAAAAGAAGTGCTCATACACACCAATTCATACTGACTGACACGGGAACAGGAATTCCAGTTGAAGAACGCGACAAACTATTCAAGCCTTTTGCCGAAATACGCGATTTAACGCAAGGAAACGGGCTGGGACTGCCTACTTGTAGTCTCATTGCGTACAAATTGAATGGAACGCTGACTTTGGATACTGATTATAAAAAAGGTACCCGATTTATATTGGAACTTCATGTATAATATGGAACATTTCCACAGATTACACAAATTATTCATTTTGACCAATCAATCAATGTGATTCAATCCGTGTAATCTGTGGTGAATTCCAAATTCCTCCGTTAGTTAAGATTATAAACAATTAATGGGAAGAAAAAGACAACACATCCAATCCTGAAGGGCTTTGGAATGCTCTCAATCCAAATTCGGGAAGAACGGCCAACAAATGGTCAAAAACCTCGGCTTGCAAACGTTCGTATGAAATCCAATCTTTATTAGCTGAGAAGAAATAGAGTTCTATGGGTAATCCTTGCGGCGTAGGTTGTAATTGGCGTACCATCAAAATCAATTCTGTATTCACCCGAGGATTATGGCACAAATAATATTCCAGATAGTGACGGAACACATAAAGATTCACTTCCTCTTTTCCCGTTCTTTCAAAGCCTGACATCCACGTTTGTTTTCCAAATTTCTTCATCTCCTCTGGTGTACAAAAACGGACTGTATTCATATCTATATTAATAGAACGCTTTATTCTACGTCCACCACTTTCCCACATACCACGCCAGTTCTGAAACGAATCACTGACCAATGCGTATGGTGGAACCGTAGTGATGGTATTATCCCAATTACGTACTTTTACGGTAGTAAGAGTTACCTCTATTACCGTACCGTCCGCTCCATATTTGGGCATAGTAATCCAATCTCCCGGACGAAGCATATCATTGGCAGAAAGCTGAACTCCGGCAACCAGTCCCATAATCGTATCTTTAAAAACCAACATCAAGATAGCTGCAGAAGCACCCAATCCGGTAAGAATATTCACAGGATCTTTATCTATCAAAGTACTGACCATTATAATCACCCCTACACAAATCACAATCAACTTTATCATCTGATATACCCCTTTCAGAGGATGATTCTTTAATTTCTCATGTTCGCTTGAAATAGTATAGAGAGAAGTTAGAAAAGAACAAAGTAACTTCATGGCCACAGCCGTGATGTAGACCCAGCATAGCTTCAGTATGAAGGTTAAGGTTACAGGTTCATGCGGAAAAGCAAAAGGTAGTAATGCATATAATATAATAGGTGGAATAAGATGGCACATATTATCCAATACAGCATCATTGAATAAATAATCATCCCAAGTAGCCTGTGTCCTTGCCGTCAGTTTCTTGATAGCAGGAACTACTATTTTTCTACAAAAATAATCTGCCAAAAAAGCAATAACCAAAATCCCTGCTATAATAACAATACGCTGAGTGATGTCCAGACTTTCCTGATACACCCCCATTTGTTGCAATAAGTTAGTAAGATCGTTGTTTATCGTATCCATATTCCATGCGTTTGTCGCAACAAAGAAAAGTTATTTACCGAACATATTATTTATTAATGACATAGAACCGGCCAGCATACTTCCCAAGACATCCTGATTGAATGCTATGGAATAGTTTCCGGGAGATAACTGTATATCCATTTGTACGATATCGTTTTTGCCGATTTTCTTCAATTCTTTAGCCTTTATATTATAATAGGCAAAACGGCGGAAACTTTGATACACATCACTCATCTCCACATCTACATGCTGCAATACGGAAGTGCCGCCTGCTACCGTAGGCAGCTCTAATGTCTTTCCATTATCCAACGTCAGGACACACTTACTGTCATTAGGAATTTCCACCTCATGCCCCGACCCGATAGTAACAGCCAGCGAATAACGTATGGTACTTTTATACTGAAATCCAGCGAGTGCCACATATACGTCCATATTATTGGAAACACCCAGATTCATACCCTCGCATACCACTGTACGCACGCCGGTCTGGTTGGTTTCATCATAAATTACCTTTTGCGCCATAGCTCCTATGCCCAGAAGCAAAAAGGCGAATAAAAACAACACTTTCTTCATAATTCCTTTTTTATTTATTTAAAATCATAACAAACAAAATACTATAAGTATCCACTAATTGTGCCGAAAGTTACAAAAAAACAGCAAAATCATTGCGCAAACAGCATAATTTTGTGCATATTTTCTCCTCATATCCTTTTGTTGCTCAAATTGTTTAAGTAAATTTGCCACCGGAATATTACTAATACCAAATATATTAAAGTATATGAGTTTAAAAATTGTAGTACTGGCAAAACAAGTTCCCGACACACGCAATGTGGGGAAAGATGCCATGAACGCTGACGGTACTATCAACCGTGCGGCACTTCCGGCCATCTTCAATCCGGAAGACCTGAACGCCTTGGAACAGGCACTCAGACTGAAAGACACACATCCCGGCTCTACGGTAACCATCCTGACTATGGGCCCCGGACGCGCTGCCGAAATTATCCGTGAAGGTTTATACAGAGGAGCAGACAATGGATATTTATTGACCGACCGTGCTTTTGCCGGCGCTGACACGTTGGCCACTTCATACGCCATCGCTACGGCTATCCGCAAAATAGGCGAATGTGACCTGATTATCGGTGGACGCCAAGCTATCGACGGCGATACCGCACAGGTAGGCCCGCAGGTAGCAGAAAAGCTGGGATTAAGCCAGATTACTTACACCGAAGAAATTCTAAACGTGGACGAAACTGCCCGCCGCATCACTGTAAAACGCCACATTGACGGAGGGGTAGAAACTGTGGAAGGTCCTCTGCCCATTGTACTGACGGTAAACGGAAGTGCAGCTCCCTGCCGTCCGCGTAATGCCAAATTGTTACAGAAATACAAACGCGCCCTCGGCGCACAGGAAAAAGCAGCCATCACCAAAGAAGGCGCTGCACTTCCCTATGCTGAATTATATGAAAAATTCCCTTACCTGAATATCACTGAATGGAGTGTGGCCGATGTAGAAGGAGACACCAAGCAGTGCGGCCTGTCGGGCTCTCCCACCAAAGTGAAGAAGATTGAAAACATCGTCTTCCAGGCAAAAGAAAGCAAGACCATGACAGGAAGCGACCAGGATGTGGAAGGATTGATTGTCGAACTGTTAGCTAACCATACAATAGGATAACGATTATGAATAATGTATTTGTATATTGCGAGATTGAAGGCACAACGGTTGCCGATGTGAGTCTCGAACTTTTAACCAAAGGTCGTAAATTAGCTAATCAGTTAGGCTGCCAGCTTGAAGCAATCGCTGCCGGAACCGGCCTTACAGGTATTGAAAAACAAGTATTGCCCTACGGAGTAGACAAATTGCACGTATTCGACGCTCCGGGCCTGTTCCCCTATACTTCACTGCCCCACACTTCTATTTTGGTGAATCTGTTTAAAGAGGAAAAACCGCAAATCTGCCTGATGGGTGCTACCGTTATCGGCCGCGATCTGGGGCCGCGTGTATCTTCCGCTTTGACCAGCGGACTGACTGCCGACTGTACCCAGTTGGAAATCGGTGCTCACGAAGACAAAAAGAACGGTATCACTTATGAAAACCTATTGTATCAGATTCGTCCCGCCTTCGGTGGTAACATCGTTGCAACCATCGTCAACCCCGAACACCGTCCGCAGATGGCAACCGTCCGCGAGGGTGTGATGAAGAAAGAGATTCTGGACGAAAACTACAAGGGTGAAGTGGTGAACCACGACGTAGCCAAGTTTGTTCCTGAAACGGACTATGTGGTGAAAGTCATCGACCGCCATGTAGAAAAAGCAAAACACAACCTGAAAGGCGCACCTATCGTGATTGCCGGAGGCTATGGCATGGGTTCTAAAGAAGGTTTCGACAAGCTGTTTGAACTAGCCAAAGAACTTCACGCCGAAGTGGGCGCGAGCCGTGCGGCTGTTGACGCCGGTTATGCCGACCATGACCGCCAGATTGGTCAGACGGGTGTAACCGTCCGTCCCAAACTGTATATCGCTTGCGGTATCTCCGGACAAATCCAGCACATCGCAGGTATGCAGGATGCAGGTATTATCATCTCTGTAAACAGTGACCCGAACGCTCCGATCAACACCATTGCCGACTATGTGATTAACGGCACTGTGGAAGAAGTCGTTCCGAAATTGATTAAGTATTATAAAAAGAACAGTAAGTAATGGCAAACTTTTATACCGATATACCGGAACTCAAGTATCACTTGAACAATCCGATGATGGAGCGCATCTGCCAGTTGAAAGAGCGCGACTATAGAGACAAAGACGAGTTCGACTATGCACCGCAGGATTATGCCGATGCTATGGACTCTTACGATAAAATTCTGGAAATCACCGGTGAAATTACGGGTGAAATCATCGCTCCCAATGCCGAAGGCGTGGACGAAGAAGGTCCTCACTGCGGAAACGGACGTGTGGAATATGCTTCAGGAACCAAACAAAACCTGGATGCAATGGTAAAAGCCGGACTGAACGGCATGACCATGCCCCGTCGTTTCGGTGGCTTGAACTTCCCCATCACTCCGTACACCATGTGTGCAGAAATTGTTGCCGCTGCCGATGCGGGATTCGGAAACATCTGGTCTTTACAGGACTGTATCGAAACGCTGTATGAATTCGGAAACGAAGACCAGCACAGCCGTTTCATTCCCCGTATTTGTGCCGGAGAAACCATGTCTATGGACTTGACCGAACCCGATGCCGGTTCCGACCTTCAGTCAGTGATGCTGAAAGCTACTTTCGATGAAGCCAACAACTGCTGGCGTCTGAACGGTGTGAAACGTTTCATCACTAACGGTGACGCTCATCTTCACCTGGTATTGGCACGTAGCGAAGAAGGAACCAAAGACGGACGTGGCTTGTCTATGTTCATCTATGACAAAAACGAAGGAGGTGTGGATGTGCGCCGTATCGAGAACAAACTGGGTATCCACGGCTCTCCTACCTGCGAACTGGTTTACAAGAACGCGAAAGCCGAACTTTGCGGTGACCGTAAGCTTGGTTTGATAAAATACGTTATGGCATTGATGAACGGCGCGCGTCTGGGTATCGCTGCCCAGTCAGTAGGTTTGTCACAAGCTGCTTACAACGAAGGAGTGGCATACGCCAAAGAACGTAAACAGTTCGGAAAAGCCATCATCGATTTCCCGGCAGTATATGACATGCTGGCTATCATGAAAGCCAAACTGGATGCAGGCCGTGCACTGCTTTACCAAACTTCACGTTATGTGGATATTTACAAAGCATTGGACGATATTGCCCGCGAACGCAAACTGACTCCTGAAGAACGTCAGGAACAGAAGACATACGCCAAATTGGCTGACAGTTTCACTCCGTTATCTAAAGGTATGAACTCTGAATATGCCAACCAGAATGCATACGATTGTATCCAGATTCACGGTGGTTCAGGTTTCATGATGGAATATGCTTGCCAGCGCATCTATCGCGATGCACGCATCACCAGCATTTACGAAGGTACCACCCAGCTACAAACCGTAGCCGCTATCCGTTATGTAACCAACGGTTCTTATATCGCAACCTTGCGCAATTACGAAGCTATTCCTTGCAGTGAAGAAATGCAACCGCTGATGGACCGTGTGAAAGAAATGGCCAACAAATTTGACGCATGCACTAATGCTGTAAAAGAGGCTCAGAATCAAGAGTTGCTTGATTTCGTAGCACGCCGTCTTTATGAAATGGCTGCCGTATGTATCATGTCACATCTTCTTATCCAAGATGCGACAAAAGCACCTGAATTGTTCGCCAAGTCGGCTCACGTATATGTAAACTATGCAGAAGCTGAAATAGAAAAGCATTTCAATTTCATCCGCAAATTTAAAGCTGATGATTTAGCTGACTATCGTTTGTAAACTCCATTCTATAAAGAGGGTGTGTCAAAACTCATTTTTTGAAGATATGAACTTATAATTTGATATTTGAGCACCCTCAAAAGGCTAAAAAGGGTCGTATCATTACTCAATACAAAGCTTGATACGACCCTTTTATCTATGATGAATTATTCTAATGCATCTACCGGCAAATCAGACTCTTTACGATATCCCGATGAAGTAAATACAGCTATCAGTTCCCCCTGTTCGTCTGCTATCTTTACTTCGACAAAGGGAATACGGTGATGATTAAACACCTCAACAGCCTCAGCATACACGTAACCCAACTTAGCGGAACGGAGAAAAGTAATATTGGCATTCACAGAAAGTGTCAGTCTCTTACGGCTGTTCGCCACAGCGGCAAAAGCCAGATCGGCCAATGTAAACAAGGCACCGCCTTGACATACTCCTCCCCCATTCAGGTGCCGTTCGGTCACCTCCATACGCGCACGGGCATAGCCCGGCTTTATCTCAAGGAGTTCCACTCCCACACAAGCAGCAAAACGATCCGTTTTCAAAAAATCCTTTAATGTTGCCATATCACTCTCTGTATGAATGGGAAAGTCTTAATGAACAATCACCATGGTAGCCCCGAAACCATATTCACGGAACGAAGCATCCTGACTTTCATAGTTTTTATATTTATATTTCAACTCCTGCAAGATAGATTTGCGTAACACACCATCCCCCTTACCATGAATAAAGACAATTTTCTGCCCCTTCTTGTTCTTATATTCTTCCAACGTTTTACGAAAAACATCCAATTGGTAATCCAATATCTCGCTGTTGCTCATGCCGGCAGTCGTATCCAGCAACTCGTGGGCATGAAGATCTATTTCCAACAGATCATTCTTTATCACTTTCGTCCGAGAAGGCTTTGAGACGCGCGATTCCGGTTCACGCTTCTGCAACAATGCATCCTTTATATCCTCTGCCGACACAAACACCTGTTTCACCGGAACATCATCCTTCACTATATCATAAATAAGCGATGGCTCCTCGAAGAAAATACTCTCACGGAAAGTATGCAGTTTATAAAACTTCACGGTATCTATGCGCAATTCCACAGACACGGCAGGCTTGAACAAAAAGCTCTTGTTATCCTTAAAAGCGATGCACTGCACAGCCACCCGTTCCAATTCATTCAAGACGCTTTTCTCGAACTCCTCGATATAAAATTTCGTATTCGGTTCCACCGTGCCATGGCTACGTACCCGCCAGTTACTTCCTTCGGCGGTAAGATAAATAAAGTACAAGGTGAAATTGCTGTCATTGATAAGATAAGCATCAAAGGCTGTCGCGGAAATGGCCTTGAGATCCTGCGGCACAAAAGCCAGCATCACATTCAGTATATCCCCTCCCTTCCGCTCGGCCGGGCGATAAGTGACAGGACGTTCTTCCTCCTGCTTAGGAGCCGGGGCCGCAGGTTTACGCTTCATGTTATAATCATCCGTGTCTACCACCACGCACTCTTTGACGAGCATCGGAATATCAAAACCATCGGCATCTTGAACCAAAACTTTGTCTTTTCCCTGAAATCCAGTCACAATGCCGCCCCCTACTTCACTAAGGAAACGGACTTTATCTCCTATTTTCATAATATATTCTTTTTTAGTTAGCGCAAATATCGGTACTTTTGCGCAGAAAAAGAAATAGATTCAGATGGAAGATACCAAACATATCAAAATAAGTGAGTTCAACTATCCGCTACCCGATGAACGGATTGCCAAATTCCCCCTCGCCACACGCGACCAGTCCAAACTGTTAGTCTACCGCCACGGCGAAGTGAGCGAAGACCTCTTTACTTCGTTGCCACACTACTTGGAATCCGGAGAACTGATGATATTCAATAATACCAAAGTGATTCAAGCCCGTCTGCATTTCCGCAAGGAAACTGGAGCATTGATAGAGGTATTCTGCCTGGAGCCCGTCCAGCCCAATGACTATGTGTTAAACTTCCAGCAAACACGCCAATGCAGCTGGTTATGCATGATAGGCAATCTGAAAAAATGGAAAGAAGGCACGTTGAGCCGCGTGGTGGAGGTAAAAGGAAAACAAATAGTCTTGTCCGCCACCCGTAGAGAGTGCAGAGGAACCAGCCATTGGATTGATTTCTCATGGGATGATGAGACAATCACCTTCGCCGACCTGTTGGAAGCGGTAGGCGAACTGCCCATTCCCCCCTATCTGAACCGTGAAACGCAGGAAAGTGACAAGGAGACTTATCAGACGGTTTACTCCAAGATAAAAGGTTCCGTTGCCGCTCCCACCGCAGGGCTTCATTTTACGGAGAGAGTACTGGCAGCACTGGACGAACGGGGAATTGACCGTGAGGAACTGACTCTGCATGTAGGGGCAGGCACTTTCAAGCCCGTAAAAAGTGAAGAGATAGAGGGACATGAGATGCATACGGAATACATCTCTGTAAGCAAGCATACCATTGAGAAATTAATAGCCCACGAAGGGAAATCCATTGCAGTAGGAACCACTTCGGTACGTACCTTGGAAAGCCTTTATTATATCGGTACCCTTATCTACCACAACCCCGATGCCACCCAGGACGAGTTGCACGTACAGCAATGGATGCCCTACGAAGATAAGAATGAACTGACTCCGGTGGAAGCCTTGCAACAGATTCTGGATTATCTGAACCGCCACGAAATGGAGGCATTGCATAGCAGTACCCAAATTATCATTGCGCCGGGCTATACATACAAGATAGTCAAGAAGATGGTCACCAATTTCCATCAGCCGCAAAGCACCTTGCTGTTATTGGTTTCCGCTTTTGTAAAAGGAAATTGGCGGAAGATTTATGATTATGCACTGGATCATGATTTCAGGTTCCTGAGCTATGGGGACAGCTCGTTGCTGATACCGTAAAGTTTGAAAAAAGAGGAGACGTCCACTAAAATGGACACCTCCTCTAAAATATATAAGACTAAACAGCTACAATCGGTTAATAACCCGGATTCTGTTCTATATTCGGATTCTTATCGAGTACGCCGGTCTGAGAGAACGGCAAATAACGGTTCTTAGGCTCAAATTTACGTGTTTCGATCAATACTGATCCGCTTATGGTAGCACGCTTGTAAGGATCGCTCTCACCATAGTTCACCGTACCTGTGATGCGTTTCAACTCACCATTCAGCACCGTTTCCGCCACCATTTTGCCACTGGCATCTTTCCAGCGCAGGATATCCGCACGGCGCAGACCTTCACCCGCAAATTCCACACAACGCTCACGACGGATCAACTCCCGCAAGGTTTCTTTAGAAGCATACTTGGCACGGTCTACTTTCGGCATGCCTGCACGCTGACGGATAGCATCCACATAATCGTACACCTGAGCCGATGGGCCATTCAATTCATTTTCTGCTTCCGCCCAACTCAGCAATACCTCAGCATAACGGAACACAATAACACAAGCTGCCGTATTCCAAACATTCGAATATTGATCTATCGGATCCAGATACTTGGCCCAAGTCAACGATGTTTTCGAAGCATTGTCGGTGTAAAGAGGATAATTTATATTCTTCTCGCCATCAATTATTTCATCCAGCGTATTCAGAATGTCACCTCTCCATTCCTGTCCCGGGAAAAGCACGGTCATATCCATACGCGGGTCACGATTGGCAAACGGGTGAGCGGCATCATAGCCCGATCCGTCTTCTTCTTTCAGCAAACCGTTCTCCATTTCGTACATATCCACCAGATTCTGGGTCGGCACGATAGAAGACCATCCTGCATCCGCATTATTGTACATCTGTCCGAGAGTACCCAGACCAAAGATATTCTCAATACGCTGATCAGCCAAAATCACTTCTTTTGAGTCCACTCCCGAGAGACGGAACAAATTTTCATAATCCGCTTCCAGTTCATACTGTTTCAGGTTGATAATCTCCTGAGCCGCCCCTTTGGCTTTCTCCCACTCTCCGTAATAAAGCGCCTCACGCATCTTGATAGCCAGAGCCGCTCCTTTGGCAATGCGTCCGCGTGCAGACGGAGCCGCATTGATGGAAGCAATCGCATCATCCAAGTCCTGAGCAATCTGCTGGCGTACCTCAGCTTCTGTATTGCGAGGTACCTGAGCCTCTTCTGCCGTGGTGTACGATCCGATGATGGGCACACCGCCATACCACCAGTTCATGATAAAGTAACGATAGGCGCGTATGGCCTTAGCCTGCGCTATCAGGTCGGCCTTCTTTGCCGGAGAAGCGAACTCCACATTTTCAATATTCTCCAGTACCGTGTTACAACGGCGGATGATAGCGAAGTTATAGAAAGAAGCACCTGTATTGCTGCTGGCCAAAGATCCGTCGCCCCACGCACGCCATCCTTCCCACGGGAAGTTGTTGTACCCGATATCCGAACCGCAATCCAAGTATAACAAAGATCCCGGATCGAGCAATCCGTTGTAACAGCCCACTACAAAGCTTTCCGCATCTGCCTCTGTTTTCCACGTAGTAGAAGGAGACAAAGCGTCTTTGGGTGTCGTATCCAGAAAGTCGGAACACGAAGCCGACAGCAAAGCGACACCTGCCAATAAATATGTTGATAAACGTTTCATATTCTATATATTGATTAAGATTATATGTTGACTACCTATTAAAATGTAATGTTCACACCAAATGAATGTGTCTTGTTCAACGGATAACTTGACAGACGCTCGCTGACTGTTTCCGGATCCACATTAATCGGCATACTGTCGAAAGTCAACAGATTTTCTGCCGAATAATAAATACGAAGATTCTGAATGCCACACTTTTCAATCCAATTCTTTGGGAAAGTATATCCCAACTGGAAAGTCTTCATGCGAAGATAGCTAGTATTGATAATCCAGAAATCGGACATTACAACAGAAGCTTCACTAGGAGATTTGCGCGATTCGGCAATACGGGGCATGCTGGCATTTTTGTTCTCGGGGGTCCAGCTGTCCAGCCACGCAGTAGAGGGATGTCCCGCACTACCGGAGAATTCACCGAACGCTTCTTTGGTAAAGGCATAACCTACTCCTGCCGCACCGCTAAAGTTCATAGACAAATCTACATTCTTATAGCCTGCATGCAAGTTGAAGCCGAATGTAAACTTCGGATCTTTCGTTTTATACAGTTCACGGTCGTTACCGGTCAGTTTGCCGTCACCGTCCGTATCCACATAACGCAAGTCACCAGCTCTGAATTTCTGTCCGAACGGATTGCCATATTTAGCCTCCCATGCAGCCGCTTCTTCATCAGACTGGAAGAAACCGTCAGTGCGGTAAACAAACCAAGAATTGATAGGCGAACCTACCTCACGCATAAAACTGCCATCATCCATACGTTTCACGCCTTCGCCCAAATCTTCGATGGTATTCTTATTGTAAGCAAAGTTCCCGGATATGCCCCATGTCCAGTCGTTGTAACGGTCGTTGTATGCCAACTGAATTTCCAAACCGGTGTTCTTCATAGAGCCCACATTGTCTTTGTATGCACTCAATGCGAATTCCTGAGGAACAGAAACGTTCATAATGATGTCCGAAGTCTTTCTGTTATAATAATCCACAGACCCCGTCAGTTTGTTGAATAAAGTAAAGTCCACACCAATGCCCCAGGTAGTAGCTTTTTCCCAAGACAGCGTGGCAATCTTGTAAGAGCCCTGATAATAACCGGTGGTCAACGCACCTCCGAAAGGATAGTTGGCGCCCAAATTGTATGTATTCAGCCAAGGATAAAAGTCGCCACCTGTAGGAGAACCGTCTCCCAAAGCATCCTGATTACCCAACTGTCCCCAAGAAGCACGGATTTTCAAATTAGACAACCACTTGTCTCGCAAGCCTTCCATGAAGGATTCTTCGCTGATGCGCCATGCACCCGAGAATGAGGGGAAGTACCCCCAGCGGTTGCCCGGAGCAAAACGTGAGGAAGCGTCGGCACGCACGTTGGCTTCGAACAAATACTTGCCCTGATAATCGTAATTCACACGTCCGAAATAAGAAAGCATGTTCAGTTCGCGTGTATACCCGCCGTTAGTCTGGGTAGCTGCCACACCGGCATTCATATCGTCCAGTTCGTTGTTAGGGAAGTTTTCACGGTACATCGAATTAGAACGTACATCGAATGCTTCGGCATGATATCCCGCCATCACCTTCAGCCCATGGTCACCAAACTGCTTGTCATAGTTCAGCAACGCATCGAAATTATAGCGTGTCCAGTTTCTGAACGATTCGGTCAAGCTGTTGGGACGCGCTGCCTGCACCGGGTCGTTTTCAATCTTTTTCACAAAAGCCTTGTAATGCTGGTCATCATTCACGTATGCTCCTGTCACGGTAGCTTTCAGTCCGTCAATGATTTCATAATCCAATGAAAGCATTCCGGTAAAGTTCTGGTTATATTTGTCCACAGTCTGTCCTGCGTCCAGCCATGCTATCGGGTTACCATCATTGGTTTGCCCGTATGTGCCATCCTCTTTTTTGATAGGAACCATCGGACTGATGATATTCAACTGACGTATAATCTGGTCAGACCATCCGCCGCCGTAATTGGAGTTCGGGTCTTTATAATCATTCTTGATATACGCCAAGTTCATGCGTGCATGCAATTTTTTGGTAATGTTCACATCCAGATTCATACGGCCGTTGAACTGGCTACGTTCCGAATTGGGCAGAATACCGGTCTGTCCCAGATAACCGATGGAAGCCATGTACTTGGCCTGTTCGGTACCACCGTTGATGTTCACATTGTGTTTATGAATCACACCGGTCTGGTAGGCGGCCTTGTTCCAGTCCGTGTTCGGGTGGCCATAAGGATCTGTTCCGTTTTCGAACAGACGGATATCTTCATCGCTATAACGGTGGGGCTGTCCGTTGAAATCATCAATGCGGTTGTACAACCTTGCATAATCGGCCGAACTGACACGGTCAATAGTAGCTGTAGCGTTTTGGAAACCTACATATCCGTTATACGAAATGCGGGGTGCACCTGTCTTACCGCGTTTGGTAGTGATCAAGATAACACCATTGGAAGCTTTCGAACCGTAGATGGCGGCCGAAGACGCATCTTTCAACACAGAGATGGATTCAATATCATTCGGGTCAATGTCATTCATCGAGCCACTTTCCACACCGTCAATCAAGATATAAGGAGAAGCATTGTTCAAGGTCCCCACACCACGGATGCGGATGTTACTTCCGTCCTCACCCGGACGTCCTTGTCCGGCAGTAACGGTAACACCGGGCATCAATCCCTGTAATCCGGAAGATACATTCGATATAGGACGGTTCGTAAGCTCCTCACTGTTCACCTGCGCCACCGCGCCGGACAGGTTCGCCTTTTTCTGCGTGCCATATCCCACCACCACTACCTCGCTCAGTGTTTTTGAATCTTCCTTCAGAACCACATTCAGGGAAGTTCCGTTCCATTTTACTTCCTGTGTCTGATAGCCCACATACGAAATAAGGAGCACATCTCCTTTTTTCACATTACTCAGGCTAAAATTCCCTTCAAAATCTGTGATTGTACCATTGGTTGTTCCTTTTACTACTACCGAAGCTCCGATAACGGATTCTCCCGTAGCATCTTTCACAATACCTTTACATGTTCCGTCCTGTTGCACAATAGCAGAAGCGTCACTTCCGGAAGCCGTAACCGCTGTAGCAGTCCCTACAGACATACCTCCCAGAAACAATAACATGCTAACTGATTTCAGTCGTTTTAACATAATACTAAAATTTAAAGTGTTTAATTATACAGCTTAATTAAGAAAATGCTAAGTTCTTTTAGAATCTCACACACATATCTTATTTTAAGTTCAATGGCGCAAATATACAATAATTTAAGAAATCAAAAGAGAATTAGACTTATTTTTTATCTAACCTGCTCTTCTTATCTCTATTTTTGCATTTTCAAAAAACAGAAAGATGAACAGCGATAATAAAAAAGAAATGTTTCCCATTGTAGACGAACAAGGGAACATCACAGGGGCTGCCACCCGCGGAGAATGCCACAATGGAAGCAAACTGCTGCACCCGGTAGTCCACCTTCATGTATTCAACAGCCGGGGCGAACTCTACCTGCAAAAACGTCCCGAGTGGAAAGACATCCAGCCAGGCAAATGGGATACCGCCGTAGGCGGGCACATCGACTTGGGCGAAAATGTAGAAACCGCTTTGCGGCGAGAGGTGAAAGAGGAACTGGGCATAACCGACTTCACCCCCGAGCCGGTGACAAGCTATGTATTCGAGTCCGCCCGTGAGAAAGAACTGGTATTTACCCACAAGACCACCTATGACGGACCTATCGCTCCCAGTAATGAACTGGACGGAGGACGCTTCTGGAAGTTGGAGGAAATCAGAGCCAACTTGGAAAAAGGGATATTCACTCCCAATTTCGAGGAAGAGTTCCACAAACTGGGATACTGAACATAGTACAGGTAACACATTTTCATGTTAAAAGGGTAAATTCTTGACCTGCATCAAGAATTTACCCTTTTTGTGCATATTTCCCTTTTATCGAGATACAATGGTGAACAACAACCCTTACTTTTGTGTTGTAAAACATAAAAAGAAAGGATAACAAGATTATGAAAAAGGTAAGAAGTATGTTGAAGAAAGCTCTCGTCCTAATGGGCGAAAACGAAGTAAGAGCTTGGGGCATCGGAATCAAATAAGCATTCCCCTCTCCCCCCCAAAAAAAATGTTTAACTAACGAAAGGATAACGAGATGATGAAAACAGTAAAAAATATTTTAAAAGAATGTGTGAAAGGCATCGAACTGAATGCCGCACTGATGTATGGCTACAGAAGCAAATAAGCAAAATATTCCTTGATACAAGGAAAGAGTAATAACAAAAAAAGCAGTTTTGAGAAGATTCAGAACTGCTTTTTGATTTATCCGGTAAAACCCGTCATCTACCATAAAAGCAACAAAGGGTATTTCCGATTATCAGATTCGGGTACATTGATAAAAGACTACAGCCACCGCTTATAGCTGACAATTGCTCACCCATTACGGGTTCTTTATCTACCATTGTATTTCCGTTGGCGGATGTTGCCATTTTTCTATTCTAAAAAATCAACGATACTTTCCACAAGAAGTACAAATAGCAGATTCCACGCTATTTAAAGTAAAATAACAATGAGGACAGGTCCAGTGCGCTGCTTCTGAACCACCAATACATCCCAATTGACTAACAGCATATCCTCCTATATCGCAAGCCTCTTCACCCGCAGGCAAACTACCATTAATACCTCTTATCACAAGTCTGACATCGGCACTTTGGTCACATTTTGTAAAATAAACATGTATATCACATATATGTTTCCCTGGTTTTAACTTCATTTTGATTTCACGGAAAGCCCCTCCATTAGCAGGTTCTATTAGCATACTTCCTATAGAAGCTTTGTAGCTGCTTCCGCCAACACCTTGAAAAGAAAAAATAAAAGAATACTCAGCTTCCTCTGTACAATAAATAGTTCCTCTTGTATATATTTCACCGTTAGAAAATTTTGTATATTCTACATCTTTAAAATAGGAAAGCTCCTTGACTGCACGTGTCTGCATATCGGATTCCAATAGTTCATCAGACAGCCTACCCTGTTCACAACCTGTTACAAAAAACAAGCAAAAGAGAATAAAAAAGTAAGTTATTGTTTTCATACGATATAAGATTTAAGAAAGAAAGCGCATTTGACCATAGACAAATATATCAAGTGCACTTTCTTAATTGTTATTGATTTGTTTATTAATGCAAAATTACTCCGCTATTGTCTGTCGGATTCTGTGTCAAAGTACCTGGATATGCATTGATAGCATCTTGAGGAATGTAATAAGTCACACGATAGTCATTAGCTTCCACTTCTTCTACCTGATTGTGAGGTCCCGGATAGTGACGGGTCAGTTTTTTGCCGTTACGGAACACATCATAACTACGTTCTGCCTGATAAGCTAATTCCAACTGACGTTCTTTGTCAATTAAGTCACCAGCATTCGAAGCATCCAAAGAGAACGTATATCCACCGTCTACAATAGAGCGTTCGCGAATCTTGTTCAAATCCTGCTTAGCCAAGTCATATTGTCCTAATTTGGCGTATGCTTCTGCACGATTCAAATAAATTTCACCCAAACGGCTGATGACAGGTGAATGCAAATGCGAGTCTTCTCCTTCACGGGAGCACTTGGTGATATAGAATTGCGGATATACACGGTTCAAGTCAATGTAATAATCCAATACGCCCGTATAGGTTTCTCCATTATAGTCAATAGAGTAAATTTCCTGTTCCACATCTAGCGCAGTCAATGCATATTGCGGTCCTTCGGGTTTCTTTGATCCATCCTCTTCTTTCTTCATTTTCTGACAAGTCAGCGTATTGCCATTACGTATCACATAAAGCTGTTCATAATTAGATGTTGTTTCCGAATCTTTTTTAATAAAACGGAACACTTCTTCATTACCTTCCGCGTATGTAGGCTCTATAAAAGCAGCACGTGCATCTACGATTTTGTAATGATCCGGTCGCCAATCGTTACGTCCTGTCTCATTCAGTAAATCTATATACTTAGCACTGGCATACATTTCTCCCCATCCCATGCCGCCGATATTGGCATACATACCACCAATACCATAATAATGATCAAAGCCAGAGAACTCGGAAGCCACACGCTTGATAACAAAAATAGCTTCCGGATTTGATTCGGGAGTAAATGTATTGTACTTCATAAATTGTTCGCGAGACAACAAGTCATAACCCTCCGTAGCAATCACTTTATTGGAATAATCTACCGCCAACTGGGCATACTCCCTGTTCGGAGTCTCGTAAGTGCCACTCATATACAGATAAATACGGGAAAGCATGGCCTGTGCTGCTATTTTGGAAGCAAAGGCAGGACCCTTGTCGATGGTCAACATCTCTTCTGCTTTCTTCAAGTCTTTAATAGCCTGTTCATATGTTTCTTTCACTGTGGAACGGTCACCCAAATGCATATCACCCAAAATGTCATCCGGTGTACCGTTTACAATAGGCACACCCAGATTTTTCTCGGGTGCCTGGTAATAAGGACGTCCATACGCACGACACAGATAGAAATACATCATGCCACGCACATAGTAACATTCGCCCAGCTGGTTGTCCACTTCTGGAGCGATTCCCTCGTCTATCATCTTAATGATGTTCGAAGCTTGTGCTATCGCTTTATAGCCATAGTCCCAGAAATTTTGCAAACGATAATTTACCGGAGTTCTGGAATAAGTAATAAATTCAAAAAAAGCATCGGTAGAAGTACCGCGAATCATCATGTTGTCGCCCGCATACTCACCACAACGGTGCATCGGATCCGACCATGTTTTCAACTGCGCATACATACCATTCATCAATACCTCCAACTGACCCATAGGATCTTTCGTCACTTGGTCTGAGGACATTTGATAGGTAGGAAAACGATCGATATCGCAAGCAGACAAAGACGCTGCCGCCAATAATACAGTCAATATTTTTTTTGTTTTCATATTCATTGATTCAATTAGAAGGTTAAATTCAAGCCAAACATAAATTTACGTACTGATGGATAAACAGACACACCAGCTGTACCCATAACACTGCGGTTGCCTTCCGGATTCAGGTCTGCTGGAATTTCAGGATCCACGCCTGAATAGTTGGTAATGGTAAACAAATTTTCACCGGTACAGTAAACACGCAGGTTTTGAATGCCCCATTCCGGCAACTTGAAGTTATAGCCCAAACTCAATGAACGCAATTTCAGGTAATCGTTGTCTTCCAAATAACGTGAAGAAGGCTTGTTGCCATTGTTAGAATTGTTATATCTAGCAACCGGATGCGTAGCGATATCGCCTGGCTTTTCCCAACGGCTCCAACCCTTTTGCAACTTCATCTGGTTACGGTCTCCTGCATAAGCACCGTCCGAGTCAAATTCCTGACGGAAATAGCTATATGTCTTGCCACCGATAGAGTAACCAAAGGTTGCACTAAAATCAAAATCTTTATAATACAATGAAGTGGAGAATCCACCAAACAAATCAGGAGAAGCCGAACCGCATTTATAATACTCAGCCTTTGCATAATCAGAAGTAGTTACTTTCTTGCCACTCTCATCTGTCATATACCACATAGGCAAACCATTATCCGGATTAACACCGGCCCATTCTTTCAGATAATAAGTATCTACCGGTTTACCAATTTCAAGAATACGTTGTGCTGTACCTGCTATAGTAGTTCCGTCATTGACAATCACCGGTTTCACAATGTAATTGCCATTTTCGTCCAATTGTCTGTACAAATCCTTCAATTCATTGCTGTTGTGACCCACATTCAAGTCTAAGCTCCAAGTCAAGTCTTTGGTACGGATAATGTCACCACCAATAGACAATTCGTAACCTGTATTACGCATTTCACCTATGTTTCTCCATACTTTGGTCACACCTGTCAAACCGGTAACAGGAACTTGATAAAGAATGTTGTCTGTATTCTTTATATAATAGTCAAAGGTGAAGTGCAGACGATTTTGGAAAAATGAAGCGTCCAGACCCAAACCGGTAGTGAAAGTCTTTTCCCACGTCAAATCCTTATTACCAATCTGGCTGATCAATGCCCCCGGCACACCGTCATAATTAATGCCACTTACATTATACAAGTCATACTGCGGATAAAGTGAAGTAGGCACATTACCAATTGAACCATACGATGCACGAAGTTTCAAATTGTCCACCCATTCCACATTAAACCAATTTTCGTAATTGATATTCCAACCGGCACTCACAGAGAAGAACGTACCATATTTTGAATTATCACCAAAGTTAGAACGTCCGTCACGGCGGAGTGACACTTCTGCCAGATACTTATTATCATAAGTATATTTCCACTGAGTGAAGTAAGACTGCTTCGCCCATTCTGTGCGGTATCCCTTAGTACGTTCGGGAAGAGCAGTTACCGACAACTCCTCAAAACCGGGCACAAATCCTGTACCATACACATCAATGTAGTTCATTTCATAATCATTGAACTCATAAGCCAACAAACCGTTCACTGAATGTTTTCCAAACACCTTGTTAAATCGCAGAATTTGGCTGGTATAACGACGTGTCCAATCCTGACGCCATTCGGTAATACGGCCTTGTGTATTCTCACCACCGCTCGAACGCGGGTCGGTATATCCGTGCTGGTCTTCATTGCTATAACGATAGTTATTGGAAGAAGAGAAAGTCAGCCAGTCTGTAATCTTAACATCAAAATCAAAACTTCCCGAAAATTCGTAGAAACGATTGTCTGTATGATCCCACTGCAAGTTATACAAATAGTTGTCGGCCTTACTGTTCACCCAGCCTTGGTAACGGTTAGGAACCAAATTGCCTTCCGAGTCAAAAGGGCTATCCCAAGGTAACATAGAATACATGGCACCTACAGAATACTGGCGGTCTTCCGTGTCACGACGCGAACCGCTCAATGACGGACGGATAGTCAACCAATCGAAAGGCTTATAAGTAGTTTTGAAACGAAAACTGTAACGGCTATAGTCATAACCCTTCACAGCTCCTTCTTCGTCATAGTATCCCAAAGAAAGGAAAGACTGTAGTTTTTCACTACCTCCCTGCATGGAGAGATTATAATCTTGGGTAAAGCCGTTCTGTTTTGCCAAATTCCACCAGTCAAAGTTAGAGTTACGCAATTCGGGAGACCAACGGGAAAATTTCACTTCATCTACATTCTGGAAAGAAGAATAGTAATCATAAAATTCCGCACCATTCATCATTTCCATATTACCTTTACTCAACGAACTGATACCCATTTTAGCAGAGAGGTTGATAGTCATCTTCTCAGCACGAGCATTTTTGGTAGTTACTACAATAACGCCGTTAGCACCCTCCGAACCATAAATAGCAGTAGAAGCCGCATCTTTCAAAATGGTCATGCTTTCGATGTCGGCAGGATTCAACTGACCGGCATCATTACCTACGATAACACCATCCACTACCCACAATGGAGCGGTAGAACCACTGATAGTAGCCTGTCCACGAATCACCACAGCACCACTAGAGCCAGGTTGACCAGAACCCGGAGCGACATATACTCCCGGTGCCTTGCCGTTCAGCAAATTTTCCACAGAAGGAGAAGTTACGTCCTTCAGTTTGTCACTTTTTAAGTTTTGCATAGAGCCAGTTAAACTTTCCTTACGCTGCGTAGTATAACCTACTACAACCACTTCGTCCAGTGTTTCGGAATCTTCCTCTAGTTTGATGGACTGTGTTCCGGCTGTCGCCTTTACTTCAATCGTCTTGTAACCGATAAAAGAGATGCTGAGTATAGAGCCTACCGGAGCATCCAACTCATATTCGCCGTCAAAATTAGTAATAGTACCATTGGTGGTTCCTTTTACCAAAACATTCGCTCCGATAACCGGATCGCCTGTTTTCGTATCCAAAATCACACCTTTCAGTTTTGCCGTCTGCTGACTGACCAGTGGCAACGAAGCATCAACCATATCCGCAGGAACAGCAGATGCATACATAGGACTCATACCAAGTACGCCTGCCAACAGCACATACTTGCCTCTTTGGGTTAGATTCTTTTTTCCCATAAGTATTTATAAAGGTTAATAATAAAATAATTGACAACTCACTTTCAGAACAAGGGAACTGTGCAAAAGCTCATCTCTACTCATTCTTGAAATATAGTGCAAAAGTACAAAAATATTTTAAACACGAAACAAAACAAACAAATAAAGCTCAATATATATTCATTATTCTTTCATTCCTCAATCCTTTTTATTACTTAGAGATTTAAGCTCCTGTAAGGATAGTATAATTGTTTGGAATAGCCAATTAATCTGCGATATAATCACTCGAAACACAGGTTAAATAGCTATATCTTCGCAAAACAATTCAGTATTCAATAGAGCATAAGTCGGAATTTCAATGCAATTACCACAAAGACCAAACACTTTGCATTATTCCTCCGAAATCCATCCGTATGTGAAAGAGTTTGCCTATATTTGTATCATACAAAAAAACAGAGAATGGACCACACCGAAAAATTTATCCGGCTGAATTGCAGCTTGCTGTCGGACTACAAAATGATGAAGCTGGAAGCAGACATGTTCTGGAAAAAATTCCATTTCCATGCAGCCGCTCCCGTCAAAATACGGACAGGAACCATAAAAACAATAGCAGGACTGAAAGAAAGAGGAATGGGACCACCCGGAAGAAGAACCATTTCCACATGTGACAAGATATGAATCTTTCGCTTTTATCGTACAGACAGGGAAGGCGAACAAACAGCATACGAAACATAAAAAACATAACTAACAACCTAATTCTACATGATAAAAAAATTATCTGCCTTTCTGGCAGGTGCAGCATTGACCTGCCTGGCAAGCTGTACACCTGCACAGAAAGAAGCCTCAACAAAAGAGTACACTCCCATCGAGGTAACCGTGCCCGAACGTCCCACCGGGCAACAGGACGTGATTGAACTGACAGCCCCCAAGCTGGACACTGTCCGCGTGGGATTCATCGGTCTAGGCATGCGTGGTCCCAGTGCAGTGGAACGCTGGACGCACATACCGGGAACAAAGATTGTAGCCCTCTGCGACCTGGTGCCCGAAAATGCGGAAAAAGCACAGAAGATTGTAACCCATGCAGGCATGGAGGCACCTGCTCTTTACTCGGGTAACGAAGATGCCTGGAAACAACTGTGCGAACGCGACGATATCGACCTGGTATACATCGTGACCGACTGGAAGCATCATGCCGAAATGGGGGTATATGCCATGGAACACGGAAAGCATGCAGCCATAGAGGTGCCTGCCGCCATGACCCTGGACGAAATATGGGCGTTGGTAAACACCTCCGAAAAGACCCGCAAGCACTGTATGCAGCTGGAAAACTGCGTATACGACTTCTTCGAGCTGACCACGCTGAACATGGCGCAAAAAGGACTGTTCGGCGAAGTGTTGCACGCCGAAGGGTCATACATCCACAACCTGGAGGAATTCTGGCCCTACTACCGGAACAACTGGCGGCTGGACTATAACCGCCAATTCCGCGGAGACGTGTATGCCACCCACGGACTGGGCCCTGCCTGCCAGTTGCTTGACATCCACCGCGGCGACCGCATGAAAACGCTGGTAGCGATGGACACCAAAGCCGTAACCGGCCCCGAACTGGTAAAACAATATCAGAAAGAAGAGGCTCCCGATTTCCAGAACGGCGACCATACCATGACCTTTATCCGTACAGAAAAGGGAAAGACCATCCACATTCAGCACGATGTAATGAACCCGCGTCCCTACAGCCGTATGTACCAGCTGACCGGAACCAAAGGGTTTGCCAGCAAGTATCCCATCGAAGAGTATTGTTTCCGTCCGGACCAGATAGACAGCACCAGTGTGCCCGACCACGAGAACCTGAGCATGCACTCGGCTGTGCCCGAAAAAGTGAAAGAGGCCCTGATGATGCAATACAAACATCCCATCCATCAGGAACTGGAAGAAATAGCCAAGAGAGTGGGCGGACACGGCGGCATGGACTTTATCATGGACTACCGCCTGGTATATTGCCTGCGCAACGGACTGCCGTTGGACATGGACGTGTATGACCTGGCGGAATGGTGCTGTATGGCCGAACTGACCCGCCTGTCTATCGAAAACGGAAGTGCTCCCGTCGCCGTGCCCGACTTTACCCGGGGCGGATGGAACAAAACAAGCGGATACCGCCATGCGTTCGCCCGGAAAAAAACGTATAGATAGTAATAACCCTAACTAAATAACAAACATAGAATCATGAAGAATAAAAACATCACCCTCACCCTGTTGTTGTTTTTCAGCTTGGCAGTTGCAACTGTGGCGCAAAACAGCAAACCTTTCGTTATACCCGAACTAAAAGAATGGAAAGGAGCGCAAGGCACATTCTCCATCAACGAACAAACCAGAATCGTATGCCAGGAAAAAAATCCCGAACTGGAACACATCGCCGGGTTGCTGGCACAAGACTACCGGACCATGTTCGGCAAGCAACTGGCCGTGGCTCATGGAAAGGCGGCCAACGGTGACATCCTGTTGCGCATCCGCAAGGACAACAAAATGCCCCACGAAGGATACAGCATAGCCATAGGAAAACAACTCATCGTCACGGCTCCCGAAGCAATAGGCGTATACTGGGCAACCCGCTCATTGCTACAGATGGCGGAACAAAACGAAGAACGGTCACTGCCATGCGGACAAATCAAGGATTACCCCGACTATGCGGTACGCGGCTTCATGCTGGACTGCGGACGCAAATTCATCCCGCTGGAATTTCTGAAAGACTATGTACGCATCATGTCCTACTACAAGATGAACACTTTTCAGATTCACCTGAACGACAATGCTTTCCACCGTTTTTACAACTGGGACTTCACAAAGACCTATTCCGCTTTCCGCCTGGAGTCGGACACCTATCCGGGACTGGCCGCCCAAGACGGGTTCTACACCAAACAGGAATTCATCGACTTACAGAAACTGGCGGAAGCGCACTTTGTAGACATCATCCCCGAGATAGACGTGCCGGCCCATTCGCTGGCATTCACACAATACAAACCGGAAATAGGAAGCCGGAAATATGGCATGGACCATCTGGACCTGTTCAACCCGGAAACATACCGTTTTGTGGACGGGCTTTTCAAAGAATATCTGGAGGGAGACGAACCTGTGTTCCGCGGCAAACGCGTCCATGTGGGAACGGATGAATACTCTAACAAGGATCAGGAAGTGGTGGAGAAATTCCGCTATTTCACCGACCACTGCATCCGCTACGTGGAAAGTTTCGGCAAGCAGGCATGCGTGTGGGGCGCGCTGACCCACGCCAAAGGCGAAACGCCCGTGAAATCGGACAACGTAGTGATGAGTGCCTGGTACAACGGATATGCCGATCCGGCAGAAATGATTAAACAAGGCTATCAGCTGATAAGCATCCCCGACGGGCTGCTCTACATTGTTCCTGCAGCAGGTTACTATTACGATTACCTGAACACCAAACACCTGTACGAGAACTGGACACCGGTCCACATAGGCAAATCCGTTTTTGAAGAGAAGCATCCTGCCGTACTGGGAGGTATGTTTGCCGTGTGGAATGACCATGCCGGAAACGGTATCTCTACCAAGGACATACACAACAGGGTATTCCCCGCCATGCAAACACTGGCCGTGAAAATGTGGACCGGCAAGAACACCGGCATGCCTTATGCGGAATTCAACACACAAAGAAAGAGCCTGAGCGAAGCACCGGGCGTGAACCAAAGCGGACGGATAGGGAAAAAACCGGGACTGGTGTACCAACAAGAGATTGTCGCCCCCAACCAGACTCTTCCCCACCGTGAAGTAGGAAACAGCTACGAGGTGAGCTTCGACCTGAACGGGCAAACAGAAAAACGCGGCACGGAGCTTTTCCGTTCACCCGATGCAGTGTTCTACCTGTCCGACCCAGTGAGCGGCCTGATGGGCTACGCCCGCGACGGATACCTGAACACGTTTCATTACAGTGTGAAAAACGAAAACATAAAAGTAAAAATAGCGGGAGACAGCGTATCGACACGCCTGTATATCAACGACAAGCTGATAGAAAACAAGGACATCACCCGCAAGTATTTCAATGCCGGCAAGGACTCGATGAACTATGTCCGCACGTTGGTATTCCCCTTGGAAAAATCAGGTGATTTCAAAAGTAGTGTCACCCATCTCAAAATATATCAGAAATAAAACAACATAAAAAAGGGAGTGTATCCTGAATGAAACCATAGATGATTGCAGCCTGGATACACTCCCTTTCTTTACGGGCTTATACTGTTGTCAACCCGCCCGTCACCGAATCAATGATAAATCCTCTTACCGTGATATCCTTAGGTATCAAAGGGTGTTCCATGATAGCCCGGACGGTTCCTTTCACCGACTTCTCCGTATCCTCGAAACCATCCAGCCATGCACCGAAATCCACACCACAGAAACGAATCATATCAATGGTTTCCTGCTTGATGCCACGCGCTTTCATGTGCCCTATCATCTCATCGCTATTCATGTGGCAGGCTCCGCAATCGGAATGAGCGATAACCATCACCTCCTTTACCCCCAGTTCGTAAATAGCCACCATCAAACTACGAATCACACTTCCAAAAGGATGCGAGATCACCCCGCCCGCGTTCTTAATTATTTTCACATCACCATTCTTGATGCCCAAGGCAGCAGGCAGCAATTCCGTCAGCCGCGTATCCATGCAGGACAGAATAGCTATTTTCTTATCGGGATACTTATTGGTAATATACTTTTCGTACCCCTTACTCTCGACAAATTTTTTGTTGAATTCTAAAATATCTTCTATCATCACTCTATGCTTTTAGGTTGCTACAAAGGTAAAAAAAATCAGCTG
Source organism: Bacteroidaceae bacterium (assembly GCA_011959205.1). Lineage (GTDB taxonomy): Bacteria > Bacteroidota > Bacteroidia > Bacteroidales > Bacteroidaceae > Phocaeicola. The sequence continues at coordinate 49,684 of BLLV01000282.1, forward strand.
ATACCCACGCTGATGTTTACAACTATTATTTCTTTACTTTTTTTGCCCGAAAAAATTGGTTCTTTCAAAAGATATTCCTACCTTTGCAACCGCAAAATAAAAGCAACGCCTCTTTAGCTCAGTTGGCCAGAGCACGTGATTTGTAATCTCGGGGTCGTTGG
>BLLV01000283.1 GCA_011959205.1 Bacteroidaceae bacterium
AAGTCCACACCCATTTGGCGTTGACCTTATATTTCTCTGCAATTTCTTCAGCAGTATAATACTCAGTGATGTCGAAGTCGTTTTTCGCAACCAATCGCTCGTAAGGTTTACTTTTGAGCATTAACTCTATGTCAGCGCGCCTTACCAATGCCATTCTTCCGCTAATTCGGGATGCTCTAAGTTTATCTTCTTTAACTAATTTATAAATGTACTGACGACTCACACCCATCAATCGGGCAGCTTGCGAAAAAGTGAAATATTCTTGTTTCTCCAAATTGGATCGCAACTCCTGCATTTCCTGAATATGGCGCAGTTCCATTTTGCGCTCCTTAATACGATGTTTGTAACCTCGCTTCGAGCATTGAGGACTACAATAACAGGTCGTTGTTTTCTGTGCAATGAATGGTTTTCCGCACCATTGACAAATTCTCTTTACTTCCATATTTCTATATCATTTTCTTTGTTTTTTAATTTCCCTTTTTGTCTACACATGTAAACCATTGTCAACACACGTCAACTAATGCGTCACTGTGACATTCGGGCTAACCGTGAATTTGTGTCACGGTAGAAATATGATAGAAAAATATGGATAAAAACCGTTACCTCCAAATATGGACTGGAATGTGTTAAAATAGAAAAGTCGCTGAAATACAGCGACTTTATTCTGAATGGTTATAGTTAGTTATGGCAGTTTCTAAGCCATCACTTGCCGATGCAAAAGTTTTGAAATATATTTTGCAATGTCTCTTCCGAGGTTATACCTCCTTCTGCAACAATTTCACTTAGTTCGTGGATACATTGTCTTAAATCCTCACTCACCAAATCTCCTGATAATCCCAATTGCAATCCTTCCTGTACTCTATGAATAGAATCCAATGCTCGTATTAATGCTTCGTAATGGCGTACATTTGTAATGATAATATCTTTTTGGTTGATTTCCGGTAAAGCAGCAGCCTGTATTAACTTCTTTTCCAAGATCATTATATTTTCCTTTTTCTTTGCTGAGATAAATAGCTTTTCCACTTTCATGTCAGCAAATATGGCTGACAACTCTTCTTTTTGTGTGGCTGGTAACAGATCTGATTTATTGAATAAAATAATCATCTTTTTCCCTTTGCAGTGTGGAAGAATTTCGGCTTTTAATTCTTCAAACCGTTTTTGGGCGTCTGTAAAGTCTATCATCCATAAAATGACATGTGCTTGGTCCATCTTTTGGAAAGTACGTTCTATCCCTAGATTTTCTATAGTATCGTTTGTTTGGCGGATTCCAGCTGTATCGATAAATCGGAAGGTGATACCTTGTAAATTGATCGTGTCTTCTATCACGTCACGGGTAGTCCCATGAATATCACTGACAATGGCTTTTTCCTCATTCAGCAACACATTCAGTAAGGTGGATTTTCCAGCATTCGTTTCTCCGATAATTGCCACAGGAACGCCATTTTTGATTGCGTTTCCTACGTTGAAAGAATGAGCCAGCCGGGCAATTACTTGTTCGATGTGGGTAGCTAGACTGCTCAGTTCGTCACGATTGGCGAATTCTAGTTCTTCATGGTCACTGAAGTCCAGTTCCAGTTCCATCAACGAAGTGAAATGAAGCAATTGGTTACGCAGGCCGGAAAGTTCTTTACTGAATCCTCCGCGCATCTGGCTCATGGCCAGGCGATGGGTGGCGGCAGACGATGAAGCTATCAGGTCGGCCACAGCCTCGGCTTGGCTCAAGTCCATTTTTCCATTCAGAAAAGCACGTTGGGTGTATTCACCTGGTAGGGCGGCACGGCATCCGTTATAGATAAGGAGCTGCATTACTTGTTGCAGTATATAGGATGAACCGTGACACATGATTTCCGTACTGTCTTCACCGGTATAGGAATGGGGGGCGCGGAACAAGGAAATCAAGACTTCATCTATTACTTCTTCTACAGGAGGTGCAATAGGCTCTTCTTTTTGTGACGTATCACTTTTTTCTTGCGAGATTTCACTTGCTTTTTGGGAAAGTGTATTATTGATCTCTCGCTTTTTAGCACAAATCTTTCCGAAAGTAAGGGTATATGGTTCTCGTTCGGTCAATGGCTTGCCTTTGGCAGGTGTAAATATGCGTGATGTTATTTCAATTGCTTTTGGACCGGAGACACGGATTATTCCGATGGCTCCTCCTTGAGCGGTGGCAATGGCGCAGATTGTATCTTGGTTTATCATTTTCATTTGGTTAATAATACAATGTTTTAGCTATGACGGCTGTTACTTCTTCTAAATAGTGGCGGTCTGTATCATCAAAGGAATTTAATAGATCACTGTCAATATCCAAAACTCCCTTTACCTGTCCATCGGCAAGAATAGGAACTACAATTTCGGAGCGGGAGAGAGAACTGCAAGCTATATGTCCGGGGAATTGTTCTACATCGGGTACTACCAAGGTTCGGGCTTCCGCCCATGAGGTTCCGCATACTCCCTTTCCTTTATGGATGCGATAACAGGCAGTACTTCCCTGAAAAGGACCCAAAATGAGTTGTCCGTCTTTCACAAGATAGAAACCTACCCAAAAAAAATCGAAGGCTTCCCGAAGAGCGGCGGCAGTATTGGCCAGAACACTTACTTCTTCTTTTTCATCTGAGATTAAAAGTTCAAACTGGGGAAGGAAAAGGCGGTAACGTTCTGCTTTGTTACTAGTTGTTTGTTTGAAACTGGTTTCCATTTTTTTATTTGTTTTATGGGGGTGTCTGTCATTTCTCTTTTATGAAGAATGTTGACTTTCGATAAGTGATGCCCCCTGTTAGGTAAAAAGGCTTGATTTATTCTGTAAATAATTCCGTTTATGCAATCTTCTTCTGGATGGTAATAAAGCACTGATAGATAATTCGGTGAATCTTGTTCCTGTTATATAGGCAACTAAATCCGAAATTATATTCTTTCCAGTACTTTTCCTATCAAACCGTCAATAGAGTTTTTATAGTCGGTGTTAGCTTCCTTTATTAATCGGTTGGCAATTACCATACATACGGTCATGGCTTTGTGTCCCATCAAGCGTGCCAGTCCGGCAAGGGCGGAACTTTCCATTTCGAAGTTAGTGATGCGATAATCATTGTATTCAAATTTTTTAATCTTTTCATTCTGTTCAGGATCCGCCAATGGGATACGGAGTTCCCGTCCTTGCGGCCCAAAGAAACCTCCTGCGGCGATAGTTACGCCACAGACCATATCATTTTGTGCGATGCGTCCGATTAATTCCCGGTCGGCATCAATAACGTATGGATGAGCGATGCATACATTGCCTTCCCAGCCCATGTAGTTCACAAAGGCTTTTTCGAATTTCAGGTCGCAAACCTCATTGCGTCCGGCGTAGAAATTGAGCAGTCCGTCAAAACCGATAGACTTTTCAGAACAAATATAGGTGCCCACAGGAGTATAAGGTTGTAATCCACCGCATGTGCCGATGCGCACTAATTCCAATTGGCGCAAGTGGTCTTTTTCATAACGGGTGCTGAAATCAATATTGGCCAAAGCGTCTAATTCGTTCATTACAATGTCTATATTGTCGCAACCTATGCCGGTGGAAACCACAGTGATACGTTTCCCTTTATAAGTTCCGGTAATGGTCTTGAACTCACGGCTTTCTATTTCACATTCTTTAGTATCGAAATGAGAAGCTACTAATGCTACACGTCCGGGATCACCTACTAAAATTATTTTGTCTGCCAGCTGTTCTGGTTTGATATGGAGGTGAAAGATAGAACCGTCAGGATTGATAATCAACTCAGACTCTGCATAATATTTTTTCATAATCTTTTTTTAGTGGTTAATGGTCAGTATGATTAATGGTTATATTTCTTGCCTTTTTAATCGGGACACAAACACATCATCTCTTAGAGGCAGATGTCACAGATCATTGATATTTACATAATCAAGAGAAAAACTGTTTCATCCGTATCTAAGAGAAATCCATCAATTGCTTGAATGCTATTTTGTTTATTTACTCAACGGCTCACTGCCGAGAGTTGTTTCGGGTTTTGCGATATTTTCACGCATGGAGGTATCCGCTTGTATATTCTTCATGCGGTAATAGTCCATGATGCCCAGGTTCCCGCTACGAAATGCTTCTGCCATGGCTTTGGGAACTTCGGCTTCCGCTTGGATCACATTCGCGCGTGCCTCTTCTGCTTTAGCTTTCATTTCCTGCTCCAAGGCAACGGCCATCGCACGGCGTTCTTCTGCTTTGGCTTGTGCAATGTTTTTGTCGGCGTTGGCTTGGTCTATCTGCAAAGCAGCGCCAATATTTCTACCTATATCAATATCAGCTATATCAATGGACAGGATTTCGAAGGCCGTACCGGCATCCAAGCCCTTGCGGAGTACCAGCTTAGAGATAGAATCAGGATTTTCTAGTACGGACTTGTGGTTTTCGGATGATCCGATGGAGGATACGATTCCTTCACCCACACGTGCTAGAATTGTGTCCTCTCCGGCACCTCCTACTAATTGGCGGATATTAGCGCGTACGGTGACGCGGGCTTTGGCTATAAGCTGTATGCCGTCTTTAGCTACGGCTGTAACGGGAGGAGTATCGATTACTTTAGGGTTTACTGACATTTGCACGGCTTCGAATACGTCACGGCCGGCTAGGTCAATGCCGGTTGCCATTTGGAAAGACAGTTCGATGTTGGCTTTGGATGCGGACACTAGTGCGTGTACAACTTTTTCTACATGCCCGCCTGCCATGTAATGAGCCTCCAATTCATCACGGGTTATGTTGCTCAAGCCGGCTTTGTGTGCCTCAATCATTGCCGGAACAATGACATAAGGGGGAACATTACGGATGCGCATTAAGAATAGTTGCACCAATGAGATGCGTACACCCGAAACTTTGGCAGACAGCCAGAGGAAAAATGGTACATAATGAAAGAATAGTACCACGAAAATAATTCCACCTCCTATAAGGATGAACGGAAGATAGTTGGGTTCGATCATAATAATCTGTAGTTTAAGGGTAAATATTTATTTTGAACAGCTCAACATCGGTTTTCTGCTGTTTTCACTATTATCCAGAGCATACTTGCATAGAGAATGTCAATCAAGGAACCTGATAATTCGTATTGGTAGGCTGTCTTCCATCATTGGTTGAACCTGCGTACAATCACCGTTCCTTCAATCATTCTCTCTACATAAATGGGAGTATTCTCATCAATCAAGCCATCGGAAGAATGCACTTGGATGATGTGTCCGTTGATGTCTGCATTGCCTATCAGTGCAAGGCGGGTAACTGTTACGCCTCTGTCTCCGATACGGATGCGGATTCCTTTTAGGGGATCGATTTTATAATCCAGTGTTTTCTTCAAAGAAAGCTTGTCTATGGTTTTTGAGCGCATAAACCAGATGATGATGGCTATACAACCTAGGACAGACGCTATCAAAGTAACGGATCCTGCCATTGGTCCTAATGTGTCAAAAGCATAATAGTTGGCATATAGCAGGCAAATGGCCGATGCTATTCCGGCTATGCTGATGCCGGGAATAAGGAAAACCTCTACCATAAAGAGAAGTAGTCCTGCCAAGATGAGTGCTAAGATAATAAATGTTTCCATAATATCTTTGTATTAGTGTTTCAACTTCTTTATTTCTTCGTTGCGGACGCTGATATCCAGTCGGGACATTTCTTTCAGAAGTTGTTCCGTACGTTTTTCCAATTCTAAAATAGCAGGTGTCAGATTCTTCTTTTGTGCATTGTTCCCTTGAGCATATTGTCCGCGTTTGGCATCCAGATCTTTCTTCAGATGGTCATAATCTTTCTGCTTCTGTATTCTTTGTTGATAAAGCTTGCGTGCTTCAGCAGAGCGGAAATCTTTCAATGTGTGGTAAACGGCAGAGTCATCTATGATCAAGGTGAAGTCTTTTTGTTGCTCTCCGGATTCTTTGGCATACATTATCGCTGCCAGACGTTGCTTCCCGGTTCGTACTTTCTCTTCATCTTTCCAAGTGGTGCGGATAGATCGCAGACAGGCTGCATTTATAATGATCTGTTCGTCTGTACTTTCATAATTGTACACTTCTTTTAAAGAGTTCGGGACAAACACGTAGATGCAGACTTTGTCATCGGGCTGATAGCGGTCTGAGGCGAACCAGCCGATATTGTTGAAGTCATCAATGGCGTACATATAGTCATTGGCGGGAGAATTGAATGGCATTCCTATATTGTCGGGGCGAAGGTAATGGCCGTTTTCCGAATCATAACGGGTTACAAAAATATCATAACCTCCCAAAGAACCTTCTCCGTCCGATGCATAATACAAGGTAATGCCATCTGGCATCAAGAAAGGATAGTTTACATTCCCCTGTTCATTAAGGGAGGTGAGGGGCTCGGGGGTGCTCCAGCCGTCCAACAGACGGATACGGGAGTAAAGTTGCATTTTGCCGTCCCCGCTTTTGTTTCCATAGAGTACCTTATTTCCCATTTCGGTCTGATAGGCAGTCCCGGATATGGCAGAATCGTGATAGAGTGCCCCTGATTCTTTACTTATTTTATATGCTTTTAAAAAATTGTTTTTATCGACTACAAAACTGTCTATTACAGCAATGTCTTCCACTCCCTTTATCATACGGGCCGCCTGCTTTATTTGTTCCAGCTCCGCTTCTGCCGTTTCGGTGGGACGTTTTTTCTTTTCCAGCCATTCAATGTGTTGTTCGTAGTTATCTACGGCATCATCGAACCGATAGATGTCATAATATAGTTTTCCTAAGTACCGGTATGCGTCAATAACTTTGCGGGCAACGCTTTTTTCAAGATAGGGCTGTGCTTCTTTTTTTTCTCCTGTCTCATAACAACATGCACCATACCAATAATTATAATTGGCGTTGGAAGGGGCTTGCTTTACCAGCTTTTGGAAAGCAGATTTGGCTTGTTCAAATTCTCCATTCTGGAAAAGTTGTTTGGCTTGCGTCAGGCTTTGTGCTACAGTGTTGTCCGCGCAGCATAAAGCAAATAAACCAATGATATATTTTTTGTACATAGTTAGTCTATTATCCATATTATTTAGATTCAAAAGTACAAAGATTAATTGGAATTCTCATGCTTTACATAATTCTATTTTGTTAAATCTTCCATAAATCATTCTTTTCATGTACTTTTGTGCCCTATTTAAAAAAAGATGTATGGCACAATTTACGGAAGACGAGAAAATAATGCGCAGGTTGGAACAACGCTTTAACAAGGGGGTGGTAAAGTATCGCTTGATTGAAGATGGGGATAATATTTTGATAGGTCTTTCTGGCGGGAAGGACTCTTTGGCGCTGCTGGAGCTGTTGGCAAGGCGTTCACGTATTTTGAAACCGAAATTTACAGTGACAGCTGTACATGTAGGTATGACGAATATTCCTTATCAATCTGATTTGGAATATCTGAAAGGCTATTCAGAAGGCTTGGGAGTTCCGTTTGTGCATTATGAAACTTCTTTTGATCCGAGTACCGATACTCGGAAGTCTCCCTGTTTTCTTTGTTCTTGGAATCGGAGAAAAGCTTTGTTTACGGTGGCAAAGGAGCAGGGTTGCAATAAGATCGCTTTAGGGCATCACATGGATGATATTTTGGAAACCTTGTTGATGAATATTACTTTTCAGGGGGCGTTCAGTGCGATGCCTCCTAAATTGGTGATGCGTAAATTTGATATGACAATTATCCGTCCGATGTGTTTGGTTCATGAAGCGGATTTAATAGAAATGGCTCGTATCCGAAGTTTTTATAAACAGATCAAAAATTGTCCTTATGAAAGTCAGTCGAATCGTTCGGATATGAAAGATGTTTTGCATTCTCTGGAGAAATTGAATCCTGAAGCACGGTATAGTTTGTGGGGAAGCATGACAAATATTCAGGAAGAACTGTTGCCTGGAATGAATGAACATGATTTATAGTTGATATGGCTCTCTTGCTGTTTTTTTAGAGGAAGGGGAGGGATAAAAAAAGGCTATCTTCCCAGACAGCCAATCTTTTTGTTAACCTTAAATCTAATACTATGAAAAACACAATACAAAGATACGTATTCTTGAGATAGTTCCAAATTCTAGAAATAAAAAAAAGCTTGTTATAACATGGTTTAGCAAATAAATCTTTTTCTTAACAAAATACAGAGTGAAAGAGTGCAATTGATTGCTTTTTTGTTCATTGGGAATAAAGTATGTTTGTGATTCCAATAACTCATTGTATTATTCTTAATTCGATTATTTCCATTATCTTTGCACTCCGAAAATGTTTTCCAATATGGAATTGTTAAAAGCATGATGGATATTATAAACAGACTGTTTTCAGATAAAAAATAGATTAAATATATGTTATTTCATGGTATTTATTCAGTGATTTTGCTGATTTTTTCGAATGTCTTTATGACGTTTGCTTGGTATGGCCATTTAAAAATGAGACAAGAGTTCAGTTGGTTTGCAGCCCTTCCGTTGATTGGTGTGATTGCATTTAGCTGGGCAATTGCTTTTTTTGAGTATTGTCTTCAGGTTCCTGCCAATCGTCTTGGCTTTAAAGATAGTGGAGGTCCGTTTGACATTATGCAACTCAAGGTGATTCAAGAAGTTATCACATTGGCTGTATTTACATTATTTTCTGTTTGGGCATTCAAAACAGAGCTGAAATGGAATCACTTAGCGGCTTTTCTTTGTCTAGTGCTTGCCGTTTATTTTGTCTTTAAGAAGTAGTGAATCTTGGTTGATAACTGCTGAATCCTTTTTGATAAACAAAGTATCTTGCTTGGGCAATGAATCTTGTTGGGATATTTTGCTGATTCTGGGAAACAATATGGAATCCTGTCGGGTTGGTATATATCTTTGATAGATTTTCCAACCTTTGGCACGATTACGATTACGTCGGATGGCACGTCCTCGTTTGTTTAATGATTCATACAGGAACTTGTCGGTATCCAGGCCTCCTATTAATGGATTATTACTGGGAGTCACTGTTTGGTTCATGCCGGCAGGCAATATCACATAGCCGTTTCGCAAACCGGGAATTAGTTTGATATTGAGTTTCCATGACATTTTCAGGGAATCTTTTCTGTTATTCAGGAAAATGGGGTCATTAACCGGATCTTCATGCCATGTGGTATAAGGAGTGTAAGGGGTAAGACGCACAAATTTAGGACGTGCCCATTTGGTCGTGTCGCCAAAGTTTTTGGGCAAGTCTTTCAGAAACTTCATCCACGGTTTGTCTTCGGGCATGAGTGGAGTACCTTTTATATCGTCTTTGTCCGATTTAAAGTCGAAATGAATAGACTTTACGGCTTCTGTGTTTATTTTTAGTTCTCCATCTTTGTTCAATAACTCCTGTAAACGAATTGAGTCTTGCTTGTTCCATTGTGCTTGTGCTGTCAGTACACTGATAGTGCAGAACAATATGCTGATATTTACCTTCTGGGGCATTCGTCTTTTCTTTATGATTATAATTAGTGACAAAAGTACTCCAGAGTGCGTTTAATGCGAGTTAAAATAGAGTTATTAATTGTTTATAATGTGAATGCTTTAAATTTTATTTGGTTAATAAAAATAGCCCGTCAATTTTGATAACGGGCTAAATTATTGAAAGAGACAATGTTATTTTTGGGAGAGTTGCGCATGCATGGAAGCGGCTGCTTTGCGGCCGTCGCCCATTGCAAGGATAACTGTGGCTCCACCACGCACAATATCGCCACCGGCATAAATAGTCGGGATTGACGATTGCATGTTTTCATTTACGGCAATTGTTCCTTTGCGTCCAAGTTCCAATCCAGAGATGGAACTGGGGACAATCGGGTTAGGGGAGACCCCTACGCTGACTATTGCCATATCAATGTCAATGGTTTCTGTTGCTCCCGGAATAGCTATCGGACTACGACGGCCGGAAGCATCCGGTTCTCCTAATTCCATTTTCTGTAAGATGACTTGTTTTACACGCCCTTTTTCATCGGCAATATATTCTATGGGATTGTGCAAAGTAAGGAATTCCACTCCTTCTTCTTTAGCATGTTTCACTTCTTCCAGACGGGCAGGCATTTCTTCCTCCGAACGGCGATAAATAATCATTGCGCGTTCTGCTCCCAAGCGGCGTGCTGTGCGGACAGAGTCCATAGCTGTGTTTCCACCGCCAATTACTGCTACACGCTTGCCGAATGTTACAGGAGTATCCGAGTCTTCACTGGCGGCATCCATTAGATTTACACGAGTCAGGTATTCGTTGGAAGACATGATATTGATGGAATTTTCTCCTGGGATATTCATGAAGTTGGGGAGCCCGGCGCCTGATGCAACAAATATGCCTTTGAAGCCTTCTGATTCCAGGTCTTCCACGCTGATGGTCTTTCCTACGATGCAGTCCTTCATGAATTGGACACCCATCTTGGATAAATTGTCAATTTCCACATCTACAATCTTGTTTGGCAGACGGAATTCGGGGATACCATATTTTAATACGCCCCCTATTTCATGTAGAGCTTCGAATACAGTGACATCGTATCCCTGCTTGGCCATATCTCCGGCAAATGAGAGTCCGGCGGGACCTGAACCGATGACTGCCACTTTTATATTGTTCTTTTCCGCTATTTCCGGCACGGATATTTGACCGCTTTCGCGTTCATAATCGGCAGCAAAACGTTCCAGGTAGCCTATGGCAACGGCTTCATGTCCGGCCTTCAGATGGGTACATTGTGATTCACACTGTTTTTCTTGAGGACATACACGACCGCAAACAGCAGGTAATGCACTGGTTTCTTTCAACGTTTTGGCGGCTTCGAGGAATTCACCGCGTTCGATGTTTTTAATGAATTTCGGGATATTGATTCCTACGGGGCAGCCGTTCATACAAGTAGGGTTGGGACAATCCAAACAACGTTTTGCTTCCGTTACAGCTTGTTCCTCATTCAGGCCCAGATTGACCTCTTCCTTACGGCTATGTGAACGATATTCTGCGTCCAATTCGTTCATTTTCACACGAGGGATGGCCATTCGTTCTTTAGGCTTCATGGCTTTGCGTAAGCTTGCACGCCATTCGGCATCTCTACTGTCTGGCTCTTTTGTCGCTTCACAAGTCATCGGCTTTTCGGCATCCAGTTTATGAATTTCTTCTTTTTCAATGTCTTTGAAAGCTCCCATGCGTTTCAGCATTTCGTCAAAATCTACCTGATGACCGTCGAATTCCGGACCGTCAACACATACAAAACGTGTCTTGCCTCCTACAGTGATACGGCAGGCACCACACATGCCGGTTCCGTCCACCATAATGGTGTTTAAAGAAACGTCTGTGGGGATTTCGTATTTTTTAGTCAGCAGACAGACGAATTTCATCATGATGGCAGGGCCGATGGCGAAACATTTATTTACCGTTTCACGTTTGATTACTTCCTCCACACCTTCAGTCACTAATCCTTTACGTCCGTATGAGCCGTCGTCTGTCATAATGATTACTTCATCAGAACTTTCACGCATCTCTTTTTCAAGGATTATTAATTCTTTGGTACGTCCGGCCAATACGGTAATTACGCGGTTGCCGGCAGCTTTCAAAGCCTGCACGATGGGAAGCATCGGGGCGACGCCTACGCCTCCTCCGGCGCATACTACGGTTCCGAAGTTTTCAATGTGGGTGGCTTTACCCAGCGGGCCAACAACATCAGTAATATAATCTCCTTCGTTCAATTCACAAAGGCGTGTAGAAGAAAGACCTACTTCCTGTACTACAAGTGTGATGGTACCTTTTATAGGATCGGCACCGGCAATAGTAAGCGGCATACGTTCGCCTTTTTCGCCAACACGGACAATTACGAAATGTCCGGCCTTACGCGACTTGGCAATCAGAGGTGCTTCTATGACCAGTTTAAAGACCTTTTCCGAGAAATGTTCTTTTGAAATAATCTTATTCATTTTGCTATACTATAAGTTAGTTATTTTTCTGAGTTGATTATCAAATTGATATTCTTTTGCAAAGGTAGAATTATATTTTTTAAAGACAAAAGAAAAGCCGCCCTTTTGTGAGGGGCGGCTTTTCTTGTCATGAAAAAAAAATGATGTAAGAAAGAGATTATTTCTTTGTCCTGATTTTATATCCTATCATTCCATAATAAAGGATGAAAAGGAAACAGGGAACACAGATCCAATAGGAGGTCTGGAAACTAGTCGCATCTTGAACCACACCACGCACCCATGGCATAACCGCTCCACCGGCAATAGCCATAGTCAGCAATGAAGAACCGGCTTTGGTGAATTTACCAAGATCTGCCATGGCGAGAGGCCATAATGCAGGCCACATGAGTGAACATCCTAATGCCATAAAGAATATGCAATAGATTGAAATCTCAGCAGGCATGATGGCTACCAGTGCAGAGCCGATGATGGCTATGATGGCACATATTTTCATTGCGGTAGCCTGACTCAGGTATTTAGGGATTAAGGTTGCGCCGCAAATGTATCCTACTACCATACCGATGGAAGGGATAAATCCGTAATTGTCACCCGGCAGCTCCAATGCTTTGGCATATCCGGTTGCTGTGGCCAAGGCTATGGTCTCCACTCCTACATAAAGGAAAAGAGCAACGACGCCTAATAGCAAGTGAGGAAATTGCATGATGGAAGTTTTGCCTTCTGCATAAGGGCAGGCAATTGCTTCTTCCGCATCGGTTGTGATGTCTTCTCCGGCGGCTTTTACTTCAGGCAGTGGAGCCATTAAGGCGATAATACCTAATACGACGAAGATACCGATAATGATGCCGAATGGCTGGAACAAATCTTCCATTTTAATTTGGTCTATGGTTTTGCCGATTACTAAGGTTATAAAAAGAGTAGTAGCAGGCCAAGCCAGTTTGTTGCAAATGCCCATGATGGAAATACGTTTTGCTGCGGACTCTATAGGGCCAAGAATGGTCACATAAGGATTTACTGAGGCTTGGAGTACTGCATTGGCGGTGCCGCAAATGAATGAGGCGAAAAGGAACCAAACAATAGATTCTGTTGCGGCTGCCTGGATGAATAGGCCAAAAGCGATAGCGAAAATGATAAATGAGAGCGCCATTGTTTTTTTGTAACCGATGGCTTCAATACATTTGGTAGCCGGAATGCCAAAGATAAGGAATGGAACAAATGTGGCGGCAAGCAGGAGGTTGGACTCCGAAGCCGACATTTCCATTGACCGTTCCAATACCGGCATCAAGAAAGAGTTAATACCCAGCGCAAAGCCAATTGCAAAAAACATCATGCCTACAAAGGCAAGAGGTACCATGAAATTTTTTTGTGAAGTATTCATAATAATAGGTTAAATAATTAATAATCAGGTTGAAATAAAAGAATGTCATTCTGCACACAACGGAGAATCTGTCGGAAGTAGATCGGATTCTGAACAATGCCCAGAATGACATTCAATATGATAAATGAGCGTGGCTAGTTAATCATATCAAATCCGCAATAAGGAACCAATGCCTTGGGGATGCGGATACCTTCCGGGGTTTGGTTGTTTTCTAATAACGCAGCAACGATACGCGGTAATGCCAATGCGGAGCCGTTCAACGTATGGCATAATTCTGTCTTCTTCTCGGCAGAACGGTAGCGGCATTTCAAGCGGTTGGCTTGATATGTATCGAAGTTGGAAACAGAGCTTACTTCCAGCCAGCGCTGCTGTGCTTCCGAGTAAACCTCGAAGTCAAAGCAAAGTGCTGCTGTGAAGCTCATATCGCCGCCGCAAAGACGGAGAATACGATAGGGAAGCTCCAATTTCTTCAGCAAGCCTTCTACATGGTCCAGCATTTCCTGATGTGACTGTTGGGAATGTTCGGGTTTGTCAATGCGCACCAGTTCCACTTTTGAAAATTCGTGCAGGCGGTTCAAACCACGCACGTCTTTGCCGTAAGATCCGGCTTCACGACGGAAACATTGGGTGTATGCGCAGTTTTTGATGGGCAATTGTTTTTCGTCCAATATCACGTCACGATAGATGTTGGTTACAGGAACTTCTGCGGTCGGGATTAAGTACAGATCGTCTATTTCGCAATGATACATTTGTCCTTCTTTGTCGGGGAGTTGTCCTGTTCCGTAACCAGATGCGGTGTTTACTACCGTTGGCGGCATGATTTCTTCGTAGCCGGAAGCGCGGGCTTCGTCCAAAAAGAAATTGATTAATGCTCGTTGCAGACGTGCCCCTTTACCTTTATATACAGGGAAGCCTGCCCCTGTGATTTTCACACCTAGGTCAAAGTCTATCAAATCATATTTCTTGGCGAGTTCCCAATGGGGGAGTGCGTTCTTGGGAAGTTCGGTTTCCATACCGCCCATCTTTTCCACCACATTGTCTTCGGCTCCTGCACCTTCGGGCACGTTGTCATAGGGCACGTTGGGAATGGTGTAAAGCAGGTTGTTCATATCTTCTTGTGCTTTATCCATATCCGCTTGCAGGGTTTTGCTGATTTCTTTAATTTCGGCTACACGTGCCTTGGCTGTTTCTGCTTCCTCTTTTTTCCCTTTTTTCATCAGTTGGCCGATGGATTTGGAGAGCGAGTTCACTTCTGCCAGGTTTTTATCTAGTTGGTTCTGTGTGCTACGTCGTTTGTCATTGAATGCAAGTACTTGTTCTATCGTTGCTTTTGCATCTTTAAAATGCTTCTTTTCCAGTCCGCGGATTACTTTTTCCGTGTTGTCTGTAATTTGTTTAATGGTAAGCATATCTTTTCGGTATTTTTGATATTTCTTGAATTAATGGACAAAGATAGATAAAAAAATGGTAAGGTGTATGAGTTATTCGTTACTTTTGTATCCGGATTAGAAAATGAAAAATAAGAAAGATGAATTATCTTGAGATGGCGGGCGCTTTAATCGGTCTGCTTTATTTATGGTTTGAATATAAGGCGAGCATTTGGTTGTGGCCGGTCAGCGTCATTATGCCTGCCATTTATATAATTGTTTATTATCAGGCGGGTTTGTATGCTGATTCTGGCATCAGCGTTTATTATCTGTTGGCAGGGATTTATGGTTGGCTGGTGTGGTTGAGGCATGCGCCGGGTAAAGTGGAGAGATTCATCACCATTACGCCTCCCCGTTTGATATTGCCTATGTTTGCCGTGTGGTGTGTGGTGTTTGTGTTGATGGGGAAGGTTCTTGAAACTTGCACGGATAGCACGGTGCCTTGGTGGGACAGTTTTACTACAGCGCTCAGTATCATTGCCATGTGGATGCTTGCTCATAAATATGTGGAACAATGGCTGGTGTGGTTGGTGGTTGATATTGTTTCATGCGGGCTCTATATTTATAAAGACTTATATTTCACTTCATTTTTGTACGGTTTTTATGCGGTCATTGCTTTTTCCGGTTATCTGAAGTGGAAGCAATTAATGAATTCAGCTGATGAAAGAGTATAAATTGCCGGTAGAAGAGAATGTGCCGGAAACAATTATTTTGGCCGATGGGGATTTTCCGTCCTCTTCCTTGGCTTTGGGGTGGTTGGGAAAGTGTCCTTATGTGGTGTGTTGTGACGGGGCGGCGAATGCTTATATCCGTTCGGGTAGAATGCCGGAAGCTATTGTGGGTGACGGTGATTCTTTGCTGCCGGATATTAAAGAGCGATATGCTTCTCTGGTTCATCGTGAGGCGGAGCAGGATACGAATGATTTGAGTAAGGCGTTCCGCTTTTGCCTGTCACAAGGCAGAACGAATATCACTATAATGGGAGCTACAGGGAAAAGAGAGGACCATACGATAGGAAATATCAGCTTGCTGGCAGATTATATGGAGAAAGCGGAAGTTCGGATGCTGACGGATTATGGTGTTTTCGTTCCGATAAGAGAAGACAGTGTATTCGAATCTTATATCGGTCAGCAGGTTTCCATTTTCAATATGGACAGCAAGGCTTTGTCTGCAGAAGGGTTGGTTTATCCTTTGTCGGTGTTTGCCAACTGGTGGCAGGGAACTTTGAATGAAGCGTCTGCAGAACGTTTCATGATCCGGACTGATGGTAAGATTTTGGTGTTCAGGACCTATTGAAAGGAAAAGGCTCTTCGGGAAGGAAGAGCCTTTCTTTTTTATTTGTAACTGATTATGCTTCTACAACAGCAGGAATGACAGAAACAGATCTCTTGTCACCGCGGCCTACTTTGAAACATACTGTACCATCTACTAAAGCGAAAAGAGTATGATCACGTCCCATGCCGATGTTTTTACCCGGATGGAATTCTGTACCTCTCTGACGAACGATGATGTTACCGGCTTTACAAACCTGTCCACCATATATCTTAACGCCTAATCTCTTACTTGCTGATTCACGGCCGTTCTTAGAACTACCTACACCTTTTTTATGTGCCATTTCTTCTTAAAATTTAAATGATTAAGCAATAACTTGTTTAATAGTTAACTCTGTAAACTGCTGACGGTGACCGTTCAGTTTTCTATAACCTTTTCTTCTCTTCTTGTGGAATACGAGTACTTTGTCGCCTTTTACCAGCGGAGATACTACTTCGCAAACTACTTTGGCACCTTCTACAGTAGGAGCACCTACAGTTACTGTTCCGTTGTTGTCTACCAACAATACTTTTTCAAATTCAACAGTTGCGCCGTTTTCAGCGTTCTGAATGTGGTGTACAAACAGCTTTTTGCCTTCTTCTGCTTTGAACTGCTGACCGTTAATTTCTACAATTACGTACATTTTTATATTATATTAAACGGTTTTCTCCGTAAGGTGGATTGCATCACTGCCTTCACTTTTCTACCTCTGCGGAATAAATCGGGTGCAAAGTTACTATATTTATTTTATATCTGCAAAGAAAAAAGGTGTCTTTTTACCGTATCAGCATTTTGTTCGGTTTTCTTTTCGGGCTGGAGATGGGGGAGAAACTTTCAAACTTGCAAAACGTGCAGCCTTTCCACACCCACACGCATGCGCACCTTGACATATGTGTCTTTGTTGTCTTGCCGGTTATACACTGATTTTTATGTCGAATTTGTTATTATAACGTGTTTATTAGGTAAGCTTAGAACTTGATACAAGTTTTGTCGGTTCTTGTACCAAGTTTTGCAAAATCATGTATCAGGTTTTGCTGTCACGTCCTACATCTTTCAGATAAGTAGTCTTGTTCTTTTGCATATATTAACGTCAGTTCGATATAACTTAAAACAATGTAAGTTGCCTGTCTTTGATGAAT
>BLLV01000284.1 GCA_011959205.1 Bacteroidaceae bacterium
CCATAACGGCATCTACATGCCGAACCGCCTTATTTTTCCTTCAGATCTTTCAGCCACTCCGCAAACGCCCTGCCTGCCGGCATTCCGGCTGAAGGATATACCTCACGGAAAGAACATTTTCATGGATGGAAAATGACAGGAGGCTCTGCAGAAACGATGAACTAACATTCGATTCGGGAGAGGAAATGGTCAAAATTTCAGCAATAAAATTATTATGAAAGAAAATTTAAACAGGCTCATAATTTCAATATTATACCCAAAAATACAATTCATTATTTGCTTTTTTCACTTAATAATATTATATTTGAAGAAAAATGATATGAAACTCAAAAATACAGTTCGATTAAGTCATTTATACCCATCTGTTAAGCTATTAGACGTGTATGACGAACTTTTTGCATACGATGCAAAAACAAACTTGCTCACTTGGATTAATGATAAAAAAGAAAATAATATAGAAAATACAATATCCAAGATCAAACATATATTTGAGCCATCACCCCCACCCCAAGAATGTGGGTGCGGTTGTGCAGGGTGTATTTGGGAAGATGGAGGAAGTGGTTTCTCTGTAGGAATAGCATATGGACAAATGTAAAAATATTAATCTTAAAAGAATGAAGGAAAAGGGAATTTTATTGATATTCCTAATTATTACGATATTAGGATGCCAAAGTAAAAAGGAAACTAATGCAGAACTTTTTCAAAAGTATTTGGATAAAAATGTTGCAGCATTTGTTAAAACTATGTCAGATAAGAATGTAGATACTATACAAGCAAAAGAATATTGCACCTGCTTATTTTATAAATTGTATAGCATTGATTCTACATTTTTCAAATTGCCCAATGATAGTCTTAACTTGTTGATTCAGAAAAACGCTCAGATAATTGAAAAAGAATGCGGAAAGATGCCATCGGACAATATGTAATAGCCCATAATGAGATGAGATAGCTTTTATGCTCATCTCATCTTTTTGTAAAATAAAACAATAATATGGCACACCAAAATTCACTAGTTTCAATTGTTATCCTTTGTTATAATCCAATTTATTTGCATAAGGCTCTTAAAAGTGTATGCAAACACAGAGGTATTGAAGTCAATCATTTTTACATACATAGGCTTCAACGAGCCAACCAAAATCAGGAGTACACAGCTCGGCCAATCGCCCCCGCAAATGAAACGATCATTGCAGAATTGAAGCATAAACAGAAGAAGTATCTATCATGGGCAAAGATATAACAGTAAATCATCAGCCGGATTTGCATTTATTCCAAAAGCTACACGCAGATTTTTTTTGTTAATTATTAGCCATATACACACTTTAATTTATAACTTTGCAAGCCTAATAGAATGAATTATGGAAAATAAACTAACCATTTACAATACATTGAGCCGCCAAAAGGAACTTTTCGTTCCTTTGCATGCCCCCCATGTAGGTATGTATGTATGCGGCCCTACCGTATATGGCGACGCCCATTTGGGACACGCACGTCCTGCCATCACGTTCGATATCCTGTACCGTTATCTTACTCATTTGGGATACAAGGTACGCTATGTCCGTAACATTACCGATGTCGGCCATCTGGAACATGACGCCGATGAAGGCGAAGATAAAATTGCCAAGAAAGCCCGCCTGGAACAACTAGAGCCCATGGAAGTGGTACAATATTACGTGAACCGCTACCACAAGGCTATGGAAGCCTTGAATGTACTTCCACCCAGCATCGAGCCACATGCATCGGGCCATATCATTGAACAGATAGAGCTGGTAGAAGAAATCCTGAAAAACGGCTATGCATACGAAAGTGAAGGCTCCGTGTATTTCGATGTAGCCAAATACAACAAAGACCATCATTACGGCAAACTGTCCGGCCGCAACCTGGACGATGTGCTGAACACCACCCGCGAACTGGACGGCCAAAGTGAGAAGCGTAACCCTGCCGATTTCGCCTTGTGGAAATGTGCACAGCCCGAACACATCATGCGCTGGCCCAGTCCGTGGAGCAACGGATTCCCCGGCTGGCATTGTGAATGTACCGCCATGGGTAAAAAGTATTTAGGTGAACATTTCGATATTCACGGAGGAGGAATGGACTTGATCTTTCCGCACCACGAATGTGAGATCGCACAAAGCGTGGCCTCACAAGGAGATGATATGGTTCACTACTGGATGCACAACAACATGATTACCATCAACGGACAGAAGATGGGTAAATCATACGGCAACTTCATCAATCTGGACGAGTTCTTCCACGGTACCCACCCATTGCTGACACAGGCATACAGTGCCATGACTATCCGTTTCTTTATCCTCCAGGCTCACTACCGCAGCACGGTGGACTTCAGCAACGAAGCGTTACAGGCGGCCGAAAAAGGTTTGGAACGACTGACAGAAGCAGTGAAAGGGCTTGACCGCATCACTCCGGCGGCACAAACCACCGGCATAGAAGGAGTAAAAGACTTGCGTGAGAAGTGTTCTACAGCCATGAATGATGACTTGAACTCACCGATTGTCATTGCCCATCTGTTTGACGGTGCCCGTATGATCAATACGGTTCTGGATAAAAAAGCGACCCTCTCCGCCGAAGACCTGGAAGAACTGAAAAGTGTGTTCCATCTCTTTATGTATGAAATTCTGGGGCTGAAAGAAGAAGCCGCCAATAACGAGGCACGCGAAGAGGCATACGGTAAAGTAGTGGATATGCTGCTGGAACAACGCATGAAAGCCAAAGCCAACAAAGACTGGGCGACAAGTGACAAGATCCGTGATGAGCTGGCCGCTCTTGGTTTCGAAGTAAAAGATACCAAAGACGGATTCACATGGAGACTGAATAAATAAAACACGTAGAGCGATACTGGTTTTTCACCACAGATTACCCGTGTGATCTGTGGTGAGCCTTTCGGAATGCGCTACTTTTTTGAGCTAACTGCTTTTGCAGAAACTATACAAAACTGTTTATCGCACAAACCAAATGATAGCAGAGAAAACAATAACTTTAGCGTCCCTGTATAAGATCTTGTTTGAAGAAGAACCCCTGATACTCTCCGACCCATGTATACAAAAACTGGAAGAGAGTTTCAATTTTCTGAAAACATTCTCCAACGACAAGATCATCTATGGCATCAATACCGGTTTTGGACCGATGGCCCAATATCGTATTGAAGATGAATCCTTGTCACAGTTACAGTACAATATCATCCGCAGCCACGCCACCGGTGCCGGACAACCCCTTCCAGAGCTCTATGTCAAAGCTGCCATGATTGCACGTCTCTATACGTTCCTGCAAGGAAAATCCGGTGTACACAAAGAACTGGCACTGCTCATTACTGAGTTTATCAACCGGGGGATTACTCCATACGTACCCGAACACGGCAGTGTAGGAGCTAGCGGCGATCTGGTGCAGCTCGCCCATATCGCCCTCACACTGATCGGAGAAGGAGAAGTCTTTTATCAAGGCAAGAAAAGAGATACAGCATCCGTACTGGCGGAAAACGGATTGCACCCCTTCCAAATGCACATCCGTGAAGGACTTTCAGTAACCAACGGCACTTCGGTCATGACCGGTATAGGCATTGTCAACCTGATTTATGCGCGGCAACTGATGCAGTGGGCGGTGGGAGCATCGGTCATGATGAATGAAATTGCCGCCTCGTATGACGACTTCATGTCGGAACCGCTGAACAAAGCCAAACAACATGAAGGACAGCAGGAGATAGCCCGCATGATGCGTCAATGGGTGGAAGGCAGCCAGTGTGTGCGCAAAAGAGAAAATGAACTTTACAACGGAAAACACGAAGAGAAAATCTTCACCCATAAGGTGCAGCCTTATTATTCGCTGCGCTGTATCCCACAGATTCTAGGACCGGTTTATGATGAATTGCTGAATGCCGAAAAAGTATTGATAAACGAAATAAACTCCGCTTGTGACAACCCGATAGTGGACCCTGACACACAAAATGTGTATCATGGCGGTAACTTTCACGGAGATTACATCTCATTTGAAATGGATAAACTGAAAATAGCGGTTACCAAACTGACGATGCTTGCCGAACGGCAGATCAATTACCTGTTTCACGACCGCATCAACGGCATTCTGCCACCTTTTGTCAACCTGGGAGTACTGGGATTGAACTATGGCTTGCAAGCGTCGCAATTTACCGCAACCTCTACTACGGCAGAGTGCCAGACTTTGTCCAACCCGATGTATGTGCACAGCATCCCCAACAACAATGACAATCAGGACATTGTAAGCATGGGAACCAATTCCGCACTGCTGGCAAAGACTGTCATTGAGAATGCTTATCAGGTGATGGCTATCCTGATGATGGGTATTGTACAAGCCATTGATTGTCTGGATATAGCCAGCCGGCTAAGCCCCCGGTCGCAACAAGTATATCAAGAGATACGGGCCTTTTTCCCTGTATTCCGGGAAGATACGCCCAAATATAAAGAGATAGAAGAAATGATCATTTTTTTAAAAAAGAAGCAACCATGAAAAAAATCACCCTATTATTTATAGCTTTGTGCCTGGCAATACACATCAAGGCACAAGGAGAAACGCTGAAAGAACTTGTAGCTGAAGGAAACAAAGCCTATGTAGAGTTTGTCGATGTAAAAAAGAATATTCCGGAAGCCCAAGAGGCTATTCACAATATACTAGTGGGAGAAGAATGGAACCGCTGGCAATTGGTTGATTCTAAGGAAGAAGCTGATTTCATCCTTAAAGTATCAGTAGAGAAAAAAGGGGTGAACCTGCTCAGCTTAGCTTCGGACGGCGCCCGCGTCCGGGTCATTGCCGAGGTAAGCGATTTGAACGGGAAGAGGCTTTGGAAATCCAAGCGTTATCAGGGAAATGCTTCAATCTTCACCGGTTTTTCCGCTCTGGACGATGCTATGCGCAAACTGGTGCGCAGAGCACTGAAAAAAGGATTATTAGAAGAGTCTGAAAAATGAAATACGCATTAGTAACAGGAGGAAGCCGGGGTATCGGACGGGCCGTTTGTCTGAAACTGGCAGAAATGGGATACCATATACTGATAAACTATCAAAGCAACGATACGGAAGCCGAAGCCACCTTGCAGCAGATACGGGAACAAGGCTCGGACGGTGAACTGATGAAATTTGATGTGACCGACGCAGCAGCCGCGCACGCCGCACTGAACAGCTGGATGGAACAACATCCTGAGACCTACATTGAGGTTTTGGTGAACAATGCCGGCATACGCCGCGACAATCTGATGCTGTGGATGGAACAGGATGAATGGAGCCGGGTATTGGATATCAGCCTGAATGGTTTCTTTAACGTGACCCAACCCCTGCTGAAAAATATGCTGGTCAAGCGGTTCGGACGTATTATCAACATCGTCTCCCTGTCGGGCATCAAAGGGATGCCGGGACAAACCAATTATTCGGCAGCCAAAGGCGGAATGATAGCCGCCACCAAAGCACTGGCACAGGAAGTGGCCAGAAAACACGTGACGGTGAATGCTGTAGCACCGGGATTTATCCGTACGGATATGACAGAAGGCATTGATGAAAATGAATGGAAAAAACACATCCCGGCAGGACGGTTCGGCGAGCCCGGGGAAGTAGCCGCTCTGGTAGGCTTCCTGGCATCCGAACAAGCCTCCTATATCACCGGAGAGGTAATTTCCATCAATGGAGGAATCTATACATAAGCAGAAAATGAGAAGAGTAGTGATAACAGGCATGGGTATCTATTCGTGCATAGGCAGGAATCAGGATGAAGTAAAAGACTCCTTGTTCCAAGGACGTTCCGGCATCGGAATTGATCCGGTCCGTAAGGAGATGGGGTATTTTTCGGCCTTGACAGGAATGGTCGAACGTCCTGATTTAAAGAAGTTACTGGATCGCAAAAAGCGGCATAGCCTCGCCGAACAGGGAGAATACGCCTATATGGCTACCTTGGAGGCATTCCGTCAGGCACAAATAGACGAGGAATTTTTATGGAACCGTGAAGTTGGCATATTGTACGGCAATGACAGTAGTGCCGCCCCGGTAATCAATGCCATTGACGTCATTCGTGCCAAAAAGAATACGGCTATGGTGGGCTCCGGCTCCATCTTCCAGTCCATGAACTCTACGATTACCATGAATCTTTCGGTTATTTTCCATTTGAAGGGAATTAACTTTACCATATCGGGAGCTTGTGCCAGCGGTTCACATGCCATCGGCATGGCGTATCTGCTGATCAAATCGGGACTTCAGGATTGCATTCTGTGCGGAGGGGCACAGGAAGTGAATCCCTATTCCGTGGGTAGTTTCGACGGATTGGGCGCATTCTCCACCCGAGAGGACGAACCGGAAAAGGCAGCGCGCCCCTTTGACAAGGGACGGGACGGGCTGATTCCCAGTGGAGGAGGCGCCAGTTTGGTACTCGAAAGTTATGAATCTGCCGTTAAGCGCGGAGCTACTATTCTGGCGGAAGTCATAGGATACGGCTTCTCATCAAACGGAGATCATATTTCCGTACCGAATGTGGACGGCCCCAGACGCTCCTTGCAAATGGCAATCAACGATGCTGGCATTCCTTTGGAAGAAATCCAATATATCAACGCACACGCCACCTCCACCCCCGTAGGAGATTTGAACGAGGCAAAGGCGATAGCGGAAGTATTCGGAAACCATCGACCCTATGTCACATCCACCAAGTCACAAACCGGGCATGAGATGTGGATGGCAGGCGCCAGCGAGGTGATCTATTCCACCTTGATGATGAACAACGGGTTCATCGCTCCTAATCTTAATTTTGAGGAACCCGATGAGGCCTCTGCCCTGCTGAATATTCCTACCCGAAGGATAGAAACGGAATTTGATACGTTCCTGTCCAACTCATTCGGATTCGGGGGAACCAATTCCTCACTGATTATCCGTAAATTGAAAGAAAACAATTAATTCAAACCCATATATAGCTTATGACCAACGAAGAAATCATCGAAAAGATCAGAACCACCCTGGCAGACGAATTTGAAATTGATGTAGAACTGATCCGGCCGGACGCACCTTTGATGCAGACTTTGGAACTGGACAGCCTTGACTTGGTGGATATGGTAGTGCTGATTGACAAGAATTTCGGTTTCACGGTTACCGCCAAGGACTTTGTCGGTATCAAGACCTTCCAGGATTTCTATAATCTGGTAATCTCACGCATGCAAAAAGAAGACTGATGTCCGGAACATGGAAAGGTAAGACAAGAGGAGGCACATTCGGATACATGTTCTTTATCTACATGATCCGCTGTCTGGGGATAACTGCGGCCTACGGCTTTCTGGCGCTGGTCGTCCTCTACTTCATACCTTTCGCACCGAAAGCAACGGGCAATACCTGGCGTTACGCACGGAACAGGCTGAAATACGGACGGCTTAAATCCGCCGCACTGCTCCTGAAAAACTATTACCGGCTGGGCCAGACACTGATTGACAAAGTAGCTATCGGCAACGGAATGACGGATAAATATCACTTCGAATTCGAGAACTATGCTGAATTCTTGAACGTACTGAATGGAGACACCGGAGTGATTATGATAGGCGCCCATGTGGGCAACTGGGAAATAGGCGCTCCTTTCTTCGATGAATATGGCAAAAAAATCAATATCGTCATGTTTGACGCCGAACACCAGCGGATAAAGGAGATTTTGGAAAAGAACACCTCTACGCGAGACTACAAAATAATTCCGGTGAATGAAGACAGCCTGACACATGTATTCCGCATCACGGAAGCATTGGGGCGCAAGGAGTATGTCTGCTTTCAGGGAGACCGCTATCTGAATAAAGAGAAATTACTCACGACTTCTTTCATGGGAAAAGAGGCCGGATTCCCGATGGGTCCTTTCCTGCTGGCTTCGAAGTTAAAAGTACCCGTCGTATTCTATTTTGCCATGCGTGAAGCCCAAAGAACGTATCGTTTTCATTTCTTTATAGCCGAGACAGTAGTACGGACGAAAGAGAAACGGGCCGAACAGGCATTATTGGAGCAATATACACAAACGCTGGAAAAGATTGTCCGGCAGTATCCAGAACAATGGTTCAATTACTACCCGTTCTGGACATAAAAATAAATTTGGTATGATGCATAAAAGATATACAAAAGAACAATGTACGGCTGCCGAAGCGCAAAGACTGGCACAAGAGATAGCTTTCGGTCCTGTGGTATTCCAAGTATCGCGCCTGATGTTGAAATTCGGAATTTTCCAATTATTGGCTGACAAACGGGAAGGATATACGCTGCCAGAAATCAGCGGGCGGACCGGACTGACACGCTATGCGGCGCAAGTATTACTGGAAGCATCGCTGACCATTGGAACCATCCTGCTGGAAGAAGACCGTTATGTACTGGCCAAGGCAGGCTGGTTTCTGCTGAACGATAAAATGGCTCGTGTCAATATGGAATTCAATCACGATGTGAACTATCAAGGATTGTTCCATCTGGAAGAAGCTCTTTTAAACGGGCGTCCGGAAGGATTGAAAGTATTCGGCGAATGGCCTACCATTTACGAAGGGCTGTCCCAATTGCCGGAACAGGTACAGAAAAGCTGGTTCGGCTTTGATCATTTTTATTCGGACCAGTCGTTCGGCAAAGCATTGGAAATCGTGTTCAGCCATCACCCGAAACGCTTGCTCGATATTGGCGGGAATACCGGCAGATGGGCCACACAATGCGTACAATATAATAAGGAAGTGGAAGTAACCATCGTGGACCTGCCTCAACAACTGGAAATGATGAGAAAGCAAACGACCGGTTTGTCCGGTAGTGAACGCATACACGGTCACGGTGCCAATCTGCTGGATCGGGACGTGCCCTTTCCCACAGGTTTTGACGCTGTATGGATGAGCCAGTTCCTGGACTGCTTCTCGGAAGAAGAAGTCATCAGCATCCTGACCCGTGTGGCGCAATCCATCGGCAAAGACAGTAAAGTCTATATTATGGAAACATTATGGGACCGCCAACGGCATGAAACCGCGTCTTATTGCCTGACCCAAATCAGCCTCTACTTTACAGCAATGGCCAACGGCAACAGTAAGATGTTCCATTCGGACGACCTGATCCGCTGCATTGAAAATGCCGGATTGGAAGTGGAAGAGATTCAAGATAACATAGGACTGGGACACAGCATCCTGCAATGCAGACTGAAATGAACAGCAAAGAAATCATCTGTCAAGGAGAAGATCTGTTCCGGCTGATTCCGCAACGCCCGCCCATGGTAATGATAGACCGCTTCTATGGGATAGAAGAAGATACATCCTGGTCAGGGCTGACCGTCACTCCCGACAACCTGTTCTGCCGGGACGGCATACTACAGGAGACGGGAATCATAGAGCACATCGCCCAGTCGGCGGCGGCACGTGTAGGTTATATCTATATGCTACGGAAAGAACCTGTACCATTAGGTTTTATCGGTTCGGTAGAAAAGATGAAAATATTCCGTCTTCCTTCTGCCGGAGCAGAACTACATACCGGTATAACCATCGTCCAGGAGGTATTTGATATCACCCTGATTACCGCCGAGGTAAAAGAAAACGATGAATTGCTGGCCGAATGTCGGATGAAAATATATCTGAAGAAAGAATGAAACGAAAAACAATTCCACATCAGGCGGCACTAACGGACTGGACCACCATCAAAGTCCGCTTCAGTGAGATAGATTCCATGCAGATAGTATGGCACGGCGAATATGTGCGCTATTTCGAAGACGGACGCGAAGCTTTCGGAAAGCGGTACGGTCTAGACTATATGAGCATCTACCGGGAAGGATATGTAGTACCTATCGTAGATCTGACCTGCCAGTTCAAACGACCACTGTCTTTTGGCGAAGAAGCGATTGTTGAAACACGGTTTATCCATAGTGATGCCGCCAAAATCCTTTTTGAATACACCATCTATCGGGCATCGGACCAAAGCATTGTGGCAACAGGAACCACTACACAAGTATTCCTGAATACAAATAGAGAATTGGAACTGGTTAATCCAGCCTTTTACATAGAGTGGAAAAAGAAATGGAACATCATCTGACTACCTATATCACCCATGATACCCTGATCAGCGCACTGGGTTTCGGCACACAGGAAAATCTGGAAGCCATCCGGAGCTATCACAGCGGTATCACCCTGCAGACGGACAAACGGATTGCGGACACTCCCCTGCTGGCCGCCACCCTCTCGCAAGACAGGCTGCAACGGCAGGCGGAAGCCATGGGAGTAAGTGGCTATCCCCGGATGGAGCAACTGTTCATACTGACCATCAACGAACTCATCCGTCAGTCCGGACAAACGTTGGAAGACAAAACCTGCGGGCTCATCCTCTCCACCACCAAAGGGAACATCGATTTACTGGCCCGCCATACGGAACATCCGGATGAAGCGGTCTTTCTTTGGAAAATGGCAGAAAACATTGCCGGTTATTTCCATGCCGAGGAACGGGTGCATGTCATTTCCAATGCCTGCATTTCAGGAGTATCAGCCCTCATAACAGGAAAACGCATGATAGAGAACGGTATCTACCGCAACGTAGTCGTGGCGGGAGGTGATCTTCTCTCTCATTTCATCACCAGCGGTTTCCGGTCTTTCCGGTCTCTCAGCTCCCGCCCCTGCCGTCCGTATGACAGCAGCCGTGACGGATTGAACTTGGGAGAGGCCTGCGGAGCCGTATTATTAAGTACGGAAAAGACACCGGACAGCATTATCCTCTCCGGAGGTGCCGTAAGCAATGACGCCAACCACATCTCCGGTCCTTCCCGCACAGGAGACGGGCTCTACTTCGCCATCCGCCAAGCCATGCAGGAAGCTGAGACAGCCCCTCAGGACATCAGCTTTGTCAATGCACACGGCACAGCTACCGTGTACAATGACGAAATGGAATCCAAAGCCCTCACACTGGCTCATCTGGAACAAGTGCCCGTCCATAGTTTGAAGCCCTATTTCGGCCATACCCTGGGAGCATCAGGAATCATTGAAAGCATTATTTGTATGCACGAACTGAAACAAGGTATCCTGTTCGGCACTCCAGGTTACGAAACGCCGGGAGTTCCTATGCCGGTACCGGTCTATGCCACCCACCGGAGCATCCCGATGAAACATGGCGTAAAAACCGCTTCGGGATTCGGCGGATGCAATGCAGCCATTGTCTTATCTTTGCCGGAACATGCTTTATCCAAAAAGGAAAGCAACACCTTGCCCGATATCCGGTGTACACGGGAAGTACGCATGGAAAATCAGGATGTCTTTTTGGACAACGAACTTATTTTTCATTCCGAAGGACCGGATTTCGGCACATTTATACGTGAGACCTATAAAAAAACAGGCGGAAACAACCTGAAATTCTATAAAATGGATGACCTTTGCAAACTGGGATATGTGGCCGCCGAATACTTGCTGGAAGGTAAGACATTCGCTCCACTGGAAATGGGGATGTTACTTGCCAATGCCGCTTCCTCTCTGCATACGGACATCAGACACCAGCAACTGATAGACCGGGAAGGAGACCAGGCAGCCAGTCCGGCTGTATTTGTTTACACACTGCCCAATGTCGTATCCGGCGAGATTTGCATCCGCCACAAGATACAAGGGGAAAATACCTTTTTCATCACTAAGGCCTATCAGCCGGAGAAACTGGAAAGATACGCACGTATAGTCATGCAAAAAGGGAAACTGAACTATTGTATCATCGGGTGGTGTGAATTATGGAAGGACACCTATAAAGCAGCCTTTAAACTGATTGAAAAACAATAAAGAATATGGAAGAATTGATTGAAAAACTGAAAGTTGAATTAATAGAAGCATTGAATCTGGAAGAAATCACTCCGGAGGACATTGACAGTGAAGCACCCTTATTCGGAGATGACGGACTGGGGCTTGACTCGATTGACGCGTTAGAGATTATCCTGATTCTGGAAAGGAATTATGGAATCAAGATAGAGAACCCTGCCAAAGGCAAAGAAATATTCTATTCGGTACGTACCCTGGCAGACTACATCACCGCCCATCAGAAATGAGGAAGATCTACATCACCGGTCTGGGAGTGATTTCGGGCATAGGGAGAGGAGTGGAAGAAAACCTGGATTCCTTAAAAGCCGGAAAACACGGTATGGGGAAAATCACCCTTTTCCCCACCGCACTGGACGTACCCGTGTCCGAAGTAAAACAGAGCAATGAAGAATTAAAGAAACTCCTGTCCCTTCCATCCGGCAAAACGTATTCACGTACAGCCTTGCTGGGCTTGTGGGCGGCCCAAGAAGCGGCCCGTGATGCGGAACTCGATTTCACTTCTCCCCGTATCGGACTCATTTCTTCCACTTCCATCGGAGGAATGGATGCAAGCGAGCGGTTTTATGCCTCTTTCCGGGAAGATAACCGGAAAGGGAGATTACGTGACATTATCTCCCATGACTGTGGGGCCAGTACCGAAACGATAGCCGCTTATTTGGGAGTAAAAGGAACGGTGACCACCCTCAGCACCGCCTGTTCTTCCGCCGCAAATGCCATTATGCTAGGGGCACGCCTCATCCGGCACGGCCTGCTGGACACTGTCCTCGTAGGCGGAACGGATGCCTTATGCCGTTTCACGCTCAACGGTTTCAATTCATTGATGATACTGGACAAAGAGCACTGCCGTCCTTTCGACCGCACGCGTGCCGGACTAAACCTGGGAGAAGGAGCCGGATACCTTGTTCTTCAATCGGAGAAATCCCTGACTAAAGCTCCTTATTGTGAGCTCAGCGGTTTCGCCAATGCCAATGAAGCCTACCACCAGACAGGAAGTTCCCCCGACGGAAACGGGCCTTTCCTTTCCATGAGTCAGGCCATAGCCTCTGCCGGGCTGGCAGCCGGAGCCATAGACTATATCAATGTACATGGCACAGGCACTCCCAGCAACGACGCTTCCGAAGGAAAAGCCATCCGCCGTATCTTCGGAACCCGCATCCCTCCTTTCAGCTCGGTCAAGACGTTCATCGGGCACACCCTGGGAGCCTCGGAAGGAATAGAAGCCGTATATTCCGTACTCTCCATCTGTCACGGGCTGATTTACCCTAGTCTGAACTTCCATCTGCCCGATGAAGAAAGCGGCCTTATCCCTGAAACGATTTTCCGGTCGGGACTTCCCATACGACATGTATTATCCAACTCCTTCGGATTCGGCGGAAACAATTCATCTCTCGTATTTTCCACTCTAACCCAATAGCGTATGTGCCCAGTATATATCAACCGTATCGCCTCTATCCATGCGGAAAGCAGCAATAAAAAGCCTTATTTCTCCGCACAGGAACCTGATTATAAAGAAATGATCACCAACGCCAATCTGCGGAGGCGCATGAGCCGCATGATCAAAATGGGAGTAGCCTGCGGACTGGAATGTCTGAAAGATATCCCGCCGGAAAAGGTAGATGCCATTATTACCGCTACGGGACTGGGTTGTCTGGCCGATACGGAAAAGTTTATGAACGCCTTGATGGACAACCGGGAACAGCTGCTCAATCCCACCGCTTTCATTCAGTCCACCTTTAATACGATCGGTGCACAGATAGCTTTGCTACTCAAAATACATGCCTACAATGTTACGTATGTACACCGCGGCTTAAGTTTTGAAAGTGCTCTGATAGATGGCATCATGAGCATTGCCGAAGGCAAACAGCAGGTACTGGCAGGCGCCATGGATGAAATAACCCCTACCAGCTATATCATCCAGCAGCGTTTAGGGCTGTTAAAAGGAACAACAGCCGGTGAAGGAGCACAATTTTTCCTGTTAAGCGCACAAAAAGAGGAACAGACTTTTGCCGAACTGAAAGGGGTGGATACTTTTATCACCCGGATGAGTGCTCCGGAAATCAGTCACAGGATACATCATTTTCTAAAATCTCACAGGCTTGCACCCGAAGACATTGACTGGTTTATCAGTGGCAAGAACGGGCAGGAACGGACAGATGCCGTTTATACGGATCTGGAACACAGTCTGTTCCCTCATGCCCTGCATAGCAGCTTTAAAGAACAATGCGGAGAATATCAGACTGCTTCATCCTATGCTCTCTGGATGGCGGCAAAAGCCTTGAAAGAAGAAGCTTCATCCCGTTACGCATTGATTTATAACCAATATCAAGGTATCAATCACTCAATCATCTTAATCAAGCGATGCACACCCTAGTTTCCGTAGTCATCATAGTAAGCGTCATGGCCTTTTTCTTTTACGCTTCTTACAGCATCCGTGCCTGTATTTACATGCGTGTCTTCTGTCGTAAGAAAACCGAAAAGAAAATCATAGCCATCACTTTTGATGACGGGCCCGATCCGATACAAACTCCCAAAGTGCTGAAAGTGCTAAGAGAAAAACACATACCGGCCTGCTTTTTTTGCATCGGGAACAAGATAAAAGGCAATGAAGAACTGATCCGGCAAATCATAAAAGAAGGACATCGTATCGGGAATCATTCCTTCTCACATTCCGGCTATTTTCCTCTCTATACCTTCAAACGGATGTGCCATGATTTAATGACCTGCCAGCAAGAACTGGAAAAAGTGACCGGCCAACCGACTCAATGGTTCCGGCCACCTTTCGGAGTGACTAATCCTACCCTGGCCAAAGCAGTGCGCAGGCTGGGATACTTTCCCATCGGATGGAACATACGCACACTGGACACTCAGCAACCGGCTCCTGAAAAAATAATAAAACGCATCAAGAAACGGCTCGTTCCGGGCTCCATCCTTCTGCTACACGACCGGATGCCCGATAGTGACCAGTTGCTGGTACAGGTTCTGGACTTTATAGAAAAAGAAGGGTATACGGTAGTAGCATTAGACAAGATGATAAATCATATTTAGTACGTCTAAATCATCCCATTTTTCATTTCCTATATTTCTTCTTCATGTTCTCAAAACGAATGGCATCTTTCGAGAACGGCACAGCAAAGACATTATTCTTTATTTCCACGTCCTTACATCCGTTCAAGATGAACTGCTCCTTTGGAGCAACCTCCATACCGGGTACCGGTCCCACCTCGTTGTCCTTAAATACCAACCCTTCCGTACTTTTGGCATAAAGCACCGGATTGCCCCACGTTTGGAACTTGTTGCCAACGATACGCACATTACGGTGCACCGGACGGTTGGCATCCACCACTGTATTCGACGGATGCAAAGCTATGACTGCATTTCCCGGTCCTCCGTTGTAAGCACAGTCTATGAACGTATTGTTCTGTATCAGAATATCTTTGACCGGTCCCGACTCATACCATCCTTCCGCATCCCCTTCTATCAAGATAGCACTCATGCCCGTCTTGTAATAGGTGTTGTCCGCTATCACCACTTTCCGCGGTGTGGTCATTAAAGTTCCGCGCGTACTGGTTCGGGTGAAATAGCAATGACGGATCTCCACTTCGGGAGTACAGCTCATATTTTCCACACAGTCGTGATTCAGCTCCAAATCTTTGGGTATGGCACGGTCGAACGTCACTTCCAGTGTCCTGTCGGTCAACCGCTTGACAGCTGTAACCACAGCCGGAGCAAAGCGTTCCATCGTAGAGGCTTTGACAAACGCCACTGTATCCCCCTTGAAATAAGCGTTAAACCCATAGCTCTGTCCGTGCATAAACCTCAGTTCCAACGTCTGCGCATTCACTTTGCGGACTGCACGCAGGTTCGTCCCATGCACATTAATCGGATCGTCCTGTGCTCCGGCATAACGGCAGTTCAAGATATTGATTTTGCCACTGCATCCCGAAAAGTGCATAAAATCTGCCGATGATGCCAAGATCCGTCCGCTCTCCGGACGTGGCATACATTCCACTTTATTCATTGTAATATTCCGGCTATACTGGCTCACTATCCCCAATCCATGCATATAATGCACACCTATCCGGTTCAATGCCACATCCCGGCTCTCATAGATGAACATTCCTACCTGATCTCTGATAATATCGCGCACAGTCAATGTATTGCCCACTTTGGGCCGAAAATCTGCCGGTGTGGCAAAACGGACCACTCCTGGAGCCACTTCCTCGGCCTCGGATGCAGCCAGCCTGTTCCACCCTTGGCTGTAAAAGAAATGTTCGCTTTGCGGATCGTATTCGATGCAATGTGTCCTGTTGGAGCGCCATCCTTCGCCATACAGGTGAATCTTCCCGTCGGCTATCTGGTAACGGGAATCCCGGTGGAAGTCTACCTCCACTCCTTGCCCGTCTACCCGCGTATAAGTCATTTCCGAGCCTCCGGGACGCTCTGCATCCAAGTGTAAGTTTTTCAATTCTATCTGCCGGCAATGCGCCATGGCAATCATGGTCATCTTTCCATGAAACATCAACGTCGCATCATTCCCCTCAATAGTCAATCCTTCCACCTCCTCAAAAAACAACCCGATGGTTTTCACCTTCGACGGACATTCTTGTTCGGTGGAGGTATTGGTTATGAAATATTCCTTGCGTACCGCCCCTTCGGGCCAGAAATCGTACCGCCCCTTCTCAAACACCAGCACTTTGGCCTTGAATTTCTTGCAATCGTCTATCACGGACTGCATCCGTCCCGTCTGATTTTCATAGGAATAAGGGTAAATGCCGTAATCAGAAACGAACAAGGTGTCTTTCTGTTGTGTTTGCGCCTGCATGACACAAGCCAAACATAAAAAAAGAATAAAAGATAAATAAGTTTTCATCGTATAATCTATTTATAGGTGGTTCTTCATATTTGAGGGATAAAGATAATAAATTATATTATCATATTCTAACTTTTAACCCATAAGAAAGATACCTGAATTTTCACAAACTCAGGTATCACACAATTTCTACATTAAAACAATTTCAGTATGTATGCTTTATTATTTATTAAACTGAACAATCTTGATAGTCCAAATCTTGGTATTTCCATTGGCTGCCCTCACACTGAATTTCCGCTCACCGCTCCAATCATCAGGGGTACCCAAGGCCGCTGTTCCTTCAATAGGAGTAATCCGAGCCGCTGTCGATACAGTAACCTGTCCCCACAACGGATTGGTAGTCACTTCGCTGCGCACTGCCTCCGTAAAATCACCTCCGGCACCAGGCACAGTCACCGTAAGCAGAATGGTTCCGGAGTCGGAATTTACATCACTGCTGACATTCAAACGCTGCTCCTTCACAACAGGTTCCTGTGTTATGGGATCTTTTTCATCACCGGCCCAACGATAATACAATTGGACTGCACTGATCTCCGCCTCTTCGTATGCAGGCAGGTCTTCCCAATCACATGCACTCACAAGCGGAATACAAACCAGTAAAAGCACCCATTTAAGGGTTGAGTATGTTATTTTTTTCATATCCTATTTCCATTTTATAAAGTTAATACAATCATTCCCATCCCGGATTCTGATCTGATTCATTGATAGCCGAATTTGCCTGAATGACAGATTTAGTAATGGGGAACAAATACGAACGTACATCGAACGTACGGTCATCGTTAGACAACTGCACATTACCTACATACGCTGCCGTACGGTCTGTCTTGATCTCGATAAAGGTTGCCGGTTCGATCAATTCATCAATAACGCTGCCCGGTTCTTTCCCGTCATTAGCCTCTTTGCCATATTTGCCCCAGCGCAGCAAGCTGAAATACCAGTCGCCTTCCCAGAACAATTCCACACGACGTTCTATTTTATAATCCTTCCAAGCATCGGCCAATGTAGCGGCTTCCGAAGCAGGCAGGCCTCCGTGGGTAACCCGGGTCTGATTTAACACAGCTACGGCTTCCGCCACTTTGTTCAGACGGAGAAGAGCCTCAGCCTTATTCAGCAACGCGCGTCCGTAACGGAACAGAATTTTGTGGTAATCCGTATATACATTATAGAAAGGACGGGGGTTCCATTCGGTATATATATACTTACGGGTGCTGTAATTGGTCAAAGGCACGTGGTCTGAAGCATAACGCTGAGTGGCCCAGCGGCTCATATTTCCATAAGAACAGGTAGTGATGTCCTCACCCAGAAAGACAGATCCGTCATGAATGATGGAAGCGTCGAAACGTTTGTCGCGATGCTGGTACATCAGGTCGCTGATGTTGGTTCCGGGAGTAGTCACCTCAAATGCTTTGAAGTATTTGCCGCCGTTGAACTCGGCTTCTTCCTTGTGGTCTATCTTGGCAATGGCTTCCTCACGACTCAGCGAGCGAGTATTATTGACAAATTGGGAAGACTCGTCCCAACGTACCGCCTTGCCGGTAACCTGATCTATCACCAGATAATCATCTACCAGGTTCTGGCTGGGAGTATGATCCAGCCAGCATTCAAAAATATCTGCAATCTTGAACAACGGGCCGCAATTGGTGATGGACAGATTACTGTTCAGCAGGTTGGGAATCAGATTAATCATATCGGTACCAGCCACTGTAGCCTCATCTCTGCTCCAATAATGCGCCAAAATAATTTCCGGAGAAGAGTAAGCACCATTTTGATTGAACATATCCTCATAATCCGGATCAAGCGAAACGCCTTTCAGTGCATCCACAGCCTCCACGGCCTCTTGGAACAAGCTCTTCCCACCCTGTTGCAAAGCTGCGGCATC
Organism: Bacteroidaceae bacterium; assembly: GCA_011959205.1. GTDB lineage: Bacteria > Bacteroidota > Bacteroidia > Bacteroidales > Bacteroidaceae > Phocaeicola. Next base: position 18,529 of record BLLV01000284.1, read on the forward strand.
ATTGGTGTATGCAGCAGCAGTCAGGCAAACTTCCGACAGGAAGGCGTATGCTGCATTCTTGGTCAGACGTCCGCTGACAGCCGTTTCCGGCAAGCCCGGAATGGCTTCACGTATATCCGTCAGCACATGCTGGTAACTTTCTGTTATGTCTTTGGTCAATGGAAGATTGAATTCATCTTCCGTGGTCAGTACACGGTCCACCCAAATATAGCGGCCGCCTTTACGAGCCAAATCATAATAAATCATGGCACGCATCATTTTGGCTTCGGCCACGAACTGGACCTTATGGACATCCGCCAAGCTGGAAGTCGCCATCTTCTCTATAATCAGATTACAGTTACGGATTGCAGTAAAACGATCGTTCAACCCCCATCCATATGTGTTCTCCATCAGCCCACGCACCTCGCCCGGGCAAGTGGCACGACAGTTTACCATATTGTTGCTGAAAGTCTTGTCCCAAGTAGAAAAAGACTCATACAGACTGTATGCATTCCCATAGTTGCCAATGACAAATGCATCCACCGTATTTTGTGTTTCCCAAACCACTGTTTCAGGGAAACCTTCTGTCGGTTCAGTATCCAAGAAATCACTGCAACTCTGTAAACCGACAGTTCCCATCAAAAAGATAGGCAGTATATATTTACTTTTCATATTGATTGTCTTTTTGAATATAAATGATGAAATTAGAAGCCGATATTCAGGCTTACCGTATAAACTCGCGAAATGGGATACGTATATCCACTACCGCTGGAACCGGATTCCGGATCGAATCCCCATTTCTTTGCAGGACTGAACGTCAACAGATTGTAACCGGCTAAAGACAGATTACACTTGGTCATCCATGCCACATTTTTCAGCAATTTGTGTTTGAAGTCATATCCGACAGACATATTTTTCAAACGGATATAACGTGCATCCACCAACCAGAAATCCGTGCCCACAAAGTTATTGTTTCCATTGAATCCTGCCGATGCGTGCTGACGGGGATAAAGAGCATTCACATTGTCCGGCGCCCAGATATCTGTCTGAAAATCATAGATAACAGGCAGGTAATTACTGTTTCCTCCCATCAAGATGGCATCCACATAAATATTATAATTGGTAGCACCCTGCCACAACATATTGAAAGACCATCCTTTATAACTCATATCGACATTGATACCATAGTTGGCTCTCGGACTGGTTCCGTCACCCATGCGATACTGGTCGTCACCATCAATCTTACCGTCACCATTGAAGTCATAATATTTCAAGTCACCTGCCATCAACTTGGTAGATCCGTTACGTTTCGGGTTATTCATGACATCCCTATAATCGGCATAATAACCCAGATTCTTATAATATGCTCCTGTATACGCACCTACTTGCGTTCCACGTTTATAAGGATTCTTCAAAGAGGTTTCCGCTTCATTGGGATTGATGTTCCAGCGGTCGTCATAGCAGGTCATGTTGGCAGAAATACCATAATGCAACTCACCTATCCGGTCCTTCCACTGCAATACAAATTCAAAACCGCGGCGGATGCTCTCACCGTTCGATTTCACCACAGGCATGTTCTTACCCAGCGGAGATGTATATCCTGCTTTGGACGGTGTAGCCAAGTAACCGGTGGTCACTTTGGCAAAGTAATCCACAGAACCGGACAAACGGCTGTTGAGAGAGGCGAAATCAACTCCGACATTGAAATCCTTGGTAGTGTACCAAGTCATATCCGGACTGATCAATGATCCTTCGGCAAAGCTGGGATGCCATTTCTCACCCAAGAAAGCGCCGCGTGTATATAAAGTATAAGAAGAGATATACGCAAACCGGTCGGCCACATCATCACCATTCAAATCGAGGAAGTCCTGACCAATCTCTCCATAGGAAGCGCGCAGTTTGAACTGTTCAAAAATCTTGTCCATATTCCATTTTTTCCAAAAGTTTTCTTCGGATACGGCCCACGCCAACGAACCGGAGAAAAACGCACCCCAGCGTTCGCCCGACGGGAAATAGTCGCTACCGTCATAACGCACATTGGCTTCCACCATATATTTGGCTGCATAATCATACTTCACACGTCCAATCAAGGCAGCACGCCGGTATCCCACTCCCTCGCTCGACCAGTTTTCTGCCGTATCCACCGGTCCGGAACCTATCTGGTCCATGTCAAAGATATATTCTTTACGCGACAATCCGGAGTTGTCATAATCCTGTCCGCTGGCTTCGATACCGAAAGTAGCTCCCACTGTATGCACATCACGGAATGTACGGGCATAATCGGCAAAGAACTGCGTGTTGAAATTGCGATGATAGTAAGTCGCCTTATTCAAGCTGGGCTTGTTGGAAGTAGCCGGATTCCCTTCCCAATCGTAAGTCTGTGCCGACTTGTTCCATGATTTGTTACGGTCATTGGCTATCGTATAACTTCCTAAAGCTTTCAGTGTCAAGCCTTCTACCCAAGGAACCGCCCATTCCAGATTCAAATTACCTCGTACAGAAGATTTTGACTCCTTATAATAACCTCCCTCGTCGCTGATGTCCACCAGCGCATTGTCCGTAGTGCCGCTATAAATCTGTCCGAACGGATTGTATGCGGCTTCCCAAGGCCTCTTGTTCTGAATATGCGACCAAGTAGTATAATAGCCGCGTCCGTTGGCTGTGGCAGGTTCCTTCAGATCTACAATATAAGCGTCCACACCCGCCACCATCTTCAGTCCGATGCTCTTCAGGTTTGCCTCCAGATTGGTCCGGAAGTTGTAACGCTGCATGTTGTTGGAATTAGTGCGGTAAATAGACTCCTGATTATAGTATCCCAGGCCTGTATATATCTTCATGGTCTCGCTACCTCCTGTCAGTGTCAGGTTATGGCGCATTTCGGGAGCGAATGTACGCATCGTCAAATCATGCCAGTCCACATTGGGATGTCCTTGCGGATCCTGTCCGTTACGGAAAAGATCCAAGTCATTCTGAGTATATTGCGGTGCACGCCCGTCGTACTCCAATCCCCGGTTCACATAACTTGCCGCCGTATAAGCATCCACCTTGTCCTGCAAATCGGCAGGCTGGCTTAGCGTATAGTTAAAACTATAATCTACATTCAGTTTACCCGTTTTTCCACTTTTTGTGGTCACCATAACAATTCCGTTGGCAGCACGGGCACCATACACCGCTGTAGCAGAAGCATCTTTCAGGATAGACATTTGGTCAATATCTTCCGGATTCAGGTTCTGGAAATCACGTTCCTCGCAAATAATGTTATCGATAACATAAAGAGGAGTACCGCCCCCACGGATAGAAATGGAAGCTTTGGCGTTGACACCACCTCCTGATTGGGTGACAATAAGTCCCGGCGCACGTCCCGCCAAACTTTGAGTAATGTTAGGAACAGGGACTTTGGACAATTCATCCGCCTTTACCTGCGAAACGGCTGAAGTGGTCTTACGCTTCGACGTAGTACCGTAACCCACTATCACCACCTCATCCAATTGCTGCGTATCTTCCTTCAACACAATCCTCAAAGGAGAATTGCCCACAGTCACTTTCTGAGTGAGATATCCGATGTAAGACACTACCAATACCTGCCCTTTGCCGGCAGCCAGTTCAAAGTTTCCATCAAAGTCTGTTATAGTACCCACTGTACTTCCTTCAACCAAGATAGAAACACCTATCAATGGTTCTCCTTGTGCGTCAAGTACTGTTCCCTTGATTGTATTCTCTTGTAATACAATCGGAAGAGGACTGCTATCCAGTGTTTCCGCAGCAGCATTTACTGAAGCCAAGCATAGCAGTGAACAGCCTATGCCCGCAACTTTAAGATAACTCATGGAATGAATTATCTTGTGATTCCATAAAAGGTTCATTTTCATACTTAAACATTTTATTAATAGATATTATAGGTTAATAGCAAAAAAAAATCGATGTTCTAATCAAATATTCTTTTCACAATTTTATTAAAAAAGATAGTTCATTCTTATTTGGCTTAAGTTCCCCAAGAACTATATTTATAGTTATGTGATTGAAAATCACATGTATGCACTTTAAGATAATTCTTGCCTTTGAGTTTACATATAGGAGATAAATTTGCGATTTCTACTTGTTTTCTACTGCCTGCCGCCTACAATCGTTAGCACGATGAATTATGATGAATAAAAAATAGATTTCTGCATAGCAATACTTTTTCATTTCGTCACCATATGCAGTTGTGAATCAATTATATATAGTGGTAAAGCATTCTCTATCCCCTCGAAACGGTTTATCCGTTTTCCCAGCCGGAGGCGGTTCGTCAGACAGTGTCATTATGCAGAATGAGCATCCGTTAGAATCCTTGCAAGAGGGCGGAAAAATCTGGTATTTCACCTAGGTGAAGAGGAGATTTCACCCAAGTGAAGAGCCATTGTCACCCAGGTGAACAGGGCTGACGCATTATAGTTTTTACCA
>BLLV01000285.1 GCA_011959205.1 Bacteroidaceae bacterium
AAACAGTGATATTGTTCTGAGCGAAGTATTTCTTCACCTTGTTAGGCAGGTTCTTGGCCAGTTCTTCACCTTCCCAGATAGTGTTCAGCAAGAAAGAACCGTTCTTACGCAAACCGCGGGTTACATCGTACATGTGCAGGTAAGCCTGTACGTGGCAAGCCACAAAGTTCGGAGTGTTTACCAAGTATGTGGAACGGATAGGAGTGTCACCGAAACGGAGGTGAGAACAAGTGAAACCACCAGACTTCTTAGAGTCGTAAGAGAAGTAAGCCTGACAATGTTTGTCTGTGTTGTCACCGATAATCTTCACAGAGTTCTTGTTGGCACCTACAGTACCGTCAGCACCCAAACCGAAGAATTTAGCTTCGAACATACCTTCACCGCCCAATGCGATTTCTTCTTCTTGAGGAAGAGAAGTGAAAGTAACATCGTCTACGATACCCACAGTGAAGTGGTTTTTCGGCATTGGCAGAGCCAAGTTCTTGAATACAGCGATGATTTGAGCCGGAGTAGTGTCTTTAGAGCCTAACCCGTAGCGTCCACCTACAATAACCGGAGCGTTTTCTGTGCCATAGAAACAATCTTTAACGTCCAAATACAAAGGTTCGCCGTTTGCTCCCGGTTCTTTAGTACGGTCAAGAACTGCGATAGTCTTGGCAGTCTTAGGTACAGCAGCCAAGAAGTGTTTAGCAGAGAACGGACGGTATAAGTGTACAGAAACCAAACCTACTTTTTCGCCGTTAGCGATCAGATGGTCGATAGCTTCGCGTGCAGCTTCTGTAACAGAACCCATAGCAATGATTACGCGGTCCGCGTCTTCAGCACCATAGTAATCAAACAAACCGTGAGGACGGCCTGTGATTTTACCGATTTCGTTCATATATTCTTCTACGATAGCCGGAACTGCTTCATAGAAGTTGTTGCAAGATTCTCTGTGTTGGAAGAAGTGATCAGGGTTTTCGGCCATACCGCGTGCAACGGGGTTGTTAGGATTCAAAGCACGTTGACGGAATTCGGCCAAAGCTTGTTGGTCAATCAGACCTGCCAGATCTTCATTTTCCAACATTTCAATTTTTTGGATTTCGTGAGATGTACGGAAACCATCGAAGAAGTTAACGAACGGCACGCGAGATTTGATGGTAGCTAGGTGAGCTACAGCAGCCATGTCCATAACTTCTTGTACAGAACCTTCGCACAACATAGCGAAACCGGTCTGACGTGCAGACATTACGTCTTGGTGGTCACCGAAGATACACAATGCGTGAGAAGCCAATGTACGAGCCGATACGTGGAATACGCAAGGCAGGAATTCACCGGCAATTTTGTACATGTTAGGGATCATCAGCAACAGACCCTGAGATGCAGTGTAAGTGGTAGTCAACGCACCTGCCTGAAGAGAACCGTGAACAGCACCTGCCGCACCGCCTTCTGACTGCATTTCTTGTACCAAAACTGTTTCGCCGAAGATGTTTTTACGACCTGCGGCAGCCCATTCGTCCACATATTCAGCCATAGTGGACGATGGAGTGATGGGATAGATAGCAGCTACTTCAGAGAACATATACGAGATATGTGCTGCTGCCTGATTACCATCACAAGTGATGAATTTTTTTTGTTTAGTCATACAATTACTAATTATTAGGTAATAAAATATTCTCTATCTTTTTTAATATAAAAAGCCGAAAAGCCACAACGGAATCATGTTACCGTATCCTAATTCCAATTTATGTAGGGCATAATACACGTTCGGGTTGTTCTTGAATTTGCATCCTTCCGCGCAAATACGGAAATGTAGTCCGCTGTCTACCATAAATGAAGTGCCTTTATCGCCTTTATATAGTTTGTGGTCTTTGTATAGGGTATTCATGAAAAATGTGTCCAGAACATCCTGTTCTTCGACCTTTACCGGATAAATGGAATACATCAGGTTGGTATTGTGCATCATCAGTTTGGATGGTTTCTTGGGAAATTCCTCTCCCTTGGGATAAACCATATTGATAAGACGCGCATCTGCCAGATACTTAATGTAATTCATAACCGTGGCACGTGAGGTTTGAATCTCCGCGGCCAGCTGGCTGACGTTCGGGGCAACGGGCCCGTCTACAGCTAGCAAATATAGTAATTTTTTTATCTTCGAAAGATATTTCAGCTCAATTTGTTTGATAAGAAGTATATCTACTTCTATCATCATGTTCATGGTTTTCAGCAGATTCTCCGAAAAGTTACGTTTCTCCAGAAAGAATGGGTAAAAGCCATGGTGCAAATAGTCTTGAAAATAATCCAGCGGTTTCACATTGCGCAGGATGGTCTTCGCTATTTGTTCGTGATTCTCCAGAATCTCTTGTAAAGTATAGGCGCGGAAACTGTTACCGCTTTGCAGGTTCAGGTATTCGCGGAATGAGAAACCTCTCAGATAATATACTTTGACGATGCCGCTCAGTTCAGGATTCTCTTCTTTCAGCCGCATCACGGATGATCCGGTGAATACGATTTTCAAGGTCGGAAACATTTCGTAGCAGGCACGCAGGTCGTGGCTCCATTCGGGATACTTGAACACCTGGTCTATCAGCAAAACTTTCCCTCCGCGTTTTACGAACTCTGTGGCAAATTCCACCAACGTGTATTTGGAGAAGTAAAAGTTATTCATGTTGATGAACAGGCATGAATGATCCGTTCCGAACTTTTCTTTTGCATATTGCAGGAGGAAAGTCGTTTTTCCTACGCCACGAGTACCCTTGATACCGATCAGTCTGTCGTTCCAGTCTATTTCGTCCATCAGGTCCCGGCGAACAGGAGCATTTGTATGTTCCACCAGATAACTGTGTGTTCTGTAAAAGGTTTCCATGGTTGCTTTTTTATCGGTTGCAAATATAGCAATACTAATTCAAATTGCAAACTGGAGATAGCAAAATATTATTTTTTTCTTTTAAAGGACGGGCAGGGGGAGTGGTTTGTACTCTAAAACATTTATCTTTGTGTCTGGAAATGGAAGCGTTTTATTTATTTAATCCGGAAAATGATATGGCATTGGCTTGTGGTGATCCTTATTATATGGCACCTGCCAATGCACGGCGGATGGCAGCCGAGTTGTCCGTGTTGCCTGCATGGTATGCAGAACAGGGAGGTACCGTGTGGCTGGATTCGCCTCAGCGTGTGAAGACACTGGAAGGACAATCTTTTGTGCCGCTTGCGGTCAATTGGGTCTCAGGACTCGTTCCTGTTTGTGAAAAGGTGGTACCTTGGGGATGGAATCCGTCTTTGGTACATCGTTTGCAGCAGGCTGGATTTCCTGTGACAGCATATCCTTCAGCAGAGCGTATGAAGCGTATCCGTCAATTATCCGGACGTCAGACAGCTGTAAAGGTATTACGCCGCCTTTGTGAACAAATAGACGGGAATATTCCTGCATTGGGGGAAGCTTTTGTGTTGTCTTCGATAGAGGAAGTGGAGAATTTCGTGTTATCTCATTCTCGTGCTTTGTTAAAGGCGCCATGGTCTGGCAGTGGGAGAGGAATACAATATACTTCAGGTAGTTTTTCCATTCCGCTGAAAGGGTGGACTCAACATATACTCACCACTCAGCATCAGGTGATAGGGGAGCCTTTTTATGATAAACTTCTGGATTTTGCCATGGAGTTTCTTGCAGATGAGGGTGGACTGGTGCGTTTTATAGGGTATTCCTTATTCGAAACGGACAAGAGGGGTGTTTATAAAGAAAACTTGTTGGCTACGGATGAGGCTATTGAAGCAAGGATATCCGCCTATATTCCAGCGGAAACCTTGCAGCAGGTCGGGCGGGTGTTGCAGGTGGAGTTGGCAGAAGTGATAAAAGGGAGTTACGAAGGCTATTTGGGGGTGGATATGATGATATGCCGTACCAAGGATGGCGGTTATGCCATTCATCCGTGTGTGGAAATAAATCTTCGTATGAATATGGGAGTCGTAGCACGTTTGATATATGATAACTATGTGTGTCATGGCGTGCAGGGGCGGTATGTGATAGAATATTATGCAAAGCCTGGTGAGGCATGGCGTTCCCATCTTGCTTTTCAGGAGAAGCACCCTTTATATCTGGAGAATGGAAAGGTGAAGTCGGGTTATTTGTCACTTACACCGGTAGAGAACAATACATCCTATCAGGCATATATTCTAATTTGATTTCCCGGATAAAGAAAGATATAGAAAAGGGGATGGTTACCATCCACCCCCTAATGCTTTATACAATTTTACTAGTGTAATCTGCTTGTCTCTTACTGCATTGCTTAATCCTATTTGGGCATCGAAATAGCTACGTTGTGCATCCAATACATCCAGATAGCCTATTACTCCATTGATGTATTGCAATTGAGCCAGTTCCATGGTCGCTTTTGAGGAACGTTCCAGTTGCAGACGTGATTCATAGATCTCTTTTATCTTATTGAAGTTCACAATGGCATTGCGGGCCTCCTTGAATGCCGTCAATACTGATTTTTCATAGTTGTAGCATTCCTGTTCGTATGCAGCTTTCTTGGCTTTTAGGGTTGCTTTATATTTTCCCATAGCGAAGAGAGGAGTGAGCAAATTGCCACTGATATAATGAATGGGTGATTTAAAGAAATCAGAAAATTCCTCACTTTCCACGCCATATTGTGCTGTGAGGGTGAGTCGTGGGAACATATTGGTATAGGCAATACCTACACTGGCATTGGCTGCTATCAATTTCTGTTCTGCTTCGCGTACATCGGGACGACGTTCCAACAGCGTGGAGGGTAGACCTACCGGCAATGTCTCAGGTAGTTTCACCTCTTCGGGCAGAATGGAACGCTGTATGCGGTGCGGGTATTCGCCTGCCAAGAATGCGATATCATTTTCTTTCAATGAGATTTTTCTTTCCAGTTCTGGAACTAAAGTTGCTGTGCGTGCATACTCCACTTGTGCCTGTTGATAAGACGTTTCTGAAGTTAGCCCCCCCTCAAAACGGAGTTTGGCCAAACGGACTCCTTCTTTACGGGCATAGAGTGTTTGACGAACGATGTTCAGTTCATTGTCCAATGCTACTAGTTCAAAATAGGCTTGTGCCACTTCGGACACAATACTCATTTTCAAGGCACGTTGCGCCTCGATGCTTCCTAAGAATTGTGCCATGCTTTTGTCTTTTGCCCAACGCAGGTTGCCCCATAGGTCTAATTCCCAGGTTGTTGTGAGTTTGGCACCCAGTTCGGGGTCATTCTTATAGTTGTCACCGCCATAATTACTTCCTTCTTTTTGAGCATAAGTGCTTCCGTTCAGTTGGGGGAAAAGGTTGGCAAAGTCTATGCGCTTCATGGCTGCCAGCTCTTTGACACGTGCTGCGGCTATTTTCATGTCTTTATTGTTGTCCAATGTTTTTTCTATCAAGCTTTGTAAGGTTGTGTCCGTATAGATTTCCCACCATTGCATATCGGCAATAGATAGTGTATCTTGTTGCTGCAATGTGTCTAATTGTTGGGGCAGATGTAACTCAGGACGCGTATAGTGCTTGCCCAGCTGGCAAGAACTCAATAAAGTAGTTCCTACTACTGCTATATATAATAATGTATGTTTTATCATATCTTTCATCTTTTTGTATACTTATTTTCGTTTCATTTTGGCTTTCATCTTGTATATCAGTACAAAGAAGAATGGTACTAACAAAATTCCCACTGTTACAGCAAAGATCATTCCGAAGAATACACCTGTACCGATGGCCTGGCGGCTGGCCGAACCCGGTCCGTTAGCGATAACCATAGGTAGCATACCTAGGATGAATGCCAATGAAGTCATCAAGATAGGGCGGAAGCGGAGCTGTGAAGCATGAATGGCGGCTTGTACCACATCCACTCCTCTGTCCACTTGTTCCTTGGCAAATTCCACAATCAGAATCGCATTCTTGGCAGCCAGCCCCACCAGCATCACCAGTCCGATCTGGAAATAAACGTCATTTTCCAGTCCGCAGCCCCATACACCCAGATAGGCACCTAGTGCGGCTATCGGTAAAGAGAGCAATACGGCAACCGGTACCATCCAGCTTTCGTACAAGGCGGCAAGAAACAAGAATACGAACATGAATACTAATGCCAGCACCATGCCGGTCTGTCCGTCTGCCTGCTTTTCTTGGAAGGATAGTCCACTCCATTCCACGCCAATATTCTCCGGAAGGTGTTCGCGGGCTATCTGTTCGATAATCTCCATAGCTTGTCCCGAACTGTAACCGTCTGCCGCCTCACCGCGGATCACGGAACTGTTGAACATATTGAAACGTTTGATGCTGCCCGGACCTGTGGTGTACGAAGTGGTACCCAGCGAGGTGAGCGGTATCATAGCATTGTCCGTACCCCGCACAAAGAACAGGTTGATATTCTCCTTATGTTCCCGGTAGGGCGCTTCTGCTTGAATATACACACGGTAGATACGGTTGAACATATTGAAGTCGTTTACATAGACCGAACCTGTGTAGGCTTTCATGGTCGAGAAGACGTCAGCCAGAGGTACTCCTGCAAATTTTACTTTGTCACGATCCACATCAAAATAAAGTTGGGGGATATCCGCCTGCAAAGCCGAGGACAAGCCTGACAATTCCTTACGTTTTGATGCATAATACATTAAGGTGTCCGTAGCTTGTACCAAATTCTCGAAGGTAGCGTCTCCGCGTGCTTCCAGTTGCATTTCGAAACCGCCCGAACTACCCAATCCCGGAATAACGGGAGGGGTGGAAAGATAGACCTTGCATTCGGGGTATTGGGACATGTCTTTTTTTACCTGTGCCATAATATCGTCAATGGTTTGCGAGTCACGCTCCTCCCACGGCTTTAAGATGACAGTTAGTTCACTTCGCGCTTGGCTGGTTCCGACACGCGGGCTGCTTCCTGCCACGCTTTGTACATACTCCACAGCCGGATTCTCCATCAGATATTCTACCGCACGTTCCGTCACGATGCGTGTACGCTCCAAGGTTGCTCCTTCGGGCAGCTCCAGTTCTATCTTGAAATACCCCTGATCCTCGATGGGGAGGAAGCTGGTGGGTATGATGCGATGGATCAGCAGGATGGCGATCAATACCATGCCGAATGTGCTCAGTACACGGCGTGGGTGTTTCACAATATGCTTGATGAGGCCCACATATTTATGATTGCCGATAGCCAGCCACTCATTGATGCGGCGGAATACGATATTCTTTTTCTTGCTCGGATCTTCCGGCTTCAGAATGAGCGAGCACATGACGGGGCTCAGTGTCAAAGCTACTACCGTAGACAGTAATACGGATACTACGATGGTGACTGTAAACTGGCGATAAAGTTGTCCGGTAATTCCACCTAGGAAACTTACAGGCACAAATACTGCTGCCAGTACCAAAGAAGTAGCGATAATGGCTCCTGTAAGTCCTTCCATAGCTTTCTTGGTAGCTTGGTAGGGAGATAGTTTTTCCTCTTCCATAATACGCTCTACATTTTCTACTACCACAATAGCATCGTCCACCACAATGCCGATGGCAAGTACCAATCCCAACAGGGTCAGGATATTAAGCGAGAATCCGAAAATCAACATGAATCCGAAAGTACCGATCAGTGAGATAGGTACGGCAACTAGTGGGATAACTGTTGCGCGCCAGCTTTGGAGTGAAAGGTATACTACGATGATAACCAGTATCAGGGCTTCAAACAGTGTTTTGTACACTTCATGAATAGATTCCGAAATATACGTAGTCATATCGAAAGGTATCTCGTAACTCATTCCTTCGGGGAAATTCTTACTGATTTCCTCCATGGCTTCTTTCACGCTTTTTGCTACTTCCATAGCGTTGGCTCCCGGCAACATATAGATGGCCAATACCGCCGCATTCTCTTTGTTGATGGCACTCTCGGTGTTATACGATTGTGCTTCGAGCGAGATGCGGGCCACATCACGCAGACGGATGATGGAACCGTCGGCATTGGCACGGACTACGATTTCTTCAAACTGGCTTACGGTAGACAGACGTCCCTGGGTAGTGATGGGAATGGTTACGTCTAATCCTTGCACAGGTTGTTGACCCAGTACACCGGCTGCCGATTCGCGGTTCTGGTCTTTCAGTGCGTTCTGCAAGTCGGCCACGGTCAGACCGAAATTGGCCAGTTTGTCGGGTTGTACCCATATTTGCATAGCGTAATAGCGGCTTCCGATGTTTGATACACGCCCTACGCCAGGGATACGGCGGATCAAGTCCAGCACATTCAGAGTGGCAAAGTTGCTAAGGTATATTTCATCAAACTTCGGGTCGGTGGAGGTAAGGCATAGGGTCAGCAACTGACTGGCCGCTTGTTTTTCTACCGAGATCCCATTTTGTATGACTTCTGCCGGAAGACGTGATTCTGCTAACTTAATACGGTTCTGTATTTCCACTGCCGCTAGGTCGGGATCTGCAGAGATGTCGAAAGTAACGGTGGCTGAAAAACCTCCTGAATTGGAACTGTTTGATTCCATGTAAAGCATACCCGGTGTACCGTTCAACTCCTGCTCTATAGGAGTGGCTACTGCCTGTGATACAGTCAGGGCACTGGCACCCGGATAGGATGCGCTGATTTTTACTACCGGCGGAGTGATCTGCGGATATTGGTCAATGGGCAGCATTGTGAGGCCGATGATACCGACAATGACTATTAATATGGAGATGACAGCTGAAAATACCGGTCTGTCTATAAAGAAACTAACTTTCATAATGTCTGTTGTTTTTTGAATGCGTAAATTTCCCTCCATAGGGGTGGATTGATTCGTATTCGGGAGTGAGAAACTATCCGATAGTGTCTTCTTTCTCCGTTTTTTTGTCCTCTATGGCAGGACTTGCTTTCACTTTCATACCTGGATTCAGTTTGTGGTATCCTTCTATGACAATGTCTTCTCCAGGAGCCAGACCTCTTTCCACTACTACTTGATTCTGGAATTCTGGTCCTAATTCAATGAAACGTCTCTCTACAGTAGAATCCTTGCGCATTACATAAATATAGGCACCGCCTTTTTCTATGATAACGGACTTTAACGGGACTACCGTAGCGTTCTCTCTGACATCCAACAACAGTTTTACTTTGGTGAATTGCCCCGGAAGTAATACCCGTTTCGGATTCGGCATTTCGGCACGTACGGAGAATGTACCGGTACGTGGGTCGACTTGCGGTTCGGCAAAATCTACCAGTCCCTTGTATGGATAAATGGTATTGTCTGCCAAAGTAATGGAAACATTGGGTTGCCAAGAGCGGGTAGAGTCTTTCTGACCTAAATTCACATTACGTTCTTTCGTTTTCAGATAGTCCAAAGCTGTCATGCTGAAATCCACTAATACAGTATCACTTTTTACTATAGTGGCAAGTAATGATTTGCCGCCTGGGCCTACTAATGTTCCCAAATCTACATTACGTTCGCTGATGTGTCCTGCCAGTGGGGAACGAACGATCGTGTAACCTAGTTCCAGTTCTGCTTGATCAAGGTCGGCACTACTCATGGCTACTGAGGCTTCTGCTGTTTCGTATGCTGCGGTAGCATTATCCAAGTCTAACTGGCTGGCAGCGTTTTGCTCATATAGCGGACGGATACGTTCTAAGTCGCGTTTCGCTTTTTGTGCTTGTGCTTCATCTTTTTTCAATTGGGCGCGCGCTTTGTCGGCTTTAGCCCGGTATTGGTCTTGATTGATAACAAACAGCACTTGATTTTTAGTGACGTATGTACCCTCTGCGAAAAGCATTTGTTCCAAATATCCTTCTACCCGGGCACGTACTTCCACGAATTGCTGTGCACGGACGCGCCCTACATATTCACCATATATTTCTACATCGTCTTGCATAGCCGGTGCTAGGGTAACTACCGGAAGTTCCGGTGCCTTTGCCGGTCGACGGGAAGCAATCAGGTACATCCCGATAATTAGTCCGATTCCTATTACTACAAGCGCTGTTCTTCTCTTTTTTAGCGCAATTTCTTTGTGTGTAAAAAATAGTTTCATACTTTTTTTGTTTAAGATGCCATTAGTAGGACTACAAGCAGTGTGCCAACCTGTTAAAACAGCCTTTCCTTTTCATAATCAGTGTTTTATTTCTTTTCCGATTGATGGGGAAAGTGTAGAAAGCTGGCAACGACTGTAGAATAATTCCACAGTAGGCGTAATCAATAACTATAACAAGTCACTTTTCTTTTCTACAAAAATAATTTCTTTGGTTATAGGGTGGACAAACTCCAGGCTTTCAGCATGTAAATAAAGTCTGTCTGCTTTTTGTCCGTAAAGCTCATCTCCCTGTATAGGACAATGCAATCCATCCGGATGGGCGGCATGTACTCTTAATTGGTGTGTTCTTCCTGTCAATGGATAAAAAGCGACAAGTGTTCGTTCTCCTTGTTCGTTTATAACTTGGTATTGTGTGATAGCGGTTTTTCCATGCTCATAGTCAACCACTTGTCTGGGCCTGTCAAGAGGATCCATACGGAGAGGGAGTTTTATGATTCCTTTTTTAAATGGAATTTTGCCATCCAATAAGGCAATATACCTTTTTTTTATCGTCCTGTTCTTGAATTGTGCTTGCAGATGCTGGTGCACTTCTTTGTTTTTGGCTATCAATAATAAACCGGAAGTTGCCATGTCCAAACGATGGACTATCAGAGGGCCTGTAGCATTCGGATAAAGGGTTTTAATATGTTGATAGACCGATTCGGTTTCTCCTTTCCCGGGCACCGAGAGCATTCCTGTCGGTTTGTTGACTACGACTAGATAATCATCCTCATATACGATCTCCAAAGGCGTTTCGTGATCATGGTTTCTCAACAAGGGATTTTCTTCCACCTCCAGACCCTGTAACATGTGACCCAAAATAGGTTCGCATTTTCCTTTACATGCCGGATAGTAGTATCCATGATGTCTTATTTCTGCTTTTGGGGAATCTCCCCACCAAAATTCTGCCATGGCAACAGGCTTTAATTGATGCTTATAGGCATATTGAAGTAATTTGGGGGCTGCACATTCACCGGCTCCGGCCGGAGGAAATTTTTGTTTGGTCTGTTCAAAAATGCGACATAAATCTTTTGTTTCTCCCCGGGCGTTCAGTATCTGAAACTGTTCAAACAGCATTTGTTGCAAAGCGGCAGAACGTTTTTTCCTTTCCACCTTCATGGCTTCTATTTGGGTAGTGAAAACATTAGCTTCCGCTTGCAGTGAAGTGATTTTGTCTTTCCACCTTCTTTCCATGCGTTTTAATTCTGCTTTCTGAAACTGGCTTTCGCGTATCATTGCGGCTAGTTCCTTTGCATCGGGAGTTTCTGTCCTACGCCTGGTTTCTCTGGCTTCTTTAGCGGCTTTGAATAATTCTTTAGTGGTTATCAATTCTTGCCGGGATTG
>BLLV01000286.1 GCA_011959205.1 Bacteroidaceae bacterium
CACCACTGAGTGGCTTCACCATGCAATAATCATTCTTTTTCATACTTCATTTTGTGTTTTGTTGTTATATACTAAGAAAATAATTCTCTAAAATGGCTCCAAGAACATTTATATACAGAAACTGCCATATTACATTCCGGCTCCTGCCAAAATACTAAGACCTGCACCACTTACACATTTAGCATACTGAGTAATTGGGGTTATTTCGATGCTACAAATAGCAATATACTTTTTCAAACTCTTTGTTATCAGATTATTATCTTTAGATTAATGTTAAATCATCGTACAAGACATATCATTTATCATCTAAAATAATATCCTCCGAAAAAAAGTATTGATGCAACAATCCATATTATCAGCAAAGCAATAAAAATTCTTTTTGTCCAGCTATATGCTTTTTTTAAACTGATGACGTAGGAAACATCTGACTTTCTATTCTTTTTCCAAGCCTCTATACTATGGTATAAAGGAATTATGCCTAAAACAGGACACATAAAAGTTAGCAGAACCGATAATAAAAGGGCTGTTGATATATGTTCTTTTTCCATACCGATTGTTATTTTAAAATGCACAATAAATTGCACTGCCTAGTACTCCACCAACAGTACATGCTCCAAAAAACAAATCGCCAATATCACATGCCATAGGGTGGTTATTCTCATAAAAATCTTTATAATTTTGGTATTCATCATTGGCACACTGATACCAACTAGCAAGACTTCTTGTTTTTACTAAATTTTCATCATCAAATTCCAATTTTATATCTTTCAAGGTATTATCAGATATGTATAATGTTGCAAATAGTACTTCATCAGTCGTGTAGTGATAAAGTATATAATTATTTTCGTCTATATTTTCTTTCACCAAAATAGCATCAAGCTTTATATCTCTATTATCCTCTCTATAAACAGATAAATAAAATTGTTCTATATTTCGACCTGAGGCACGAGTAATATAAGGAACCTCTTTGCTTTTCAATTCATAACCTAGTCCATTTTGTTTGATATCAATAATCACAGTACTTTTTCTTTCTTTTTCCATCACAGATTCGGAATTACTGCAACTAAAGAACAACAATGTAATAAAGCAAGCGCAAAATAATTTTGTGATTTTAAATACAATTCTTTTCATATTCATATAGTTTTCTATTAATGCAAATCAATACAAAGTACTGATTTACATTAGTTAATAAAATTGTGTTTGTATAAAAGTCTACCAGCAGATAATATCCGCCAACGGTCCATATTTCTCACGGAGTTGTTCTATCTGTTCCGCAGTGGGAGGCACATATCCTCCCGATACCTGTACATATTCCTCACCACTGAGTGGCTTCA
>BLLV01000287.1 GCA_011959205.1 Bacteroidaceae bacterium
AAAAAGCCGGCTACGATATAGCCGAGAACAAGAGGCTGCTTTAACCTTTTAAAGACGAGCGTCATAACACCGGCACAGATCAAAATCAAAGCCAAATCACTTATCAATGGAGCCAATTCAGACATAATTAATAAATTTTTGATTGCAAAATTAAGAATTATCTGTGTATCATGTTCTTCATTCTATCATTAATTTTGCACTAAAGGCTGTTTTTGCGGAAATGGAATGATAGTAAATGTATATGATTTTTATATCGGCCGGTCATATTAAAAGAAACGCGGATATTCATGAAATCTGAATATCCGCGTTTCTTTTCGTTATCAATGTTCTCTTTTCCGGCTTCCGATCTATTTTCTGAATGGTGCCTTTACTACCACAGCTTTCAGCTTGCGTCCGCGCACATCAATAAATATCTCAGATCCCAATGCTGCGTAAGCGGTCTGGACATATCCCATACCGATACCGATCTTACGCATTGGAGACATGGTGCCGCTGGTTACTTCACCTATTTTCTCTCCATCTACATTTACCAGTTCATAACCATGACGGGGAATACCACGGTCTACCATTTCAAAAGCAATCAGTTTGCGTTTCACCCCTTCGGCTTTCTGCTTTTCCAGTAAAGCACGTGAAATGAAATTCTTTCCTTCAACAAACTTGGTTATCCAGCCCAATCCTGCTTCCAACGGAGAAGTGGTATCGCTCAAATCATTACCATACAGGCAGAAGCCCATTTCCAAACGTAATGTATCACGAGCGCCCAGTCCGATAGGTTTAATTCCTTCGGGAGCTCCCGCTTCGAAAATCGCCTCCCAGATAGCCTGACCGGCTTCGGGATAAAAATAAAGCTCGAAACCACCTGCACCGGTATAGCCGGTATTCGAAATAATCACATCTTTCTGACCGGCAAACTCACCTGTGGTAAAAGCATAATAAGGAATTTCAGACAAATTAACCGGAGTCAGTTTTTGCAACACCTCCATAGCCTTCGGTCCCTGGATGGCAAGCTGTGCCATACGGTCGGACGCGTTTTCCAATTCCGCACCCACTGTGTTATGGCCGGCACACCAGTTCCAGTCTTTCTCAATATTGGCTGCATTTACCACTAACAAATATTTTTCGGGTTCATAGTGATATACCAACAGGTCATCGACAATGCCTCCTTCCTCATTAGGGAAACAAGTATATTGCGCTTTACCGACAGGCAGAGTTGCCACATTGTTTGAAGTCACTTGTTGCAGAAACTCCAACGCATGGGAGCCTTTTACCCAAAATTCGCCCATGTGGGATACATCAA
>BLLV01000288.1 GCA_011959205.1 Bacteroidaceae bacterium
TCTTTAAAAGGTTAAAGCAGCCTCTTGTTCTCGGCTATATCGTAGCCGGCTTTTTGGCTAGTCCCCATGTTTCTCTTACTCCGTCGGTCGTTGATGTGGCCAATATCCATACGTGGTCGGAGATTGGTGTGATATTTTTGTTGTTTGCTCTAGGATTGGAATTTAGTTTCAAGAAATTGGTAAAGGTAGGGGGAACGGCGGTCATTGCGGCGTGCACCATTATATTCTGTATGATATTGATGGGGATGTTTGTAGGATGGTCTTTCGGGTGGAAACACATGGACTGCCTGTATTTGGGAGGTATGCTGGCCATGTCCTCCACAACTATTATCTACAAGGCTTTTGATGATTTGGGGCTTAGACAGCAACGGTTTGCCGGCTTGGTTCTCAGTATTCTCATCTTGGAAGATATATTGGCCATTGTTTTGATGGTTATGCTGAGTACAATGGCGGTAAGCCAGAATTTCGAGGGCAGTGAGATGGTATATAGCATTGCTAAACTATTGTTCTTCCTTATATTATGGTTTGTGGTAGGTATTTATATCATCCCCACATTCTTGAAGCGTTCCCGCAGGTGGATGGCGAATGAAACATTGCTGATCGTTTCGCTGGCATTGTGTTTTGGTATGGTAGTTGTGGCAGCCAAAGTTGGATTTTCGGCTGCTTTCGGAGCTTTTATAATGGGCTCTATTTTGGCAGAAACAGTGGAGGCCGAAAATATAGAGAAGCTTGTGTCCCCTGTTAAGGATTTGTTTGGAGCCATTTTCTTTGTATCTGTGGGAATGATGGTAGATCCTGCCATGATTGTAGAATATATATGGCCCATTCTGATTATAACATTGGCCATTTTGCTTGGACAGGTTATTTTTGGTACAGGTGGTGTGATTTTGTCGGGACAGCCCTTGAAAGTTGCCATGCAATGCGGTTTCAGCCTGACCCAGATAGGTGAATTTGCATTCATTATCGCTTCACTGGGGGTAAGTCTGAAAGTAACCAGTGATTTCTTGTATCCTATTGTGGTGGCTGTTTCGGTCATTACTACATTTCTGACTCCGTATATGATACGTTTGGCGATACCCGCTTATAATATGGTAGAGAAACGTTTGCCTGGCAAATGGAAAAAAATGCTTGAGCGTTATTCATCAGGATCGCAGACGGTGAATCAGGAAAACAATTGGAAGAAATTGTTGGTTGCCATAACTAGGATTGTAGCTGTTTATTCCGTATTGTGTGTAGCTGTGATTACGCTTTCATTCCATTTTATTATTCCATTGTTCCGGGCTAGCCTGCCTCTCTTTTGGGCAAATCTGGCAGGAGCTGTTTTTACTATTGTCTGCACCGCACCTTTCTTGCGTGCCATTATTATGAAGAAAAACCACTCTGTAGAGTTTCAGGCGCTATGGCAGGATAGCCGTTTCAACCGGGCACCCCTAATTTCTACTATTTTGCTCCGTATAGTGATAGCTGTCATGTTTGTGATATTTATTATAGAGAAACTTTTTCAGGCTTCCATGACTTTGCTGATCGGTATAGCCGTTATTTTGGTAGGTATGATGATGTTCTCGCGATGGCTGAAGAAACAATCTATATTCATGGAGCGTACTTTTATTCAGAATTTGCGTTTCAGAGATGTGCATGCTGAGTTCACGGGCCAGAAACGTCCTGAGTATGCAGGGCATTTGTTGTCCCGCGACTTGCATCTTTCTGATTTTGAGATACCAGCGGATTCTTTATGGGCGGGACATACATTGAGAGAATTGAATTTGGGGCATAAATACGGAGTGCATGTGGCATCTATCATTCGTGGCATGCATCGTATTAATATTCCTGGGGCGAATATACGCCTGTTTCCCGGTGATACTATACAGGTAATCGGTACAGATGAACAGTTGGGCGAGTTTGCCCGTCAGGCAGAAAGAGTATCAGCCGCTGCCGAAGAGGAAGATTTGGAAAGGCGTGAAATGAGCCTGAAACAGTTCATCATAGACCGTAATTCATTTTTCTTGGGTAAAAATATCAGAGAAAGTGGCATCCGGGATGAGTACAAATGTTTGGTGGTAGGCGTTGAAAAAGAAGATAGTGCGCTGATGACCCCTGATATCAATGTACCTTTTACGGAAGGAGATGTGGTATGGGTGGTAGGCGAACGGGATGATGTGTACCGTTTGTTGGGTAAGAAAGAAAAATAAGTAGTCTGATTAGTGGTTAATATCGGATGCATACTCCGCAAGCGCTAACCACTAATCATTGACCATTAATCACTCTTTTTCTTCGAAATCAAATTCAAAGTCGAAGTCATCGTCACCGAAATATTCAGGAGTAATGAACTCTTCCATGCTGCGACGGTCCTTCTTAGTGGGACGTCCTGTTCCGCGGGCGCGATCAATGAAACCGCTGATTTTGCTCATTTCCAGCAATTCATATTGTTCCGGAGTCGTTACATTTTCCAGTATTTCAGGCACCAATTTGGCACCTATGCGTTTCTCTATTGCTTGTAAAACTTTAAATGAGTATGTGACAGGCGGTTTCTTTACCTGTATCACTTCTCCCGGTTTTATCATTCTCGATGGCTTCACTTGAGTGCCATTGATAGAAACCCGTCCTTTTTTGCATGCTTCGGCAGCGATAGTGCGGGTCTTGAATATACGTGAGGCCCATAGCCATTTATCAATTCTTGCTTCAGCCATTACTTTTTATTGTATTGGTTCATTGTTATACTGATGCCTGCCAGGCAAAAACTCTTGATTATGTCGCAAGCCATCGCTACGCGTTCGTCCATGGTCTTCAAATCTTCGTCAGTGAAGTGGCCTAATACAAAATCTATTTGCTTGCCACGGGGAAAATCATTTCCAATACCGAAGCGCAGACGGGCATAATCTTGTGTGCCCAGCGTAGCAGCTATGTGTTTCAAACCATTGTGTCCGGCATCACTACCTTTTCCCTTCAGACGCAATGTACCGAAAGGAAGGGCGAGGTCGTCCACTATTATCAACACATTTTCTAACGGGATGTTTTCTTTTTGCATCCAGTAGCGTACCGCATTTCCGCTCAGGTTCATGTAAGTGGACGGTTTCAGCAGGATAAGCTGGCGTCCTTTGAGCGGAAGGGTAGTAGTGGCTCCATAACGTCCGTCGGTAAAAACAAGATTGGACGCCTTTGCAAGGGCGTCCAATACTGTGAATCCTATGTTGTGACGGGTATTTCGGTATTCTTCACCTATATTACCCAGTCCTGTAATCAAATATTTCATTGATAAGGATTAAAGGGTTATTAATTATTTGCCGGCAGTTGCAGCAGCACCACGAGCGGCACGAGTCAATTTCACTGCACAAACAACAGCTTCTTTAGCATTGATCAATTCCAAACCTTCATAGCTTAATTCGCCCACTTTGATGGTTTTGCCCAAGCCCAAAGAAGTTACGTCAATAATCAGACGTTCAGGAATTACATTGTATAAAGCTTTCACTTTCAGCTTGCGCAACTGCAATGCCAGTTTACCACCGGCGCGTACACCTTCTGCCAAACCTTCCATCTGGACAGGAACTTCCATAACGATAGGTTTAGTTTCTTCAATTTGATAGAAGTCAACGTGAAGGATTGCATCTGTTACAGGGTGGAACTGGATATCTTTCAAGATGGCATTTACTATTTTGCCGTCAATGTTCAAATCTACAACATAGATATGCGGTGTGTATACCAAATTGCGGAGTCCTTCGGTAGGAACGGAGAAGTGAGTAGCTACAGGCAAACCTTTTTCGTCTTTCTGTACTCCGTACAATACACAAGGAACGCCATTGTTCTTACGCAATTCGTGAGTTGCTTTCTTTCCTACGTCTGTTCTGACAGTACCTTTAATTTCAATTGATTTCATTGTTCTTTTAATTTTTTTTGTGTTACTCTAAATTAAGTTGACTTGATTGCTTAATTCGCCATCACACGATGTGGTATATCACACGATGAGCCTGAAAAAGCGGTGCAAAATTACAGCTTATTTTCGACTTGACAAAAAGAAAGCACAATTTTTTATCATTGTGCTTTCTTTTCAGTTGGAATCAGAAGTCGATATCTATTTTAATTTCATTCGGACTAAGCGGTTTGTGTGCATCTTCGGTCGTTCCCTGTTCTTCATTTTCAGTGTGATGAGGTTCAATAGGGCCTTGCTCTTCGGCAATAAACTGTATAGCCTGTTGTAAACCGTTCATGAACTTCTCAAAATCTTCTTTATATAGAAAAATCTTATGTTTTTCGAAGCTTACTTGCGAGTCATCACCTTCTCCCGAAACAATCTTCTTGCTTTCGGTAATAGCCAAAAACATTTCATCTTTTCGGTTTTTCTTTACATCTAAATAATAAATACGTTTGCCGGCCTTAATTGCTTTTGAAAAAACAATTTCTTTGTCACCATCCACTCCACTTTTCTTTTTATAATCTTCCATAACTTAAGTATCTTTATAAATCGGCTTCAAAATTGGACATTTTTTTTAAATGGGCAAAGAAATTGCGGATAAACTTCGATGAAAAAAGCGATTTAGATAGTTCTATGTAAATTTTACATTAAAAAATGTAATTATGTTATGTGAAATCAATGAAAATATCTATTTTTGCAACTCCTTAATAATTTTATGTGAATTATGATAAATAGAGTTCTTATTCGTCTTAAGATAGTTCAGATAGTCTATGCTTATTATCAGAACGGAGGCAAAAACTTGGATACAGCGGAAAAAGAGTTGTTTTTCAGTCTTTCTAAAGCGTATGACTTATATAACTATCTGTTGCTTTTAATGGTAGAGGTAACTAAACAGGCTAACAAACGACTGAATGCTGCGAAAAACAAATTGGTCCCTACTAAGGAAGAATTGTTTCCCAACACCAAATTTGTAGAAAACCGCTTTATTGCACAGTTGGAGGTGAACAAACAACTGCTGGAGTTCTCGAACAATCAGAAAAAAACTTGGGAGAACGAAGCTGATTTCGTAAAGAGTTTATGTGATAAAATCTTAGAAAGCGATATATATAAGGAATATATGGCCAGTGAAACTTCTTCGTATGAAGAAGACCGTGAATTATGGCGCAAACTATATAAAAACATTATTTTTAATAATGTTGAACTGGATCAGGTTTTGGAAGACCAAAGTTTGTATTGGAATGATGACAAGGAAATAGTGGATACCTTTGTGTTGAAGACCATCAAGCGCTTTGATGAGAAGAATGGTGCAAAACAGGAATTGTTGCCGGAATTTAAAGATGAAGAGGATCAAGATTTCGCGCGCCGTTTGTTCCGTCGTACTATATTGAATGCCGATTATTATCGTCATCTGATTAGCGAAAATACAAAGAATTGGGATTTGGACCGCGTAGCTTTCATGGATGTGGTCATTATGCAGATCGCTTTGGCCGAAATCCTGAGTTTCCCCAATATTCCAGTCAGTGTTTCATTGAATGAGTACGTAGAAATAGCCAAACTGTACAGTACCCCGAAAAGCGGTGGCTTTATTAACGGGACTTTGGACGGAATCGTTAATTCATTGAAAAAAGAGAATAAGCTAACAAAAAATTAATATCTTTGTTTGTTGTTGAAAAATAACAGCATTATAAACTAAAAAACATAGAAAGTATGAACTTATTATTTGTATTTCTGCAGGCAGGAGGGGGAGGAGATTATTCTTTCCTGATTATGATGGTAGCCATTTTCGCTATTATGTACTTTTTCATGATTCGTCCTCAGAATAAAAAACAGAAAGAAATTGCTAATTTCCGTAAGAATCTGGAAATGGGTCAGGAAGTGATTACTGCAGGTGGTATATACGGAAAAATAAAAGAAATAGAAGATAATACAGTTGTTCTGGAAATAGCATCAGGCGTTAAGATTAAAATTGATAGAAATTCTATCTTCGCCAATGCTGCATCTAATCAACAGAAGTAAATGACATAACCACATGTTCGGCAAAAGGAACATACGTGTCTACTATTTAAAGACTTTAGAGAGAATCAGAAGCTTCCTGCTTAGCCGTAATAGCAGGGAATTCCTGATTTTCTTGTTTTTTGTATTTGTGTCTTTCTGCTTCTGGCTGCTTCAGGTGCTGAATGATGATTATGAAACAGAATTCTCTGTTCCGTTACGGTTGAAGAATGTACCTAGTGATGTGGTGCTGACATCCGAACTTCCTGATGAATTGCGTATCGGGGTGAAAGACAGGGGAACCGTATTGGTTAACTATATGCTGGGACAGACATTTTATCCCATTGTCCTGGATTTTAAGGACTACAAGGATAAGGGGAACCGTGTCCGGATTCCGGTTTCGACCTTGATGAAAAAGATTTCAGTCCAGTTGAACCAGACAACGAAGTTGTTGGCTATACGACCGGATACCGTAGAGTTTATTTATACAAAGGGAAAGGCAAAGAAGGTGCCCGTAAAATTGCAGGGCAAGGTAGCTTTGGATCGTCAGTATTATATTTCGGATATCATTTATTCGCCGGATTCAGTCATGGTCTATGCTCCTCAGGAGATTTTGGATACCATTACGGCTGCTTATACACAGGCTTTGAGCTTTGAGGATGTGACAGATACTATTCGTCGCAGGGTGAATCTGGCCGATGTGCGCGGAGCGAAATTCATTCCCTCTTTTGATGATGTGACTTTATTGGTAGATGTCTATGCCGAGAAAAGTGTGGAGGTGCCTATACGTGGTATTAATTTTCCACCCAATAAGGTACTTCGTACTTTTCCTTCCAAAGTTCAGGTGACTTTTCAGGTTGGCTTGAGCCATTTCAAGTCCATTACCTCCGAGGATTTCTTTATCGGGGTGACATACGAGTCTTTATTGAACAATAAGGGAGAGAAATGTCCGGTTAATCTCAAATCTATTCCCCGATATGTGAACCACGTCCGTTTAAACCTCAAGGAGGTGGATTATTTGATAGAACAACGAATTAAATTCAATGATTAAGATAGCAGTTACTGGTGGCATCGGTAGTGGAAAATCGTACATTTCCCACTTACTGGAAGATATGCATATCCCTATGTATAATGCGGACAATGAGGCGAAACGCCTTACGGCTTCTGATGCCGGCATTCGTGGGGAACTGATTGCATTGTTGGGTGAGGATGTTTACAAGGACGGCCTGTTGAACAAGCCGTTGCTGGCTTCTTATCTGTTTTCCGATCCGGCGCATGTGCTTCAAATCAATTCTATTATCCATCCCCGGGTGCGGAAAGATTTTGTCGCATGGGTGGAACGTCAACAAAAGTGTGAGATCGTGGGTATGGAATCGGCCATTCTGTATGAGGCCGGTTTTCAGGATACGGTAGATGCGGTAGTAATGGTCTATGCACCTGTGGATCTGCGTATACAGCGTGTCATGTATCGTGACGGATCCAGTGAGGAGCAAGTTCGGGCACGTATTGCCGCCCAGATGGATGATGAAGAAAAGCGCCGGCGGGCCGATTTCACGGTGGTGAATGACGGGGTGCAATTGCTCATACCCCAGTTGAACAGGATAGTGGAACAATTAAAAACCGAAAAATTCGTACCATAAATTTGGGAGTTTCATTGGTGAATTGTACTTTTGTTCCCTCAAACCATAAATATAAAATAGAATAGTATGTTAAAGACCATTTTATCAATCGCGGGTAAACCGGGATTATATAAATTGATTTCTCAAGGAAAGAACATGTTGATTGTAGAAACAGTTGACGCAACTAAGAAAAGAGTTCCTGTTTATGCTCATGACAAAGTTATTTCATTGGCAGATATTGCTATGTACACAGATGCGGAAGAAGTGCCTTTGAACGAAGTGCTGGAGGCGGTAAAGAAGAAAGAGAATGGAGCAGTTGCTTCTATTAATTATAAAAAAGCATCTGCAGGTGAGTTACATACTTATTTTGCAGAGGTTTTGCCAAATTATGACCGTGATCGTGTTCATAACGGGGATATTAAGAAACTGATTTCATGGTATAATATTTTGGTAAGTAATGGTATTACTGAATTTGTAGAAGAAACTCCGGCAGAGTCTGCTGACAAGGTAGAGGAAGCGGCTGCTGAATAATTAAATATAGCGAAGAAGAACAGAGGCTGTTTCAAGATGAATTGTATCCCAAAAGTTAGACATAAAACTTTTGGGATGCTTTTTCATTGTATTCTTTTTAGAAAAAGAGTCTATTTAATATCTATATCGCATTGAATTATTTAGTGAATATAAAGAAACGTCCTGTGATAGAAATCATGAGACGTTTGGATATGTTTCCGATTTTTATTGTTACTTTTAGTTCTGAATGAATGATCATTGCTGTTTTTGCATCAAAATGTAACATTTATGAAATCACTATTACTTATCTTTTTAGGAGGAGGTACAGGAAGTGTATTTCGCTATCTGCTTACCATAAATATTTGTCGCTACGAAACAACCAATTTTCCGTGGGGCACTTTCGCTGTCAATATCTTGGGTTGCATATTTATTGGGGTATTTTATACTCTCACTTCACGCATTCATATCAACAATGATATAAGACTGATGCTTACTATTGGACTTTGCGGTGGCTTTACCACTTTCTCCACTTTCGGCAACGAAAGCTTTCAATTACTTAAATCAGGACTTTATTCCTCTTTTTTCGCCTACGTTATTAGTAGTGTGGTATTTGGCATCCTCGGAGTGATGTTAGGAGTATGGATGAGTGAATAAAGCAAAATAAATATCCCTCCGGCTCTATCGTATTATTTGTGATAAAATGATTATTTAGAGCTTGGTTTGGTTACGAATAATAATTTATATGAAAAAAAAACTTCATTTTATTTGTTTGTTACGAAAAACGCCTTACCTTTGCATTCGTTAAAGAAACAAAGAAAACAGATATATGAATATTACTACTCTAAATAACCTGGCAGTCCTGCATATTATTCGCGTCGTGGTGGTCACACTAGGAGCGTGAGAAAGGTTGTGTATGTGTAGTTGTACATATAAAGAAATAATTGAAAGCCTTTCTCACATGGTGAGGAAGGCTTTTTCAATAAGTATAGGACGTTATAGATTTAGAATAAGATGAAGGATCAGTTACGCAGTTCGTTTAGCACACAGGGACGCCGCATGGCAGGAGCGAGAGCTTTATGGGTGGCTAACGGCATGAAGAAAGAAATGATGGGCAAGCCCATTATAGCCATAGTAAACTCGTTTACACAGTTCGTTCCGGGACATACCCATCTGCACGAAATTGGTCAGCAGGTGAAAGCCGAGATTGAAAAATTGGGATGCTTTGCAGCGGAATTCAATACGATTGCCATTGATGACGGGATAGCTATGGGACACGATGGTATGCTGTATTCACTGCCCAGCCGTGATATCATTGCCGACAGTGTGGAGTATATGGTGAATGCACATAAAGCAGATGCAATGGTGTGTATCAGCAATTGTGACAAGATCACTCCGGGTATGCTGATGGCTGCCATGCGGCTGAATATACCGACTGTTTTTGTATCGGGCGGTCCGATGGAGGCGGGAGAGTGGAACAATCAGCATCTTGATTTGATAGATGCTATGATTAAATCCGCCGATGCATCGGTCAGCGATGAGGAAGTGTCTCAGATTGAAGATAATGCGTGTCCGGGCTGTGGGTGCTGCTCAGGCATGTTTACGGCTAATTCTATGAATTGTCTTAATGAGGCCATCGGCCTGGGACTTCCGGGGAATGGTACTATTCTGGCAACTCATGCCCATCGTGTTCAGTTGTTCAAGGATGCGGCGGCTCTGATAGTGAAGAATGCTTATAAATATTATGAGGAAGGAGATGACAGTGTGTTACCGCGTAGCATCGCTACCTGTGATGCTTTTCTGAATGCCATGACGCTGGACATTGCAATGGGGGGGTCTACCAATACTGTGCTCCATCTTTTAGCTATCGCCCACGAGGCGGAAGTAGATTTCAAGATGGATGATATTGATATGCTTTCACGCCATGTGCCTTGTTTGTGTAAAGTAGCTCCGAATACACAGAAATATCATATTCAGGATGTGAACCGTGCCGGCGGTATCCTTAATATATTGGGAGAATTATCTAAGGGTGGTTTGCTGAAAACTGATGTGAAGCGGGTGGATGGCCTGACATTGGCGGAAGCTATCGAGAAATATAATATATGTAAGGAGGAAGTGGATGCTGAGGCAAAGCGCATCTATTCGGGTGCTCCGGGAAACAAGTTCAATATAAAGTTAGGTTCTCAGAATGCTGCTTATAAAGAACTGGATACCGATCGTGCCAACGGTTGCATCCGCGACTTGCAGCATGCTTATAGCAAGGATGGAGGTCTGGCCGTTCTGAAAGGAAATATCGCACAGGACGGTTGTGTGGTGAAAACGGCAGGAGTGGACGAAAGTATTTGGAGATTCTCGGGACCTGCCAAGGTGTTCGATTCGCAGGATGCCGCTTGTGAAGGGATTTTGGGAGGAAAGGTCGTGAGTGGCGATGTCGTTGTCATCACCCATGAAGGTCCGAAAGGTGGCCCTGGTATGCAGGAAATGCTTTATCCTACTTCTTATATCAAATCCAAGCATTTAGGAAAAGAATGTGCTTTGATTACCGACGGACGTTTTAGTGGAGGAACCTCGGGATTAAGCATCGGGCATATTTCTCCTGAAGCTGCAGCGGGTGGTAATATCGGAAAAATAGTGGATGGTGATATAATTGAAATCGATATTCCGAACCGCAGTATCAATGTGAAACTGAGCGACGAAGAATTGGCTGCCCGACCGATGGCACCGGTGACCCGTGACCGTAAAGTTCCTAAAAGCTTGAAGGCATACGCCAGTATGGTAAGTTCTGCAGATAAAGGAGGAGTGAGAATCATTGACTAAATTAGAAATTAAAAATTGAGAATAAAAAAATAGTTTCGTTGTCATTGGCCGATTGTCCGGCATCGTATTTTTTTTGATTCTCAATTCTCAACTAAACAATTATGGCAAAAGAAAAGATAACAGGAGCAGAGGCGATGATGCGTTCTTTGGAGTATCAAGGAGTGAAAACTCTTTTCGGATATCCCGGAGGTTCTATCATGCCTACTTTTGATGCTTTATATCATCATAGAGATACATTGAACCATATATTGGTCCGTCATGAACAGGGAGCTGCCCATGCAGCACAGGGATTTGCCCGTGTATCTGGTGAGGTGGGTGTCTGTTTGGTGACTAGCGGTCCCGGTGCGACAAATACCATTACCGGCATTGCCGATGCCATGATTGACAGCACGCCTATCGTGGTGATTGCCGGACAAGTGGGAGCCTCTTTCTTGGGCACGGATGCTTTTCAGGAGGTGGATCTGGTGGGCGTGACTCAGCCTATAACTAAATGGAGTTACCAAATTCGCCGTGCGGAAGATGTAGCTTGGGCTGTAGCCCGTGCTTTCTATATAGCCAAAAGCGGACGTCCCGGCCCGGTCGTTTTGGACTTTGCCAAAAATGCGCAAGTGGAGATGGTGGATTATGAACCGATGAAGCTTGATTTTATCCGCAGTTATGATCCTGAACCTAATCCTGATAAGGAATCTCTTCAGGAGGCTGCCGAATTGATAAACAATGCCCAAAGGCCATTAGTGTTGGTAGGGCAGGGCGTAGAGTTGGGTAATGCGCAAGATGAGTTGCGTGCATTTATAGAAAAAGCCGATATGCCTTGTGGCTGTACTTTGCTGGGACTTTCGGCTATACCAACTTCGCATCCTTTAAATAAAGGAATGTTAGGTATGCATGGAAATCTGGGCCCCAATGTCAAGACCAATGAATGTGATGTGCTGATTGCCGTAGGCATGCGTTTTGACGACCGTGTAACCGGAAAATTGGATACATACGCTAAACAAGCAAAGATCATCCATCTGGATATTGACCATTCTGAAATAGATAAGAATGTAAAAGTGGATGTACCCGTATTAGGTAATTGTAAACATACGCTAGCTATGCTGACGCAACTTATCCGCGAGAATAAACATTCCGAATGGATTGATAGCTTTACTGAATATGAAAAGACGGAATATGAACATGTTATTAGTAAAGAAATCCATCCTGCCGGAGGGGCGTTGAATATGGGTGAAGTGGTGCGTGCGGTAAGTGAGGCTTCAAACAATGAGGCGGTACTGGTGACAGACGTGGGACAGAACCAAATGATGGCTGCCCGTTATTTTAAATACAGCAAGAACCGCAGCATTGTAACCTCGGGTGGATTGGGAACGATGGGATTCGGACTTCCCGCTGCCATAGGTGCTACTTTTGGCCGTCCTGATCGTACAGTATGCGTTTTTATGGGGGATGGCGGCTTGCAAATGAATATTCAGGAATTGGGAACTGTCATGGAGCAAAAGGCACCGGTAAAGATTATTTTATTAAACAATAACTATTTGGGTAATGTTCGTCAATGGCAAGCTATGTTTTTCGGTCATCGTTATTCATTTACTCCGATGCTGAATCCGGATTACATGAAGATTGCCGAGGCATACGAGATTCCTGCCCGTCGTGTCATGAAGCGCGAGGAGTTGCAGGATGCTATTCATGAGATGCTGGCTGCCGACGGGCCGTTCCTGTTGGAGGCTTGTGTGATAGAAGAGGGAAATGTGTTGCCGATGACACCTCCGGGAGGATCGGTGAATCAGATGTTACTGGAATGCTAATTTAATCATTATGGACAAGACATTATATACATTAATCGTTCACTCAGAAAATATCGCCGGTTTGCTGAACCAGATTACGGCCGTGTTTACCCGCCGCCAAATCAATATCGAGAGTCTTAATGTTTCCGCTTCTTCTATCAAGGGGGTGCATAAATACACTATTACTGCTTGGACTACCCAGGATGTGATAGAGAAGGTGGTGAAGCAGATTGAAAAGAAAATAGATGTTTTGCAGGCACATTATTTTACTGATAGTGAAATTTATCAGCATGAAATCGCTTTGTACAAGGTTTCCACTCCTGAATTTCAGGAAAATCCTATGGCGTCTAAGGTTATCCGTCGTTATAGCGCCCGCATTGTAGAGGTGAATCCGGTGTTTTCTATTGTTGAAAAGAATGGGATGAGTGAGGAAATTACTGCTCTTTATGAGGAACTGCGCGGATTGGGATGTGTGTTGCAGTTTGTACGTTCGGGACGTGTGGCGATTACTACCAGTTGTTTCGAGCGTGTAAACGAATACTTGACTCAACGTGAAGAGAAGTATCGTCAACAAAAAATGGAATAAGGATGAGTGAGAACAAAGTAGGAACATATAAGTTTGTGGCAGAGCCTTTTCACTGTGATTTCAGCGGAAAGCTGACCATGAGTGTGTTGGGCAATCATTTGCTGAATTGTGCCGGTTTTCATGCCGCCGACCGGGGGTTCGGAATAGCCACGCTCAATGAGAATCATTATACATGGGTACTTTCCCGCTTGGCTGTGGAACTGGAGGATATGCCTTGTCAATATGAGGATTTCAGTATTCAGACATGGGTGGAGAATGTGTATCGTCTTTTTACGGATCGTAATTTCGCCATTTTGGATAAGGAGGGAAAGGCCGTAGGATACGCCCGTTCCGTATGGGCGATGATCAGCATGGAAACTCGCAAACCTGCCGATCTGCTTACGCTTCACGGAGGTGGTATTACTGATTATGTATGCGATAAGGAATGTCCCATAAGCAAACCCGGCCGTATCAAGGTGGCGGAGAAGACTCCGGTTTCCGAATACCGGGCCAGATATAGTGATATTGATATCAATGGTCATGTGAACAGCATTAAGTATATAGAGCATATTTTGGATCTGTTTCCTATTGAACTTTTTGAAAAGAGACGGATTAAACGGTTTGAGATGGCATACGTGGCCGAGAGTTATTATGGGGATACATTGAGTTTCTATCGTGAGGAAGTGAGAGAGAACGAATATGATATAGAGGTGAAGAAGAACGACGCAGATGTTGTCGTTCGCAGTAAAGTGATATTTATTTAGAATCTAATTTTTAATTTATAATTTAAAATGGCACAATTGAATTTTGGCGGTGTTACAGAAACTGTAGTCATCCGCGATGAATTTCCTTTGGAAAAAGCACGTGAAGTATTGAAAAATGAAACAATCGCTGTGATTGGGTATGGTGTACAGGGGCCGGGACAGTCTTTGAATCTTCGGGACAATGGCTTCAACGTAATCGTTGGTCAGCGTCCGGGAAAAACATATGAAAAAGCAGTTGCTGACGGATGGGTTCCGGGTGAAACGCTGTTTGGTATTGAAGAGGCTTGTCAGAAAGCGACTATTGTAATGTGTCTGTTATCTGATGCAGCTGTTATGTCTGTATGGCCGACTATCAAACCTTACTTGACTCAAGGCAAGGCGCTTTATTTCTCTCATGGCTTTGCTATTACTTGGAGTGACCGCACAGGGGTAGTTCCTCCTGCTGATATTGATGTGATCATGGTAGCTCCTAAAGGTTCGGGTACTTCACTGCGTACCATGTTCTTGGAAGGCCGTGGCTTGAACTCTTCATACGCTATCTATCAGGATGTAACCGGTAATGCATACGAACGTACTATTGCATTGGGTATTGGTATCGGTTCAGGTTATTTGTTTGAAACGACTTTCCAGCGTGAAGCAACTTCTGACCTGACAGGTGAACGCGGTTCATTGATGGGGGCTATTCAGGGATTGTTGTTGGCTCAGTACGAAGTATTGCGTGAAAACGGACATACTCCTTCTGAGGCATTTAACGAAACAGTGGAAGAACTGACTCAGTCATTGATGCCTTTGTTCGCAAAGAACGGTATGGACTGGATGTATGCTAACTGCTCTACTACTGCTCAGCGCGGTGCATTGGACTGGATGACTCCTTTCCACGATGCCATCAAACCCGTAGTTGAAAAGTTGTATCACAGTGTGAAGACCGGTAACGAGGCTCAGATTTCTATTGATTCTAACTCTAAACCCGATTATCGTGAAAAATTGGAAGAAGAATTGAAGGCTTTGCGTGAAAGCGAAATGTGGCAGACTGCCGTTACTGTACGTAAACTTCGCCCTGAAAATAATTAATAGTTAGTATTTAATATATAGAGAGAAGTGGGGGTGAGTTGAGGCATCTCCGCTTCTTTTTATTTATATAGCTCGTTGGCGGAATTGAATCGGCTCAGTTGTAATTCTTGGGGGATTACCCTTTGCAACTTCCCCTTTATGCATACACCTTTGCTAATCTATACAGGAAGAACCTCTTATCTACCACTCCACGAAATGAAGCCCTAAATGCTTTAATTTTTGCATTAAAAGCTTCCGCAGCAGCATTTGTGCTTCTGTTTACAAAGTAGTTTAATATCCGTTCGTAATGATTCTCAATGGAATTGGCAACAGTGGTGAATGTGTCATACCCAAACTCCTCAATTTCATTATACCAAAGTGCGAGTTTGGCACGCGCCACATCTTTATCTGTATAGTCTGAAAATATCTTCCCTAATCGTAGTGCGTAATAGTACACAGATTTGATATCCGGGAATTGTTCAAAGAGTATTTGGGCTCTTGTCTTCTGGCTTTGCAGCC
>BLLV01000289.1 GCA_011959205.1 Bacteroidaceae bacterium
CTCCTGTAGCTTTGCAAACAACAATGATTCACTGTCAATGCCAACAGCCTCTGATGTCATGTTCAAAGCCACCACTTCAAGGTCTGAAAATTTGGGAACTACTCCTCTTCTTGGCACATTTCCTGATTCATTGACTAAATTTCCGGCTATTTGCTTGCATATTTTCAGGATTTTTGCGAATATTGCACATAGGTTGTGCATACGATATTTGTTTATCAAAAGTTTTAAAATGAAAAAGGTTATATTTCTATGTATATTGCTTTGT
This sequence comes from Bacteroidaceae bacterium, assembly GCA_011959205.1. Taxonomy (GTDB): domain Bacteria; phylum Bacteroidota; class Bacteroidia; order Bacteroidales; family Bacteroidaceae; genus Phocaeicola. The sequence continues at coordinate 266 of BLLV01000289.1, forward strand.
TTGCAGTTGAATGTTTTTTCGCAAACTTCAGTTCGAAAAGTCGTTGTCGATGTTGAAAAGATACCTTTGGAAGGTGCTGTCATTACTTGTCTAGATGATGCCGACCAACTTTTACATGGTACGATAACGGACCGAAACGGCGTTTTCACAATATCTACAAACTTCGATGGCAGAGAATGGCTCCGTGTCTCATACTTGGGTTATGAAAATCAGGACTACAAGACTCTTTCCGTTCTGCCTGATACCATTGTGATGAAAGAAAGGAGCGAAGAACTGGGCGAAATCGTCGTTCAGGGGAAATCCATTGTCACGCAGAAATCAGACCGACTAGTTTTCAATGTTGCCAACTCGAATCTAACGAAAGGAAACAACACGATGCAGTTGTTGCGCTTTACTCCTTTGATGCAAATAGATAGAGAACAAATATCTGTTTTAGGCAAGTCAAGTGTAAAATTGTATGTAAATGGGCGAAAAACCATATTGTCCGGTGAATCGATGCTGGGTTATTTGAAATCGTTGCCCGCAGAATCTATTTCAAAAATAGAGATTATAACGGAACCTGGTAGTGAATATAAAACAGGTCCAAATGAAGGGATTGTAAATCTGGTTCTGAAAAAAAATGAAAATGTGGGGTGGAGAGGAACATTTTCAATGAAGGACGCACAGGGAATATATAATAGTCCTGAAGGCAATCTGTATCTGGATTATCAGAAGGGTAAAAGTGCTTTATCACTCTCTGCGTATGCTAAAAAGTATAAAGAACGTTATGATAAAGACGGAAAATATGATTATAAGGATTCCGGATATTCCAATCAAATCGAAGAAACAACACGTTTGAAGCATAAATTTTATGGTATGAGCCTTAATTGGGATTATCAACTGAACGAGCAGCAAATTATTGGTATGATGGCTGATATTTCTTATGCCCCAAAGAATAATAGGATTTATAATATTACCTCCATTCAAAAGCCTAATGACAAATCAATTGTAGACTCTCTTATCTATATGCCGAATATTGGTGACAACGAACGTTTCCAGGCAAGCGGTAACATCAATTATCGTATAACGACAGACGATAAAGGAAGCAAACTGATGTTGGATTTGGATTTTATGCGGACAATTGATGATAATGAATCCATCTTGGATTATGTGAATGTTGTAGAAAAAGTGAAGATGAATCCTTTCTTGTCAATAAAACAAAATACGGACAATACTTTTTCTACTTGGAGCGGGTCTGTTTCATATAATCATAAATTTTCATCAGCACATCAGTTCAAGATTGGAACAGATGTTTATTTTTTAAGTAGCTATAACGACTTTTTTCATGGAGAACAAAAAAATCTAGAATATGTAAGTGATCCATTGAAAAGCAATGTTTTTGATGCAACAGAGAATTATTGGGGAATGTATTTTACATTTATAAATCGTTGGAATGACAAATTTACAACGAATCTGGGTGTTCGTTCTGAATATCTTTACAGAGAAGGGGAGCAAAAATCAAACGGTAAAATCAGAGAAGAAAAAGATTTTACGATATTGCCTTCTGTCTCTTTGAATTATATCCCTAATGGGGCACACAATTTTTCTTTTTCTTTGCGTACAGAAAAGATTAGACCGTATTTAACAGAATTAAATTCGTTCAAATATTATTTAAGTCCTACTGTTTATCGTGAGAACAACCCGGATTTAGAATCCATTTATAGTCTTACAGGTTCTCTGCGATATGTGTTGAAAAGTCATTATATATTTAGTGCAATGTATGCAACAAAAGAGATCATGTCAGATTTTAGACGGTCATTGGACGGGAAATATACTCAAATAACGACTGAAACATTTGGTCGTCAACATACTGGTATTTTGGGGATTTCGTGGAACAATTCATTCTTCAAAAACAGTTTGTCGGTAAATGCCAGTTGTCAAGGAGTTTGGGAAAGGGCTTATGGAACATTCGAAACGCTGAGAGTTGATGCAAACGACTTATCTTTTCAGATGTTTTTCAATGCGACTTGGACGGTACCTTTTGCCAGCCAGATGAATCTTGGCACGTTCTTCAGATATTTGACAGCTTATGAGCGAGCTAGTTATAAAAGTAATGATAGTTACGGTTTAAGCATTTGGGGGAAGAAAGGGTTAGGTTCTGGAATATCATTAGGATTTGGAATTGATAATCTTCTTTCAAGTAAGACGGAAAGAATTTATAGAACGACTGATTATTATTCTATAGAAAATACAGATTTTAATTTTAGACGTTTTTATATACAGATAACTATACCCTTTGGTAAAAATAAAGTATCTGGAGCAGCATCGCATGAAAGAAGTTCGTCGAAAAGTAAAAACAGAGTTTTATTGTTAAACTAAAAATAAATTTATCATGGACGCAAAATTTAAAAGAATTGCAGATTTTTTGGAAACTTTATCAACTCAAAACGTGTTGGGGGCAGATGAAGAAGCTTTGTTCTTGGTGGGTGGTACTGGCGCAGGACCAGCAACCAATAATGGTTGTATAAATGACAGTTGTACAGCTGGTTCTGACAGAACAGACAATGGATGTACAAATAATAGTTGTTCAAATAGCAGGTGCTAAATTTTGATGAATCTTGAATGATGGGCTGACTGAATTCTTTATTGTTGGCCCATCATTTTGTCTTATATTTCCATGAAAAAAAGTATATACAATAATGAAATAAGTCTATCACCAAATTATCATTTGATATATAATACATATACAAATTCATTCTTGGTGGTAAAAAACACTTTGTATAACAAGTATTTATCATTGAGTGTTTCAGAAATATTTAATGAATATCCCTCTTTTTATAATCAGTTATTGCAAGCGGGAATCTTTGTTGAGGATGAAGAATGTGAATTTGAAAAGCTAAAACAAAGGATTTCAAAAATAGACGATTCTTTGGAGCAGTATACATTAACAATTAATCCGACTATAAATTGTAATTTTAATTGTTGGTATTGTTATGAAAACCATATGGCACATTCTAAAATGTCTTTTGAAACATTGGAATATGTCAAACGGTATATAACGAAAATATGTTCTCAGAAATCGTTAAAGAGGTTTAACTTATCTTTTTTCGGTGGAGAGCCATTATTGTATTATAAAGATATTGTCCATCCTCTGTTGAAACATTTTCAATCAACTTGTTTAACATTGGGTATTAGTTCATCTATCGGATTTACATCAAATGGATATTTACTAACAAGTTCAATGATAGAAGACTTGAAATCATTTGGTGTTTCATCATTTCAAATAACATTGGATGGGAGTAAAACTCTACATAATAAAGTCCGATATCCGTTTGAGGGAGCAGATTCTTATTCTAAGATAGTGAGTAATATAAAAAAACTACTTCATGCCAATATTTTTGTAGTATTGCGTATTAATTATACATCTGATAATCTGGAAAGTACAAAAGAAATAATAAATGACTTGAAAGATATTCCAAATAATGAAAAGAAAAATATTCATGTAGATTTCCAACGCGTATGGCAGGACAAAGGAATTAATGATTTAATTCTTTCTGACACTTTAGTAGAATGTATAGAGGCTTTTGAAAGTATTGGGATAAAAGTATATGGAGAAATTATCAATCAAGTTTGGAATTCATGTTATGCAGACAAAGTCAATCAGGCAGTAATAAATTTCAATAGGGATGTTTTTAAATGCACTGCAAGAGACTTTACTAAAGAAAATCGTTTAGGAGTATTGAATGAAGATGGTACAATTATTTGGGATAAAGAAAAGATGAAACAACGTGAAGGAGTACGTTTATCGAAAGAAGTATGCCAACATTGTAGAATAGCTCCTATTTGTGGAGGAACTTGTACCCAAAGAGGATTGGACAGCGGGAATTCCAACCTGTGTATCAGAGGCTTGAATGAATCCGGAAAGGATAATATTGTATTGAATCAATTTTATTATAACATTGTAAAGAATGGGGTTTCCGTTTAGAAGTCAGTTGGAAAGTTCTGATTGTGGACCGGCATGTATTCAGATGGTGGCCGCTTACTTTGGTAAACGGTTTTCACTATCTGTATTGAAAGAATATTGCAATGTCACCCGTTTGGGAGTTTCTTTAAAAGATATTTTGGACGGATGCCAGAGAATAGGTTTACATGCAGTTCCATTGCAATTGAGAATAGAAAAACTGCAAGAAATGCCATTACCTGCTATTCTGTACTGGAAGCAGGAGCATTTTGTTGTTCTTTACAAGATTTCTCGTAGACAGAAAGAAATTTATTACCATATTGCAGACCCGAATTACGGAAAAATCAAATTAAAACAGAGTCTGTTTGCAGAAGCTTGGACCTCCAATGGCATTGAAGGGGTTGCTGTTGTGTTAGAACCGCTTGCGGATTTTTTTGAACAGGTGGAAGATGAATGGACACTGAAGAAATGGATATATTCTCTATTCAGCACATTTTCCTATCTGAAGAAATACAAAAAGACTCTATACGGAACCTTATTGTTATCTATGGTAACTTTCTGCATCGGCTTTCTGATTCCTTTTTTCCTACAAAAAATAATGGATGAAGGAATTGAACAAAAAGATATGCATTGGGTTCTTGTACTATTGGTCGGTCAATTAGCATTGTATATCGGAAAGCAGATTTCTACTGCCTCCAACAATTATCTATTATATCATACAGGCTTGAAAGTAGGTCTTGACATATCCACTCGCTATGTATGGAAACTGGTAAAACTGCCAATGGGATTGTTTGACACGAAATTGGGTACAGACTTTTTACAGCGTCTGTCTGATGAACAGACCATACGAAGTTTCCTGACTTATACCGCCAGTTCTTTACTCTTTGTCGTATTGAATTTGTTAGTATATTCTTTGGTGCTTTGTTATTACAATTTTTATATATTCCTTGTCTTTCTTCTGTTTAGCCTTTTGTCTTCGGGATTGGTACGTTGGTTAATGTATGTCAGAAAACAGTTGAACTATGCCATATTTGTCGGATTGGGGAAAAAGAAGAACTTGGAAAATGAGTTGGTATATGGTATGATGGAACTGAAAATCAATGTGGCTTATCATCCGTTTCTATCCCAATGGGAGAAGTTGCAGAAAGAAATCAACAGACAATCTTTGAAATCATTGTTCTATGAATCCGGGATTAATACAGGCAATCTTTCTTTGGCTACGTTGAGAGATACGTTAATAACAGGAATATGTGCCTGGCTTGTAATACAAGAGACAATGACCTTCGGCATAATGATGACCATTACTTACATTCTTGGGCAATTATCTTCTGCTTTTGGTCAAATGACAAGCTATGGGAATACTGCGCAAGATGCAGCATTGGCATACAAACGCATGGAGGACATTCTGAATATAACGGACGAAAATAATGCCGGAAATTATCAGCTATCTCCAACTGTAGCCAATGGGTTCACGTTGGAACAGGTCTGTTTCAAGTATGATGGTTCTTTCAATCCTTATGTCTTGAAGGATGTGACGCTTGATATTCCGTTAGGAAAGGTTACGGCTATTGTGGGTGCCAGTGGCAGTGGCAAGACTACATTGTTGAAATTGTTATTGGCTTTCTACTATCCGCAACAAGGAAACATATTCATCGATGGAAAGTGCATGAAGCAGGCAGATGTGGATTCTTGGCGGAAGAGGTGCGGAGTAGTAATGCAAGACGGATATATCTTCAGTGGAACTGTGGCCTATAATGTAGCATTGGAAGATGATGTAGATATGGAAAGACTAAGAAAAGCCGCACAAATAGCTTGTATAGATGAGTTTATAGAACGGCTTCCAATGAAATATCATACCAAGATAGGAAAAGCAGGTATGGATTTGAGCGGTGGACAAAAACAGCGCATATTGATAGCACGTGCCGTATACAAGAATCCGGACTTTATTTTCTTTGATGAAGCCACTTCTTCATTGGATGCAGAGAATGAAAAGCTTATTATGAACAATCTGAAACAATTCTTTCGGAATCGTACCGTTGTCATTATCGCTCATCGTTTGAGTACGGTAAGAGATGCCGATAATATCATTGTTTTGGATAAAGGGACTGTAGCAGAGCAGGGTAATCATACAACTTTGACAGACAAACAAGGATTATACTATCATTTAGTAAAGAACCAATTGGAATTAGGACAATGACAAGAATTGCAGAAACTTTCCCCTTAGTCAGTATTATAATGCCGGTCTATAATATGGCATTGTTCTTGATGGAGTGCATTCCAAGTATACTGAAACAGGATTATGAAAATATTGAACTGATTATCATCGATGATGGGTCAACAGACCAAACGGGAGAGGTTGTCCATTCATTTTTGGATGAAAGAATAGTCTATATCCTGCGTGAACACGATTATATAGCTTCGATGAACACCGGAATTTTCATGAGTAAAGGAAAATACATCATGCGGATGGATGCAGACGATTTGATGCTGAAAGGCAGGATAAAACGACAAGTGGAGTACATGGAAGCACATCCCGACGTGGATATATGCGGAAGCGGTATGAAGAACTTTGAAAAGGACGACAGCAGTTTGTATGGTTTGACAGGACATACATCTATCATTTCTTCATTGTTGCTTTATAATACGATGGCTCACCCTACTGTAATTATGCGGAAAGAGAGTATAGAACGTTTTCTTGCCAAACATGGGACTCTTTATGACAAGGAATATATCTATGCGGAAGATTATCGTTTGTGGACCTGTATGGCTATGGAAGGTTTTCGTTTCGACAATCTACGTGACATGTTGGTAAGTCATCGGATTTCTTCGCAGGCAGTAACTTCGGTTTATGCGGAAGAATCCCAACGTATGGCTGAAAAAATAAAGACGGAATATTTGAAACATGCCATTCAGGAAATCTGCCGAAAGGGAGAGGCGTTTGAACGGATTGTAGATGATATAATCAAACTTTCAGCCAAAAATCTTTTGACGTTACAGGATGTCCGTCAGTTGGTTTATGTCCTTTATAAACGAATTCTGAAATGATTTATATTTCTGCACAACCCGATGAAGTGTATTTCTTGTGGCAATTGGAATTACAACTTTTTAATTTCCATTCAGTCGGAATAGGAAATGACTCGATTCATATATTAGTGGGATATAATCCGGTAAAGGGAATCCACCCTCAATTTAAGAAATTCGCTGATAACCATAAGGAAATACAGATTTTTTTCTATCCGGACAAGCGGAAAAAGAAAAAATATCTTTCTTCCATACGTCCGCATCTGTTGGCGCAGCATTTCTCAGCATATCGGTCTTTGGAGGAGGAAACAATCTTTTATCATGATTCTGATATCCTTTTTACAGGGATACCGAATTGGAACGAACTTTGCCAGGATGATGTATGGTATGTTTCCGATACCCGTTCTTATTTGGATAGCAGGTATTTCAGACGGTTTGTCGATGACGATGAATTTATAAGGATATGTGGTCTGTTATCGCTCACACCTAATGATGTTGAAAGTCACGATGAAGATGCTGGTGGCGCACAATATCTCCTGAAAAAGTGTACTGCGGAATTTTGGGAAAAGATAGAAGAAGACTGTGAACGATTGTTTACATATTTATATAATGAGCAGAAACATGGAACAGGTATTCAAGAAGGACTTCAAATATGGTGTACTGATATGTGGGTGATATGGTGGAACGCAATATCACAGAAACGAAGCTTCCGTATCCATCCGGCACTGGATTTTTGTTGGGCAGATTCGCCAATCGATGATTTGAAAAACAAGAAGATTCTCCATTATACAGGCAGTAAGAGAAGTGATATTTGTATTTTTGAAAAAACGCTTTATCAGACACATGCGCCTTTTTATTCTGACTTGTCCGCAATTATGCCAAGCACTTGTAGTCACTTCGTTGTGGAAACGATAAAAGCATATCGGAAGGAGTTGGACAAGAAGCGTTTGAAAGTAACAGACATACAATTGGTCTTAATAATTCCTGATTCAGCAAACTTACCTGAGAAAGCAATTATTGCAAAGAATTATTATGAAAGATATTGGGATATCGAAGTCATCATTTATACATCCGATGAAGCAAGAGCCCAATTTAGAAAGGATAAGAGCAATATTCTGATTCCATACAATCGGATTATTCCAGTAGCGGAAATGAAAATGTTATTGAATTGTTTAAGAAATAGAGAAAAGACATCTTTTGAGTTCAAAATGAAAATTTGGCAAATAGATACTTTAGGATGCCATATCTTTTCTAAGATCTTAGAAAATGATTATCTGGAAGAAAATCGGGGGAAAACAATTACAATTTCTTCCATAGAAAAATTGATTGTCGTATGTCATTCTAAATTAAAGAAGGAACCTTCAACAGAACAAATAATCAATGTATATGGGCTATAATAAAATATTGGTTAAATATGAGGATTCTACTTCCTTAGGATTAAAAAATGGTAGATGCGGATTGGTTTTATTGGCCTTTTTACTTTCAAAAAGGGATGAAGGATGTAAGGAAAAGGCCTTTATCCATTTGAATTATTTGTTGGAGCATGTGTATGAATCTTCCTCTCTTTCTTTTAATGAAGGATTGATAGGGATAGGTTGGACGCTTGAATTTCTTACACAGAACCAATATATTCCCAAGTTATGCGATAGTTTGTTACACGAAATAGATGATATTATATATAAGTGGGTAAACTTTCATCAATTGGATTCGTTCTCCTTAAACAATGGACATATCGGAGCATTACTATATTTTTGTTATCGTTTGAAAGGCGATAGAATTTCAACACCTTATAAAGAATTGGCACTCAAAGAGTCTACAGTCAGAATATTAGGAAAACTGTATGTTGAAGCAAAGAAACAAAACGATGCCCGATTTTCTGAAACCGAATGGAGACAACTTCATATACTAACTGGATTATTTAAAAAATTGAACATCCAAAACCATATAACATCAGACTTGTTACATATAACTCAAATTATGGTAAAAAAGAGAACTAATACAATCCAATTACCAAAGGACACAATATTTATAAATATTATTAACTCTCTTATTGGTGCGGATAAGAAACATAAAATCTTAAAAAATTATTTCATGTAAAATCTAGAGCCTGTTTAAATTTAGTAGTTTGAAGTAAAAAGAGGGTTTCTTCTTTCCGTCAAAATGATTATTTTTAGTTACTAAGCTTCAAATAATATTGTACGGATTTAGGAGAAACACAGTGGCAAGTTATCAAGAAAATCTTGAACCTGCAAGAAAGGAAACGAAAATATGACTTGCGTGAAATATGGAATGCAATCTTTTACCTGGTCAAAACAGGGTGTCAGTGGCGTATGCTTCCTTCTAATTTTGCCCCTTGGGAACTGGTTTACTATTATTATCGCAAATGGTGTTCTCTGGGTGAATTGATTTGTTATTGAACAACTTACGTGAAAAAGTACGTGTCAATATGGAACAAAAAGCAGAATGTAGTCTAGGTATTATGGATAGCCGGAGCGTACGCTGGGGCGATAATCGTTCTCTTAGTGGTATTGATGGGAATAAGAAAATAAAAGGAGCCAAACATCATGTAGTAGTGGACAAGAATGGTTTTCTATTGGCTGTGATGGTGACAATTGCTTGCGTACATGATAGTAAAGCGGCTTATTTATTAGCGAGATACCTTAGGGAGCTTTGTTGCCATATCAAAATCATATTAGTCGATGCCGGTTATCGTGGAGAAATAGCGGACAAGATAAAAACTGCTTTTGGATATATCCTTGAAGTTGTGGTAAGTGGAGATAAGGTAAATGGATTCAAGCTAATTGGAAAAAGATGGATTGTGGAAAGGACATTTTCATGGCTTGGCAACTATAGAAGACTCTGCCGAAACGATGAATGGACATTCGATTCGGCAGAGGAA
>BLLV01000290.1 GCA_011959205.1 Bacteroidaceae bacterium
CTCCTGTAGCTTTGCAAACAACAATGACTCACTGTCAATGCCAACAGCCTCTGATATCATGTTCAAAGCCACCACTTCAAGGTCTGACAATTGGGGAACTACTCCTCTTCTTGGCACATTTCCTGATTCATTGACTTAATTGTCGGTTATTTGCTTGCATATGTTCAGGATTTTTGCGAATATTGCATATAGGTTGTGCATACGATATTTGTTTATCAAAAGTTTTGCTACCTTTAATTTGCTAAATATCAATAATATGCACAACTTTTTTATACATAAACCTTTTATCAATTTAATTCCGCCAACAGGTAATAATTTATTTAACACTTAATACATGATTCATTTCATAAGGATCATATAGGGATAAATCTCCTATCCATTAATCTATCTGAAACCACCCCATAACATACTTGCTTCCTTGCCTCACCGTAATCAAGTAATCCCCTGCAGGAAGCAAATCAACAGGAATAGCATATTCCATATCCACCGTCACATGGTTTAATTCCACATATACTTGTTCCCCATCCACACTTGTTATGGCTATGGAGATATTTTCCAAAATTCCATCAGTAAGAACAAACAAGGTGCTTCCTTCTTTTATTAAAATAGGACAGGAAGATAGAGAACGCGCACCAAGTGTTTCTTCCCAATTCTTATTCATTGGTATATTTTCCGCACATACCATTGCACTAAACGAGGTCGATACCAGACAACATAAACTCACTACAAATCTTTTCATTTTCATCACTGCATTTTATTCAAATTTGATGATGTAAAACTAGATAAAAAGATTCAGAAAGGTTTAAAATATGATTTGACAAACATTTGACAATTTATTAAACCGCTATAAATCAGCGATTAATTTATCCAAATCTTCCCCTACTCCTTCTTTCCCCGAAATCTTTTTATAAAGACGTTTACGGGTTTGAGTAATGGCAGAAGGAGTACAGATTAAGATGCGAGTCATACTCATACAGTTTAAAGACAACTTAATGAGATAACATATATGCAGTTCCCGTTGCGACAGCTTGGGGCAAAGTGTATAAAGGCGTTCTGTGAATTGCGGATAAGCAATGTTTATGGCAATACGAAGCGCATCCCAGTCTGCTTCCTGTACTTTTAGTTCTTCTTGCTCAGCTCGGTGAAAGAAAGCATAAACATCAGACTGACGAAACGTGTTTTCCAATAACTCACGATTAGAGTGCAAAGCGGCACTTTGAAGATTGGAAGACTCCAACACTTTTTTCTGAGAAAGCAACAATTCCTGACGAAGCGTATCGCTCCGTTTTTCGGCTTCCTTCAATTGCCTTTCCACGTCCTGCAATTTTTGCTCATTCTCATGAATATATGCCAAGCTCAGTTTGTACTGTTCCTCTTGCAACAACCGTAAGTGTTTTTCCTGTTCTATGAATCTTTGCTTCTTGTTACGGATAAGCAGACAGGCAATAGTTCCCAAAGCTATCGAAGACAAGAGTGCAAATAGAAGCAGGTATATTTTCTTCAAATTGTTTTCATTTCTTAAATTTAACTGGTAGCTCCTCTGCTCCTCATGCTGAAAGCTATAAAGCAAGTGGAGTCTCTCTATTGCATCAGTCCGAGTTATTGCATTTATAGAATCTTGTAATAATCTATATTGATTATCGTAAGCCAATGACAGTTCCTCATTTTCCTGTGCCTTCTCCAATTCTGTCAAATAATAATTGGCGTAACACTGCTTATGAAGATTGCCATATTTCAACACTTCTCCCCAATAATAGCGAGCGGAATCCACTTGGCCTTCATCTTTATATATACTTCCTAGGCACAACAATACATTACTCGATTTCGTTTCCGCAAGCAATACTTCCAATAAAATTTTCTTCGCCACTTCCGTCTGCCCTTCATCATAGTAAAAGCATCCCATTTCCCCGGCTATGCCATCAGCCAATTTATCTTTTCGAAGCTTTCGCGCCATCCGGTAAGCCTCTTTATAATAATAAAGGGCACTATCGTTTTCATTTTTCCCGTCATACGTACGAGCCAAAGTAGCCAATGTATTGGCATAACGCACCGAATCTCTCAGTTCCCCGTAACACCGCATCGCTTTCCGCATCATGCTTCGGGACTCATCATAAAGTTCCTGATAAGCAAGCAAGATTCCCATCTGCCCGTAAGTCATTCCCTGCAAAAGCGTTTGCTCCGTGTCCTCACCAACCTCTATGCCCTGATGGTACGCCTTCAGCGCCCTCGGAATGTCGTTCAGGTCACGATACGTTCCTCCCAAATAATAATAAGATTCGAACAAGCGTTCCTTATCACCCTTTTCCTGATAATAATCAACAATGGAAAGAATAACGGAATCCGTGGTATGCGGCATATAAAGTTTGTCCTTTGCTTTTATAGTAAGCAAACGATAATACATTTGTGTCTCCTGAGGGGCATCGGTTATACTATCTGCCAATGTCTCCAGCAAAGCCAAAGCACTGTCGGGACGGGCATCCATGCAACTCATAGCCTGTTTCATGGCTATAGGATAATTTTTCCCCGATGTACAGGAAAACAGATACATGCATCCTGCCAATAAATATATAAGCGCTACGTTTTTCATAAAACTGACTTTTCTATAAGACTTGGTGTCTCAACAAGTTACAAAGATAGTATTTTACCTTGAATCCCGAAGAACAGAATCAAGAAATCCATATCAGGTTCATTACACCCTAATGGGTATAATTTATTAGTTTCTTTCGTATAATATACCCGAAAGGGTGCAAAACAGCAGTCCGGGTCAGCGCATTACGGGAAAGACCAGAAGTGTTTAGCAAATTCGTGATACAAGGAAAAGGAAAGGAAATTCCTTCAAAAGCTTCAGCCCGAAGAGAAATCCTTCAGCCGCACCTCCGGGGTATGACATCCAGGCACCAGCCACCGTATCGCATCCCTAAATGGGCAAACTGACACAACCGGAAACATATTCTTTTTCATCAGGATAAGTTTGTATTTTCCGCCGTTCTAATTTATTGTTTCACCATACAGGGCAGACGCATTATATTTTTTACTATTCCACCCTTTATTTTTCTTTATTATACTATTGG
>BLLV01000291.1 GCA_011959205.1 Bacteroidaceae bacterium
GGCTGAGAAGGCATTGGCTCATCCTGAATATCTAAAGCCGGGAGAAAAGGAAAGATTACAGACATTGGTCGATAGTATAACCGAAGAGGACAACACCTTTATAGTGTATGGCAAAATCAAATAGTAGCAATTTATGGAATACAAAAATTACTTTGAAACCAGAAATGGAAATTATTATCTATACCTCCCTTCGGAATACACTTTCCATTTATTGCCGGAAAGCTGTATGCCTTACTGGACAGGTGAGAAAGAACCGGATGACAGTTACGAAAGCAGAAAAGTGGCATTCTTTCAACAATTGCTTAAAAGAGAAGCCAAGGAGGAATTTATTACAGAATATTCTCCGATAAAACTAAAAAAGAACTTGGCAAATTTAAACCATCTGTTAATAGAAGTGACGGACGGATGCAACTTGGCTTGCAAATATTGCGGATATGGTGATTTATATGGAAACTATGACAAACGGGAAAATAAAAATAATACTTTTCAAAATGTAAAGCTTCTGGTAGATTATTTGCAAGAGTTATGGCATTCAACTGAGAACCTGAGCTTCAATAAAGTCTGTTATATCGGTTTTTATGGTGGAGAGCCGCTGATTAATTTTCCTTTGATAAAAGAAACTATTGATTATCTGGAAAGCTTGCCAAGCCATAATGGAATGAGATTTGAGTATAACATGACCACCAATGCTGTGCTGTTGCATAAATACATGGACTACATTGTAGAAAAACGGTTTCATTTATTGATAAGCCTGGATGGCAATGAATACAATGACAGTTATCGTGTTGCTAAAAATGGAAAAGGTTCTTTTCAAAAGGTAATTGCCAATATAGGTAGTTTGAAAGAGAAATATCCTGATTACTTTGAGCAACAAGTCAATTTCAATGCAGTTCTTCATAACCGCAATTCGGTAAAAGACATAATAAGTTACATAAGGGAACAATTCGGTAAAGTTCCCTCCATAGCGCCTTTGTCTTCCAATGGAATCAGGAAAGACAAGATGCAAGAGTTTATGAATATGTTTCGCAATCAAGTGGAAAGTTACAGGGAAGCGGAAAGTTGCATGGATATGAAAGAAGTAGTGGAAAGCCCGGATTCGTCTATGGCCAATTTTTTCATCAATTCCTATTGCGCACAAACTTTCCGGAAATATGGAGACTTGTTTGTGTACGAAAAAGATAAAAAATACATTCCTACCGGAACATGCATGCCGCTTAAAAGGAAACTCTTTCTTACTGTAAATGGAAAGATTCTGGCTTGTGAAAGAATCGGACAGGAATATACTTTGGGAGAAATAATTGATGGGAAAGTCTGTCTGGATTTTGACGGAATAAGCAGGTTCTATAAAGAACTTTTCGACAAGATAATACACTTGTGCAAGAATTGTGCCATGAGTAAAGGATGCGGCATGTGTATTTTCCACCAAAATTCTATTACAGAGAAAAAGATAAATTGTGCAGGATACACCCCCAAGCGAAAACTGAATGAAGTCTTTTCTGAGTATTTGTATTACTTTGAGAACAAGAGAGAAGCATTCAATAAAGTTATAAATGAAACTATCATCATATAATGAGTAAATATTGGCTATATTTGGAACCATACACTTTCATTTTTCACAATGAAAAGGAAGTAGCGTTATATAACAGCATAAATGGAGCCTATCTCCTATATTCCTTTGATAATCATCTCCTCAAACGGATTGTCAATGAACTCGAAAAGCCGGAAAGCGGGTATGGCGTTCTTTTGGAAGATAGAGAGATCGAGCAGATGCCATCCTTTATAAAGGATATAAGAGATACATTTTCAGGAGATTGTATACTGATAAAGGATGAAGCATCCTGTCCGTTCATATTCAAACCGATGTGCCGCATTATGGAGCAGAAGTTGCAACGTCATGACACCATTGAGAAAGATATATTGGAAAGTTATGGCACTGAAATATTGGGAAGTTTGAATGAAGTCACCCTATATTTCGGCAAAGGTAAAGAGAATGGCGTTTCTAATAAATATCCCTATTGTAAACAATTTGCACATAGCCTGTGCTATGATGGAGATTCTGTATTGCAACTGGCTGATTACCGCTTTCTCATTGAGCAATTACAGGATATAGGAATCGGCAAACTGAACATTGTCTTAAATGATATGAAGAGTGACTTTATATATCAACTACGTGATCTGCTGATGGGTTGCAGTTTCAGTGTTTATGTCTATTGTAATTATGAGGATATTGAGGTTGATAAAATGAGTGTATTTAAGGAAACTCTTCCTTTTACTTATTTCATTAATATACATAAGGTCAACAATGTGAGTGCTTTGCAAAAAGATATCAGCAGAATGAAAGACTTTAGCATTCTTTGGAATGCCATTGTTACTTCCGAAACAGAATTGCTTGCCATGCAGCAATTGGAAGGGGCGGTTAATATAGTTCCGTATTATAATGGAAATAATGAAGATTTTTTTAAAGAATATGTGTATAATGACTTAGAATCCATTCTAGAATATCCCATAGACAAACAAACAATTTTTCGTCGGCAGACTATTAATGAAAATTTCTTTGGGAAACTATTTATATTGCCTGATGGAGAAGTACATGCAAACATGAATTGCGCTTCGTTAGGAAATATCAAAGAGCTATCCTTGTCTGAGATTGTATATAAGGAAATGACACAATCGTCTGCTTGGTTTAAATTGCGCGATAAAGGGAAATGTAGAAATTGCATCAATAAATATCTCTGTCCTTCAATTTCGGATTATGAATTAACTCTCCAAAAGTATGATTTATGCCATATTGTATTATAAAACAATTTTCTTGCTATTTTCAGTTTGATATTATTGCACAACGGATATTGTGACAGGAGATCAAACTTATTGGAAAAATTAATAAGAGATTAAATACAAAATGGAACAATTAGTAAAGTATATTTATCGTAGGTTGGCAAAAGAGGAATGGGCTTCTTTGCCGTCCGGACTAAAAGGTGGTAAAATGGGGCTGACAGTTTTTTTTGCTTTATACTCCGACTCCTTTAGTAATAATCGTTCGCGCAAGTTATCCGCCAAGATTTTATATAATCTTCTACAGGATATTGCATCATTGCCTTATGGCTTGGTGTTGGGAAAACTGGGAATAGCATGGAGCCTATACCTGTTATGTAAAAGGGGCATTTTAGAAAGGGATGAACCTTTAGATGACCTTTTTAAATCTATACTGAGGGAGTATATCTGTCGCCAATACTCCAAGCCCATCCAGCTCATAGCAGGGGATGACTTGTTTTCCGGAGGAATCTATATGTTGCGACAGCGCAACACCGATAGTTCACTAGAGCGATACAGCGTGGATGAAGGATTAATAGGCTTGGTTGACGAATGCGAAAGGCAATTGACCCAATCCATCAAGTATATTTATCGGCCGGAGG
>BLLV01000292.1 GCA_011959205.1 Bacteroidaceae bacterium
GGATATGAATATTATGTGAATTCCATCAAAGTAAGGGAGTTCAGCGATTTCAATAATAATGTGGGAGCTTATCAGGCCGGTGTGACCGGAACCTTGAACTTTTCGCCTACTCAGGAACTGGTGTTGCAGGTTCTGAATAATCGCAGCGGGGGAGATGAGGATACCTACATATATGGTTTGCCGCAAGGAGTGAAGAAAACGAAGTTGCCCATTATATCGACCGTGAACTGGAACGGCCTGTATTGTGACAAAAGTTTGCAATTGCGCTATGCTGCCGCATGGGGGCAGTTGGCCGACAAGAAGAATATTTATTATCTGACGGGTGGGCATATCTATGAAAGAGGCCCTATTCTGGCTTATTTGGATTTGATGTACTCTCGTGAGGAGCTGGACAGCAAAGGGCTGGTCAGCGATTTGCAGGGTGCGCCTGTCAGCACCCCTGTTACGGCGCAAAATGTAGAATACCTTTCTGTTATTGCCAACTTTGACTATCGGGTTCATCCCAATTGGAACCTGTATGTGAAAGGAGCTTATGAACGGGCAGGGGTGTACAAGGCGAATGGCTCTTTCGGCAAAGGGCTTTACCGCACTACTTGGAACGCTCAGGCGTGTGTGGAGTTTTTCCCGATGCGCAACAGTGAATTGCTCATCTTCGGTCATTTGCTATATAAGGGGCATCATCTGACCAAGCGGGCACGAGCCTTGGGGGGTGTGGATCCGGATACGCAGCGTGTTTCTATCGGGCTGGTTTATTCCATTCCGGTGTTTTGATGTACAAAAACAGCATTTGCCCTCCCGGCTTGCATACCATTCGGTTTCATTCCACTACCTAAGCGTTTTTTGCCGTATATCTAAGGCTTTTTGTGTGAAAGATTAGTACATCGCACTACCGAAAGACGTATGTCTTTCGGTAGTGCGATGTACATCTTTCCCTAGTAAGACATACGTCTTTCCATAGTGCGATGTACTAGTGTTCTGTATAAAAAGCCTTAAGGATCTGTTTGGAAATGCTTAGAAAAGCCTATTGATTCCGATATTTATATAACTCCTACCTTTTGCCATTGCTTTGGCAGTTATCCCGACTGCCTTAAAAGATAACATCAACATATCTTATTTCTGTCCTTTTTCTGTATGTATATATTTCTGCTTAATTCTTTGTGATGGGGATATTTGCCTTTATGGTATTGGCAGAAGAATGAATTTAAATGATAAGTTGCTGAAATACAGTAAATTTATACTGCTTTTGATGTAGTGTGAATTTGCATATCTCTTGCTAAGAGATCTACAAATCTTGTGCAAAAATAAGGAAAGTTTTGATAACTAGTGCA
>BLLV01000293.1 GCA_011959205.1 Bacteroidaceae bacterium
TATTGAAATCGCTGAACTCCCTTACTTTGATGGAATTCACATAATATTCATATCCGCCCAAACTCAAAAATTGTTTGCCCACCATCAACGAAAAGAGGTTGGACATTTTCCAGTTGACAAAAGCATACTCTATGGAGGAGGACAGATTATCCAGCGAATGAGGATTGCTGTATTTATTATACGACTGACGGAAATGATACGAGAATTGCTCACTGAACGAGCCCAGAATCTCCAGCCGGACACGGTTCAACTTAAAAGCAGCCTCATCCAAGCTCCCTTCCGTAAAATAAGCCGCACCTGATGTGTAGAACTGTAAATTCATCTGAGCGGAAAGAGACCGGTTTCTATCAGGCAACACCCTCTCCAATAAACTTTGCACTGAATCACTTTGACTGACCAAAGGCTGCTCTTGTGCCTGCACGGCAAACAAAGTACCCGACAAAATGCAGCATGACAAGAATATTCTTTTCACGTAGTTCATAATATTAAATTCAAGGTAACACATACCGAGGAATGGCCATTAAATCATCCCTCTGCTTTTTAATTCTTCTGCAGCTATTTCCAATTCTTTATACCATTCCTCGCCAAATTTCCGTACCAACGGTTCTTTCAAGAACTTGTATACAGGCAGATTCTCTTTTTGGCCCAACAGCACTGCGGCTTTGCATACATCCCAACGATGATAATTCACTGCTTTGTAAGGACCGTAATCGCCTATACGAATGGGGTAAAGATGACAGGAAATCGGCTTATAAAAATCAGTTTTACCTGCCCGGAAAGCTTTCTCTATGGCACAATAGCAATACCCTTTCTCGTCATAACAGGTAAACACACAATCTTTATGGTTGACAATGGAAGTAACCAAGTCGCCCTCTTCATCTGTATAAACCACTCCCTGTTTATCAATCACCGCCCGTGCCTCGGGTGAAAGATCGTCCCAAATAACAGGAAGCACCTCTTCCAGTTTTTCCACTTCCTCCAGTTCTACCGGTGCGCCGGCATCCCCCTCTATGCAGCACTCACCTTTGCAGGCATCGAGATTACAAAGAAATTTCTCACGAAACACATCAAGGGAGATTACAACATCATCTATCTGTATCATCTCTTCTTAAATTAAAATGTCATTCCGAACAAAGTGGTGAGTCCATGCATCATTACAGATTCCTCACTTCGTTCAGAATGACAGATAAATATAATTTCTATATTATTTAATCAGATCCCGCCCTGTCATTTCGGCCGGCTGAGCCATACCTAAAATATGCAGAATAGAAGGAGCGACATCTGCCAACACACCATTTTCCACTTTAGCATCCTTGTTCTCTGTAACATATACAAACGGAACCGGATTCAAAGAGTGGGCAGTATTAGGTGTGCCATCTTCGTTCAGTGCATGGTCGGCATTACCGTGGTCGGCAATAATAATTACTTCATAATCATTAGCTTTGGCAGCTTCCACTGTATCTTTCACACACTCGTCAATAGCCTTCACAGCTTTTTCAATAGCACCATACATGCCTGTATGGCCTACCATATCGCCATTAGCGTAATTCACGACAATGAAATCGAACTTCCGGGTGTTGATCGCTTCTACCAGTTTGTCTTTTACCTCGTATGCGCTCATTTCAGGCTTCAAGTCGTAAGTAGCGACTTTCGGAGACGGAACCAAGATACGTTCTTCGGCATCATACGGAGTTTCACGACCGCCATTGAAGAAGAAAGTTACGTGAGCATACTTTTCTGTCTCCGCAATGTGCAGCTGAGCCTTGCCATTAGCAGCCAGATATTCACCTAACGTATTCTGAACATTTTCTTTGTCAAACAGGATATGAACGCCTTTGAAAGACGCATCATACGGAGTCATGCAGTAGAACTGCAAGCCCGGAATAGTATGCATGCCTTGTTCCGGCATATCCTGCTGGGTGAGCACAACGGTCAGTTCCTTGGCACGGTCGTTGCGGTAGTTGAAGAAAATAACCACATCACCTTCCTTAATAGTACCGTCTACGGTAGAGTTATGGATCGGTTTGATGAATTCGTCTGTAACACCTTCATCGTATGACTCCTGCATAGCCTGAACCATATCGTCAGCTTGCTTTCCTTTGCCTTCCACCAACAGGTCGTATGCTTCTTTCACACGTTCCCAACGTTTGTCACGATCCATTGCATAGAAGCGGCCGACGATGGAAGCGATTTTACCGGCTGATTTTTCACAGTGTGCCGCCAGTTGTTCGATAAAGCCTTTACCACTCTTCGGGTCTGTGTCACGGCCATCCATAAAGCAGTGGATGAATGTATTCTCAATGCCATATTCTTTAGAGATATCGCAAAGTTTAAACAAATGATCGAATGAACTGTGCACGCCACCGTTTGAAGTCAGTCCCATGAAGTGGATGTTCTTGCCGTTTTCCTTTGCGTAAGAGAAAGCGGAAACAATCTCGGGATTCTTCATTATGCTATTGTCGGCACAAGCACGGTTAATCTTCACCAAGTCCTGGTAAACGATACGTCCCGCACCGATATTCAGATGCCCTACTTCGGAGTTACCCATCTGCCCGTCAGGCAGACCAACATTTTCACCGCTAGCCTGCAACTCAGAGTGCGGATAGTTTGCCAACAGAGAATCCCAGTAAGGAGTGGGAGTGTTAAAGATTACATCGTCTTTGCCTTGATCGCCGATACCCCAACCATCAAGAATCATTAAAAGGGCTTTTTTGCTCATAATCTTATTTTTATTTTAAAGTTTATCCTTTCTTGTTCCAGCTACAAAGGTACGAAAAAGCCCTGTCAATGAATCATGTTTCACCTATTTTTATATTTAGATACAGGCTTTTTATTCATTCCGGACAATAAGAGTACATTCTATGTGTTATAAAACATACCGTTTCATATTGCTGTTTATGAATAAATTGCGTTCCTTTGCATCGGGATAGTTCAGCACAGTTTGCACTGTCTGCATAAAACCTTGGACAGCTCATGAAAGTTACCTTTGGACAACAGACGACGAAAGTGAAACAACTGGCTGATTTACTCAGCCAGGAGATATCCATGGGCAAATACAAGCCAGACTGCGCACTACCGTCCATCAATACACTGAGCCGTGATTATCAGGTATCAAGGGATACGGTATTCAAAGCATTCATTGATTTGAAGGAACGAGGAATCATAGACTCCACTCCGGGAAAAGGTTACTATGTAGCCAACAAACTGACAAACATCCTCCTTCTACTGGACGAATATTCGCCTTTTAAATATTTACTATATAACAGCTTTATCAAGGAACTGTCCATACACTACAAAGTGGATTTATTGTTTCATCAATATAACGAACGGCTGTTCAACACCATCTTGCGTGAGTCCATGGGCAGATACAATAAATACATTGTGATGAACTTTGACAATGAAAAGTTATCTCCACACCTCTACAAGATAGACTCATCCCGGCTACTGCTATTGGATTTCGGCAAATTCGACAAAAAGGATTATTCGTACGTATGTCAGGATTTCGACGACTCCTTTTATCATGCTTTGGCCGCATTGAAAGAACAGTTGAGAAAATACCGGAAACTAATACTATTATTTCCTGAAAACATTAAACATCCCCGTAGCAGTTGCGAATATTTCAACCGTTTCTGCCGGGAACACCATATCCATTCAGCCATTATAGAGAATATGGACGATATACAAGTCTGCAAAGGAGAAGTATATATTACCTTCCGCCAGATAGATGTAGTCCATATTATCAAGCAAAGCCGGGCTGAAGGACTGAAATGTGGCAAAGACTTCGGGCTGATAGCTTACAATGATGCACCTGCCTACGAAGTGATAGACCAAGGAATCACCGCATTAAGCATCGACTGGGAAGAATTGGGAAAAAAAGCCGCCGAATTTATATTAACCGGTAGGGAGATAAAAACTTATCTCCCTACCGAAGTGCATTTAAGAAATTCAATTTAACAACTAAATACAAATATTTCATGAAAAAGTATCCTAAAATCGGGATTCGTCCCACTATCGACGGCCGCCAAGGCGGCGTTCGCGAAAGCCTTGAAGAAAAGACTATGAATTTGGCAAAAGCTGTTGCCGAACTGATTTCATCCAACTTAAAAAATGGTGACGGAAATCCGGTAGAATGTGTCATCGCAGACAGCACTATCGGTCGTGTAGCCGAAAGCGCTGCTTGTGCCGAAAAATTCGAACGCGAAGGAGTAGGTGCCACCATTACCGTAACCAGCTGCTGGTGTTACGGTTCCGAAACAATGGATATGCATCCGCACTGGCCGAAAGCCGTATGGGGATTTAATGGCACAGAACGCCCGGGCGCCGTTTATCTGGCTGCCGTATTGGCCGGACATGCACAAAAAGGCTTGCCTGCCTTCGGAATTTACGGACACGATGTACAAGACCTGGACGACAATACCATTCCTGCCGATGTAGCAGAGAAATTGTTGCGCTTTGCCCGTGCCGCCATGGCTGTAGCCAATATGCGCGGAAAGAGCTACCTTTCTTTCGGCAGCGTCTGCATGGGTATCGCCGGATCTATCGTCGATCCAGACTTCTTCCAAGAATATCTGGGTATACGCAATGAAAGCGTGGACGAAACAGAAATCCTGCGCCGTATGGAAGAAGGAATCTATGACCACGAGGAATATGCCAAGGCAATGGCATGGACAGAAAAATATTGCAAGCCCAATGAAGGCGAAGACTTCAAGAATCGTCCAGAAAAACGCAAGACACGCGAACAGAAGGATGCCGATTGGGAATTTATTGTGAAAATGACCATCATCCTGCGCGATTTGATGATTGGTAATCCAAAACTCCGCGAATTGGGATTCAAAGAAGAAGCTATTGGTCACAATGCCATAGCAGCGGGCTTCCAGGGACAACGCCAATGGACAGACTGGAAACCCAACGGTGACTTCAGTGAAGCATTGCTCAACACCACTTTCGACTGGAACGGAATCCGTGAAGCATACGTGCTGGCTACCGAGAATGATGCTTGCAACGGAGTTGCCATGCTGTTCGGGCATCTGCTGAGCGGCTGCGGACAAATGTTCTCCGACATCCGTACTTACTGGAGCCCCGAAGCGGTGAAACGTGTGACAGGCAAAGAGCTGACGGGGATGGCCGAAAACGGTATCATTCATCTTATCAATTCAGGCGCGACAACTTTAGACGCTACCGGTGAAAGCCGTAACGCTGCGGGAGAACCTTGCATGAAACCCAATTGGGAAATGACCGAAGCCGATGTAGAAGCTTGCCTGAAAGCTACAACCTGGTATCCGGCAGACCGCGACTATTTCCGTGGAGGCGGTTTCTCTTCCAATTTCTTGTCTAAAGGTGGCATGCCTGTCACCATGATGCGCCTTAATCTGGTAAAAGGCCTGGGTCCCGTATTGCAGCTGGCAGAAGGCTGGACAGTAGATATTGATCCGGAAATCCATCAGGTACTGAACATGCGTACAGACCCCACATGGCCTACCACCTGGTTTGTGCCTCGCCTATGCGATAAACCTGCATTCCGCGATGTCTATTCGGTAATGAACAACTGGGGAGCCAACCATGGTGCCATCAGCTATGGTCACATCGGACAGGATCTGATCACTCTGGCATCTATGCTGCGCATTCCTGTATGTATGCATAATGTAGAAGACGACAAGATTTTCCGTCCGGCGGCATGGAATGCCTTCGGCATGGACAAGGAAGGTTCCGACTACAGAGCGTGCGCAACTTACGGACCTATTTACAAATAGTTCATAAATTGAGAATTGAGAATTAGAAAAATAGCCACACGCCTATCCTTTTCTTAATTCTCAATTCTCACTTCTTAATTTTGATTCTCAATTTTTAATTTAAGAAATGAAAAATACAAACCAATCCATTCTGCACAAAGACGGAATCAGCTACGTGCTACCTTTTATATTGGTCACTTGTTGCTTTGCCTTGTGGGGATTTGCTAACGACATCACCAACCCGATGGTGAAAGCGTTCTCAAAAATCTTCCGGATGAGTGTCACCGATGGCGCATTGGTGCAAGTCGCCTTTTACGGCGGATATTTCGCCATGGCTTTTCCGGCAGCTATGTTTATCCGTAAATA
Organism: Bacteroidaceae bacterium; assembly: GCA_011959205.1. Lineage (GTDB taxonomy): Bacteria > Bacteroidota > Bacteroidia > Bacteroidales > Bacteroidaceae > Phocaeicola. Next base: position 6,096 of record BLLV01000293.1, read on the forward strand.
CTCCTACAAAGCCGGTATCCTGCTGGGGCTGGGACTTTATGCCGTAGGAGCCTTATTATTCTTTCCCGCCAAAATGACAGGCAGCTACTATCCTTTCCTATTAGCCTATTTCATCCTGACCTGCGGGCTCTCCTTTCTCGAAACCAGTTCCAACCCTTACATTTTGTCCATGGGAACAGAAGCCACTGCCACACGGCGTCTCAACCTGGCACAATCGTTCAACCCCATGGGCTCACTGCTGGGAATGTATGTAGCCATGAACTTTATCCAAGCAAAGCTGAATCCAATGGATACGGCAGAACGTGCCCAATTGAATTCTGAAGAATTTGCAGCCATGAAAGATGCTGACCTGTCCGTACTGATTGCCCCTTATCTCACTATCGGTATAGTCATATTAATCATGTTTCTGGTAATCCGTTTCACCCAAATGCCTAAAAACGGTGACCAGTCTCACAGCATCAATTTCAAAACGACTTTAAAACGTATATTCTCCATTCATCATTATCGCGAGGGAGTGGTGGCACAGTTCTTCTACGTAGGGGCGCAGATCATGTGCTGGACTTTCATCATCCAATACGGCACGCGCCTGTTCATGTCGCAAGGCATGGAAGAAAAGGCAGCTGAGGTACTTTCACAAGAATATAACATCATTGCGATGGTCATTTTCTGTATCAGCCGTTTTGTCTGTACCTTTATCCTGCGCTACCTCAATCCGGGCAAACTGCTGGCGATACTGGCCATTGCAGGTTGCTGCTTTACTGCCGGCGTAATCTTTTTCCAGAATATCTGGGGCATGTACTGTCTGGTAGCAGTTTCAGCCTGTATGTCATTAATGTTCCCTACGATCTATGGCATCGCCCTGGCAGGACTTGGAGATGATGCCAAGTTTGGGGCAGCCGGTCTGATTATGGCTATCTTGGGAGGTTCCATACTTCCTCCATTGCAGGCAAGCATCATTGACATGAATACCATCTGGAACATGCCAGCCGTAAATGTCTCGTTCATTCTGCCGTTTATCTGCTTTGTGGTGATCACCATTTACGGACACCGTTCCTACCAAAGGGGAAAATGCTGATATCAGAATAAGATCATTATAAAACGACACGAGGTATCTGTTACTACCAATATGGAAAAACAGATTCCTCGTTTCGTTAAATCAGAAAGGAATCTCCAACTGAGAATCTTCCCCCAACAAATTAAAGGACATCCGGTGATACGGAGTCGTGCCGTGCTTGCGGATAGCCTCACGATGTTTCTTGGTAGGATACCCTTTGTTGCTGTTCCAGTCATAGAAAGGGCATTCTTTGTGCAGGCCATTCATATAGTCATCACGATAGGTTTTCGCAAGGATAGATGCAGCGGCAATAGAAAGATATTTCCCATCTCCTTTCACCACAGTGGTATGTGGTAAATCCTGATACTTCTTAAAACGGTTTCCATCAATCAACAAATGCTGGGGACGAATCTTCAGTTGATCAACAGCACGATGCATAGCAAGGAAAGACGCATTGAGAATATTGATTTGGTCTATCTCTTCAGGTGTCACCACACCTACAGCCCATGCCAATGCTTCCCTCTCCACAATCTCCCTCAGCGCATAACGCTGATGCTCCGTCAGTTTCTTGGAATCATTCAGCAATTCATTTTTGAAATCTACAGGCAAAATAACGGCAGCCGCATATACCGATCCTGCCAAACATCCCCTACCCGCCTCATCACAGCCGGCTTCTATCAAGTCTTTATTCAAATAAGGTAATAACATAACTCATCTTTATTGTTGCTTGCAAAGATATTCTTTTAAAAGAAAAACAAGCGTCTCTTTTTATAAAGAAAATCATACTTGCCACAAAACAAGGCGGTTTTCGCTACGATGATACCGCTTTATAATCTAAAAATGAAGTATCTTTGCCCATAAATAAAGCGACATAGATATGTTTACAATTATTGGATTAATGTTCACAGGGATGCTCCTCGGCTTTCTGCTTCGCAAGCAGAAGCTTTCAGGAATACACAAAGCCATCACCGTTCTTATTTGGTTGCTGCTCTTTTTATTGGGTTTAGATGTAGGCGGTAATCAGGAAATCATCAATGGTCTGCACACCATAGGAATGGAAGCCATTGTCATCACCTTGGCAGCAATGCTGGGCAGTGTTACGGCAGCATGGGCTTTATGGTATGTACTTTACAAAAAGAAAAAGGAGGAACAAATATGAAAGGAAGTTTGATTATCGTCGGTTTCTTTGTACTGGGAACCCTTTGCGGAGTATATCACCTTATTCCATACGACTTTACACAAAGTAAGCTGAGTTTCTATGCATTGTGTGCGTTAATGTTCAGTGTAGGAGTCAGTGTAGGTAACGATCCGCAAACCTTACGTAATTTCCGTTCATTAAATCCCCGCCTGATTTTTCTACCGGTCATGACCATATTGGGAACACTGGCAGGATGTGCAGCGGTCAGTCTGTTTCTCCCGCATCGCCCGGTAACAGATTGTATGGCAGTAGGCGCCGGTTTCGGCTATTACTCTCTGTCCAGTATCTTTATTACAGAATACAAAGGAGCGGAACTAGGAACCATTGCACTGTTATCCAATATTGCACGTGAGATTATCACATTGCTATTTGCCCCATTGCTGGTACGTTGGTTTGGTAATCTGGCGCCCATTTCGGCAGGAGGTGCTACTACAATGGATACCACCTTGCCCATCATTACCCGCTATTCCGGTCAAAGTTTTGTAGTGGTTTCCATATTTCACGGCTTTGTAGTGGATTTCAGCGTACCTTTTCTTGTGACTCTCTTCTGCTCTATTTAAAATCACAAAGTGGCAAAAATTTTAAGGTGATAATGTTACAGGTGTAAGATTACATATCTTACACCTGTAACATTACTTTACAACAAGAGGCTTCAAAACATCCTACTGACGCGCTCAATGCCGGCAGCCAGCACATCTATCTCCTCTTTGGTATTATACAAACCGAAAGAAGCACGTACAGTTCCCTCAATCCCCATACGAATCATCAAAGGCTGTGCACAATGATGCCCGGTGCGCACAGCAATGCCCAGGCGGTCAAGCAACGTACCCATATCCAAATGATGAATATTTCCTACCAGGAAAGAAATGACACCGCTCTTGTTACCGGCCTCTCCGAAGATACGCATCCCGTCTGTTTCTTTCAGACGCTGCATGGCATATCGGGTCAGTTCATGCTCGTGGGCAGCAATATTCTCCATACCAATGGCAGATACATAATCCAACGCCTTTGCCAAGGCAGTAGTTCCGATATAATCGGGAGTTCCCGCCTCGAATTTAAACGGCAATTCATTAAAAGTCGTTTTCTCGAAGCTGACACTTTGTATCATCTCTCCTCCCCCCTGGTAAGGTGGAAGTTTATCCAGCCACTCTTCCTTTCCATAAAGCACCCCCACACCGGTAGGCCCGTAGATCTTATGTCCGCTGAAAGCAAAAAAGTCGGCATCCAAATCCTGAACATCCACTTTCATGTGAGGAACACTCTGCGCCCCGTCAATCAGAACAGGAACACCGTGTGCATGGGCAGTTGCAATCATCTCTTTCGCCGGATTGACAGTGCCCAACACATTACTTACATGAGCGAAACTCACCAACTTGGTCCGTTCCGAAAAGAGTTTCTCATATTCATCCAACAACAGTTCTCCCCTGTCATTCATGGGAATCACTTTCAGCACGATTCCTTTGCGCGCTGCCTGTAACTGCCAAGGTACAATGTTACTGTGATGCTCCATGACAGAAACGATCACTTCATCGCCTTCCTTCATCTGACTGTCGGCAAAAGAAGAAGCCAACAAGTTAACGCTCTCCGTCGTGCCCCGCGTAAACACAATCTCATTGCTACTGCGTGCATTGATAAAACGACGCACCGTCTCACGAGAAGCCTCATGTAACTCCGTAGCCTGTTGGGACAAAAAATGTACTCCACGATGCACATTCGCATTGACCGAATAGTATTCATCGGTTATGGCCTCAACCACACAACGCGGTTTCTGAGTGGTAGCCCCATTATCCAGATAAATAAGTGGCTTTCCATACACCTCCCGACCTAATATCGGAAAATCTTCTCTTATTTTTTGTATATCGTACATGGCGTCCTATTTACATATCGCACATCCCTGGCATTTATTCAACTCACCACGGAAACGTTTTTCCACCAACAGATGCAAACGATCCTTTAATGCATCCAGACGAATCGTATCTATTACTTCATTGACAAAAGCAAACATAAGCAATAAACGTGCTTCCTTCAGACTGATACCACGTTGTTGCATATAAAACAACGCATTTTCATCCAACTGACCAACAGTAGCCCCATGAGAACACTTTACATCATCCGCATAAATTTCCAGTTGTGGCTGGGTGTACATGTGGGCATCGCGAGTAGCACAAAGGTTACGGTTGGTTTGTTGGGAATTAGTATGTTGCGCCCCTTCACGTACCAGGACTTTTCCGGCAAACGCACCCACTGCCTGATCATCCAACACATATTTGAACAGCTCATTACTGATGCAATCGGAAACCTTGTGGTCAATGAAAATATGATTGTCCACTTGTTCATTCTTATCGGCAATAACCATACCACACAAATTGATCTCGGCTCCACGTCCGGCCAAAGTTACTTCGGTTGTATTACGCGTAGTACCGTTATGCAAAGTCATGCCATTCAAAAGCACATTACTGTCTGCTTCCTGATTCACATAGAGGTTATTGAAACGCACTGTGCTGGTATGGGTTTCTTCCAGTTCATAAAGATCGAAAGTCGTATTTTCTTTCGCAAAGACCTCAATAACCTGAGTAGAAAGGAAATTCACATTATCCATGGCATGGTCGCAAATCAGCAGACGAGCCTGCGCACCTTCTTCCAGCACAACCAACACACGGCGGTTCACCATAAAATTAACATCGGCACGCAATATGTTCACCAGCTGAATGGGCTTTTCCACCACCACGCCTTTCGGCACATACAGCATAAAGCCGTCCTGGGCAAAAGCAGTATTGAAGGCGGTCACACCATCCTTGGAAGTATCTGCCAACTTACCATAATATTGCTTGACTAAATCCGGATATTGTTCAGACAGTTCTTTCAAGCTGCCAAGCAACACTCCTTCCGGCAATTGCGCCTTCGGCAAAGCTTTACGATAAAAAGCATCGTTTACTACAAAATAAAGAGCGGTACTCATATTAGGTACATCGCACTTGAACACTTCATACGGATTCACCGGAATGTCGAGTCTGTTCAAATTCAAACCATAATCCGGCTCGAACAACTTGCTTACATCCGTATATTTATACTTCTCCTGTTTGCGGGTAGGGAAACCTAACTTTTCGAAATCTGCGAAAGCTTGCGCACGGGGAGCGTTCAGCACCTCGGCACTATACCGGCAAATCATCGCCTCACATTGAGAAAAGAGATCAATATATTGTTGTTCTGCTCTCATAATCACTTTCTTCTTTAGGCATCAAATTATTATTCTCCCAACTCGGCTTTTATCCAGTCGTAACCACGCTCCTCCAGTTCCAAAGCCAATTCGGGACCCGCAGTTTTCACAATACGTCCTTTATATAATACATGTACAATATCCGGTTTGATATAATCCAGCAACCGTTGATAGTGTGTAATGACGATACAACTTGTTTCGGGAGTCTTCAATTTGTTCACGCCCTCGGCTACAATACGCAACGCATCAATATCAAGACCGGAATCCGTTTCATCCAAAATGCTCAACTTAGGCTCCAGCATAGCCATCTGGAAAATTTCATTTCGTTTCTTCTCACCACCGCTGAACCCCTCGTTTACCGAACGGTTTGCCAATTTATTATCCAGCTCCACCACAGCCCGTTTCTCGCGCATCAGCTTCAAGAACTCACTGGCTGTTAACGCAGGAAGCCCTTTATATTTACGTTGCTCGTTTACCGCCGCACGCATAAAGTTCACCATACTGACTCCGGGAATCTCCACCGGATATTGGAAAGACAAAAACAGCCCTTCATGGCTACGATCCTCAGGACTCAAAGCCAACAAATCTTTTCCTTCAAAAGTCACTGAACCCTTCGTTACCTCAAAAGCCGGATTACCTACCAACACGGATGAAAGAGTACTTTTACCAGAACCATTAGGTCCCATAATGGCATGAACTTCACCCTTCTTTATGGTCAGATTGATACCTTTCAATATTTCTTTGCCATTGACACTGGCATGTAAGTCTTTTATCTCTAACATAATTCTATTAAATTCTTAGTTCTTCATTTATCCTACGCTTCCCTCTAAAGATATAGCCAGCAGTTTCTGTGCCTCCACCGCAAATTCCATCGGAAGTTTATTCAGTACTTCTTTTGCATACCCATTGACAATCAACCCGATAGCATCTTCTGTAGGAATACCGCGCTGATTGCAGTAGAACAGTTGGTCTTCGCTGATCTTGCTGGTGGTCGCCTCATGTTCCACCACAGCTGTCTCGTTATGGATATCCATATATGGGAATGTATGAGCACCGCACTGGCTTCCCAGCAACAGAGAGTCACACTGGCTGTAATTACGGGCATTGTCCGCTTTCTGAGCCACACGTACCAGACCACGATAGGAGTTCTGGCTCTTTCCGGCACTAATCCCTTTACTAACAATGGTACTACGGGTGTTTCTGCCCAAATGAATCATTTTAGTCCCCGTATCAGCCTGCTGATAGTTATTCGTTACTGCCACCGAATAGAATTCAGCAGTAGAATTATCTCCACTCAGGATGCAACTGGGATATTTCCAAGTAATGGCCGACCCAGTCTCCACCTGCGTCCAACTCAGTTTGCTGTCCACACCTTTGCAATGACCGCGTTTGGTCACAAAGTTATATACTCCTCCTTTGCCTTCGGCATCTCCCGGATACCAGTTCTGTACGGTAGAATATTTCACTTCCGCACGGTCGTGCACCACAATCTCCACTATGGCTGCATGTAATTGGTTCTCATCCCGCATAGGAGCCGTGCATCCTTCCAGATAAGAAACATAACTATCATCATCCGCAACAATCAGTGTACGTTCAAACTGACCGGTATTGGCCGCATTGATACGGAAATAAGTGGAGAGTTCCATAGGACAACGCACTCCTTTCGGAATATATACAAACGATCCGTCACTGAACACCGCCGAGTTCAAGGCTGCAAAGAAATTATCCCGCGGCCCGACCACCGAACCCAGATACTTCTTCACCAAATCGGGATGTTCACGCACCGCTTCACTGAACGAACAGAAAATGATTCCCTTTTCCAACAAGGTTTCTTTAAATGTAGTCTTTACGGAAACAGAGTCCATGACAGCATCTACTGCCATACCGCTCAACGCCATTTGTTCCTCCAGGGGAATACCTAGTTTATTGAATGTCTTAATCAACTCCGGATCTACCTCATCCATACTTTTCGGCCCTTCTTTTTTCTTTGTAGGATCCGCATAATAGGATATGGCCTGATAATCTATTTCAGGAATAGTGAGGTGTGCCCATGCAGGCATCTCCATTGTCAACCAGTAACGGTATGCTTTCAGGCGAAACTCCAGCAACCACTCCGGTTCGTTTTTCTTTGCAGAAATCAAGCGGATAACATCCTCGTTCAATCCCCTTTCTATAATATCTGTGTGAACTTCTGTGGTGAAGCCATACTTATACTTCTCCTGCGTCAGTTCTTTCACATATTTATTGGGTTCTTCTTGCATATTTATCTTATATTTCTATTAATTGTTCTGTTACATTCTTAAATACCGGGAAAAAGATACCGGACAAGTCCCTCATAGGATAATATAACACTGATTCCTTCTTTTTTGTTGCACTGATCATCTCATCTTTCGGGTCTATATATTCTATCACATGAATAGCTAACCCTATCAGTATCATATATTTCAATGCCCCTAGTCCGCTGCCCAGCCAACGGTTCAGCCATCCCAAATGCACAGCATCCAATGCCTTTGTCAACAAAGAGGCGACAAAAGCAAAACCTAAAGGTACAGCTACCCAAATCAATATAAAAGCCAAAACCTGCGCAATGGTAGTCGAAGTACCTAAAACAGGCACCAACCTCTCGGCAACTGTAGCAAACAAAGCACGGGCAACCAGCAATCCGGCTATCAACCCTACAATAGATGCCATCTGCTTCACAAAGCCCTTCATTAATCCCATAATGACACCCATGCCAGTCACAGCCAGTATGATAATATCTATTGTTGTCATCTCTATCATTCTTATAAAAAGCAGTAATGTCATTCTGAGCAAAGCGAAGAATCTGCCAGCCCACGCGCTGGGCGAGGTGCCAGATCCTTTGCTATGCTCAGGATGACATTACCATCTATATTTTCAGACTTTATTACAAAGTCTGTTTAACCTCTACTTCTTCGTAAGTTTCAATAATATCACCTACCTTGAGATCGTTACAGTTTGTCAGACTGATACCACACTCAAAGTTAATACCTACTTCTTTCACATCATCCTTGAAACGCTTCAAAGCATTGATAGCACCGGTAAAGACCACAATACCATCACGAATCAAGCGTGCCTTATCAGAACGTTTCACCTTACCCGTCTTCACCATAGCACCGGCAACCAAACCGACCTTGGTAATGTTAAAGACTTCACGCACTTCGACGGTTGCAGTAATCTGCTCCTTCAAAGTAGGTGCCAGCATACCTTCCATAGCAGCCTTCACCTCTTCAATCGCATCATAGATAACAGAATATTTGCGAATATCCACACCCTCCTGCTCAGCCAGTCTGCCGGCAGAGCTCGAAGGACGAACCTGGAAACCTACGATAATCGCATCTGATGCAGCAGCCAAGGTCACATCCGATTCGGAAATCTGACCGACACCTTTGTGGATCACATTAACCTGTACCTGTTCTGTAGAGAGTTTTATCAAAGAGTCGCTCAACGCTTCGACAGAACCGTCCACGTCACCTTTAACAATCACATTCAGCTCATGGAAGTCACCCAAAGCCAAACGACGGCCCACTTCATCCAATGTCAACAGTTTCTGAGTACGCAAGCCCTGTTCACGTTGCAACTGCTCACGCTTATTGGCAATGTCACGAGCCTCTTGTTCCGTATCGATTACATGGAAAGTATCACCTGCCGCAGGAGCACCGTTCAGTCCCAGAATCAGTACCGGTTCGGAAGGGCCGGCCTCCTTGATACGCTGGTTACGTTCGTTAAACATGGCTTTCACCTTACCATAACTAGTACCTGCCAACACGATATCGCCCATTTTCAGCGTACCGTTTGCCACCAACATGGTAGCCACATAACCGCGTCCCTTATCCAACGATGATTCAATGATAGAACCGGTAGCCTTGCGATCGGGATTAGCCTTCAAATCCAACATTTCAGCTTCCAGCAATACTTTTTCCAACAAATCGTGTACACCTATACCTTTCTTTGCCGAAATATCTTGCGACTGATACTTACCACCCCACTCTTCCACCAGAAAGTTCATGGCAGCCAATTCTTCTTTGATCTTATCCGGATTGGCATGCGGCTTATCCACCTTATTAATAGCAAATACGATAGGCACACCGGCAGCCATAGCATGATTAATCGCTTCTTTGGTCTGCGGCATCACATTATCATCGGCTGCAACAATAATAATAGCAATATCCGTCACTTTCGCACCACGGGCACGCATGGCAGTAAATGCCTCATGACCTGGTGTATCCAAGAATGTAATATGACGTCCGTCTTCCAATTTCACATTGTACGCACCGATGTGCTGGGTGATACCACCTGCCTCACCGGCAATTACATTTGCTTTACGAATATAGTCCAGTAACGAAGTCTTACCATGGTCAACATGTCCCATTACTGTCACAATCGGAGCACGTGGCTGCAAGTCTTCTTCGTTATCTTCCTCTTCCGTAATCGCCTGCGCCACCTCAGCACTTACATATTCAGTCTTGTATCCGAATTCTTCTGCTACCAAATTGATTGTCTCGGCATCCAGACGCTGATTGATAGAAACCATGATACCGATACTCATACAAGTAGCAATAACCTGAGTGACAGGAATATCCATCATACTTGCCAATTCGTTCGCTGTAACGAACTCGGTCAATTTCAATATTTTGCTATCTTCCTGTTCCATCTCCTCCTGTTCCATCAGGCGGTTCTGAACATTTTCACGTTTCTCCTTACGATACTTGGCAGCTTTATTCTTAGTCTTGTTAGTCAGACGTGCTAACGTTTCCTTAACCTGCTTTGCTACATCTTCATCACTAACTTCCGCTTTTACAACAGGTTTCTTGAAACGGTCTTTATTAAATTTACCTCCACCTTGGTTGTTGTTACTATTAGGTTTGGAGTTATTGTTTCTATTCGGCCTGTTGGTATTGTCGTTACGTTGGCTATTATTACCTCCAGCATTTGTTGTACCGGCAGCATTTATATCCACACGTTCCTTATTTATTCTATTACGCTTTTTCTTCTTGGCGGCATCGTCGTTGGCCGAGTTTTTAGAAACCTTGTCATCTCCTTTACGGATTTCTTTGATAATAGCATCTTTCATCTGCTTACGCTGTTCCTGACGCTGTTTATCTTTCTCTTCTCTCTCTTTCCGCTTTTCTTCTTTCGATTTCTTTTTCGGACGGGTTGACTGATTCAATGCAGCCAAGTCAATCTGACCCACTACATTAATTTTCGATTTAAATTCAGTAGGACGAATTTTAAATACATCGTCTTCTTCTTTTTCCTGAACGGGTGTTGCTTCGGGTGTTTCTTTTTCCATCTCTTTCACCTGGGGTATCTTTTCTTCCATCTTTTCAATTTTAGGCTCTTTCTTCTCTTCCTGAACAGGAGCCGGAGCGGGTTGAGGAGCCAGTTCCGGTCTCTTTTCCTCTACCACCACAGGCTTCGGTGTTTCCTTTTCGGGTTGTGGAGTTTCTTTCCTCTCAACCACTTTTTCCACCACGGGTTCTGCTTTCGGAGTTTGTTCAATAACTTTCGCAGCAGGTTCTGCAACCTTCGGCACAGTTTTCTTGTTCAAATTGTCCAGATCTATTTTACCCACTTGCTTCAGTTTGGGGCGTGCCTCTTCAGGAATAACAGTTTTCACCACCTCCTCTTTCTTGGGTTCAAAACCTTCGATAGAGATAGAAGCCTTGTTGCGGTCCTTGTTCTGTCTTTCCTGACTAAATTTTTCAGACTCTATTTTTAAATTTTTATCTGTGCTGAACTCTTTCACAAGTACAGCATATTGTTCTTCGGTAATTTTCGCATTAGGACTAGCCTCAATGGTATAGCCCTTCTTCTGCAAGAATTCAACTACCGTCGTTATTCCTACATTTAAATCTCTTGTTACTTTGTTCAGTCTAATCGTCATACTCGTTTTTTAATTATTAACTACGAGCCGAGACTGAAGAGTTACTCTTCAAATTCAGCTCTTAAAACTCTCAACACGTCATCAACCGTGTTTTCTTCCAGGTCCGCTTTTTCTATCAACATCTCGCGCGGAGCATTCAGTACAGCTTTAGCTGTATCCAATCCGATATTCTTGATGGCTGTGATAACCCACTCATCAATTTCATCCTTGAATTCATCAAGGTAGATATCCTCATCCATCGCGCTCTCATCCAATTCGCGGTACACATCAATCGTATATTCGGTAAGCATACTGGCGAGTTTGATATTCATCCCCCCCTTACCGATTGCCAAAGACACTTCCTCCGGTTTCAGATACACTTCTGCTTTCTTCTCCTCTTCGTGCAACACGATAGAAGAAATCTTAGCCGGACTCAACGCACGCTGAATGAACAACTGAATATTAGAAGTATAGTTAATCACGTCGATATTTTCATTACGCAGTTCGCGTACAATACCGTGAATACGTGATCCTTTCACACCTACGCAGGCACCTACCGGATCTATACGGTCGTCATACGACTCAACAGCTATCTTAGCACGTTCTCCGGGAATGCGCGCAATCTTCTTGATCGTGATCAACCCGTCATTGATTTCGGGTACTTCCATTTCAAACAGGCGTTGCAAGAACACAGGTGAAGTACGGCTCAGAATAATCTTCGGATTATTATTTTTATTATCCACACGGGCCACTACGGCACGGGCAGTTTCGCCTTTACGGTAGAAGTCGCTCGGAATCTGTTCAGTCTTGGGCAAAAGCAATTCGTTACCTTCATCATCCAGCAACAGCATTTCTTTCTTCCATATCTGATAAACTTCCGCACTGATTACAGTACCCACCTTATCAATATATTTATTATACAAGCTATCTTTCTCCAGTTCTAAAATCTTCGAAGCCAGTGTCTGACGCAAGTTCAGAATGGCACGGCGACCAAACTTGGCAAAGATTACTTCATCGGTCACTTCCTCACCCACCTCATAAGAAGCATCAATTTTCTGTGCCTCGGTCAATGAGATCTGCATGTTTGGATTCGTCAAATCCTCATCTGCTACAACTTCACGGTTACGCCATATCTCGAAATCTCCCTTGTCAGGATTCACAATAACGTCGTAATTTTCATCAGTGCCAAACATTTTCGCGATCACACTACGGAAAGATTCCTCAAGGACACTCACCATAGTTGTTCTATCAATATTCTTTAATTCCTTAAATTCCGAAAATGTATCAATCAAGCTGATTGTTTCTTCTTTTTTGGCCATAATTATTTAAAACTAATTAAGTATTTAGTGTATTTTATTTCATCATACGCAAAAGTAACATCTTCCTCCACCAGCTTGGGACGTTTAGCTCCCTCCGGTTTCACTTTCTTTTCAATAGTTACGGTAAAGTTCTCTTCATTTGCATCCTTCAATACACCTTCCAGCTTCTTTCCCTCTTTAGTCAGGATCTCCACCTCCTTACCAATGTGTATCAAGTACTGTTGCAATACCTTGAAAGGTTGTCCTATACCGGCCGATCCCACTTCCAGTTCATAATCCTCTTCTTCACGGTCCAGTTTAGACTCAATGTAGCGGCTAAGTTCTACACAATCGTCAATCCATACTCCCTCGGCATGGTCAATTTCTACCACAATTTTGTCATCCGGACTCACCGTGACATCTACCAAAAAGTAATCTTTACCTTCCAGCCACTCGTCAACAATCCGGGTTACTACATTTTTATCTATCATTTATTCACTATTAAGAACAAAAAAAGGGCTTGATCAAGCCCCACCATTCATCCATTTCGATGCAAAGATACAAATTATCTATCAGTGCCACAAAATATTCTATTAAAATTTTGTAGTTTTGCAGAAACTTATAACACAATGGGTAAAAACAGTTTAAATACGAACAAGCAATTCATGATAGGCAACGGTATGCTGGCTTTTGGAGTTTTTGCCGTTATTATCATTTTTTTATATATGTCCTTCCGTTTCCAACGCAAGGCAGACAAAGTACAGACTTATGAAGGAGTCTACAACATAGAACTGACCAACAGTTTTGCCGGAGATAGTATAGCGGTGTATCTAAATGACAGTCTGTTGCTGGACCAGACCATGCCCGACGCCAACCTGAAAGTGGAGATAAAGCGCTTTGCCGAAGACAATGTACTGATGGTCGTAGATAACAAAACAGACAAGACCACACCTTTCAACCTGAACCCGGAAGGTAGCCGGATAGAAGTTAAGAAGAGTGGCGATGTGATTTATATTTTGGAAAAAGAAACCGATTCCCTTTTGGAATAAAGGAAAACAGCGATAAGGCCGTCCAATACGATACCCCCACTAGGGCCGCATACCGATAACCCAATCCGGCATCTATGGACAGCCCACCGGCATAAGCACCAAGGGTATTGCCCCAATTAAAAGCGACTTGCAGGGGCAAGAAAATGCAAGCGGCCATAATGCCAGTGCTATAACAGCGATCAGAATGGTAAGGTCGGTCATATCTGTTTGCGATTTAAGGGTTCAACATCAAAATACAGACAATTGCTTATGCTAAACAAATATAGCAATTATAATCTTAAAAACATCTATCTCCATCAATTTATTTCAAACATTTCTTTATCCCGAGCAACCGCAATAAGATGTTTAAAAATCAGTATCAAATTTACGCAACTCCGCACGCAAGGCACGAGCTCTCCCTCCTGTCATACTATCCAGCAGTTCCCAAAAACGAGGGCCGTGATTCATCTCCTTGGTATGAGACAGTTCATGCAACAGCACATAGTCCATCAAATGGGGAGGCAACAACATCAAATAACAGGAAAGATTGATACTGCCTGCCCCCGAACAACTTCCCCATCTTCCTTTGCTGCCGGTTATCTTCACACGTTTAAATGGCAGATGATACTGTTCGGACAAAGCGGATAAAAGAGGAGGCAGATATTCTTGTGCATTTTTCTTCATGGCACGGATGATGGCATTACGCACCAGTCTTTGTACTTCGGGCAAAGAAAAATCCACATTCCGCGGACAGATAATCTTGACGCCCTCCTCGGTAAAGCGTACGGAAAAGCAAGTAAAATTACCTTGCTCCAACCATAAACGGAAACAGGGAGTGTGAATACGGAAACTCAAGTCGACCGGCTTTTTGCCCACCCTTTTCCAATCCTCCAACAGGCGTTGCCTATATTGCTCCACCACCTCCAGTACCTTGCTGGTCAAGCTGTAAGGAGGAACAGTAACATGTAGCCCGTCGGGCTTCACCCGTATAGTGACATTACGCGCCAGCTTGTGTGTACGCACTATAATACGATCAAAATCTTTATCCGGAAGTACTCTTTTAGTTGCCATACGGATACAAAGATACAGCTTTCCAATAAAAAAAGGCAGAGATTTGCAACTTTCCTGAAATTTCCACCGTCTAATTAACAGAAACCGATTAAAAATACATATTATCATGAGAACAAAAACCATTTATTTTTTCAGTCTTCTTTTGGCAATCACAATGATGACAGGCTGTATCCACGTATCATCAGGCCCGAAACCCAGCAAGAATAAAATTACCAAAAAATATAGCGTAACTCCTTTCAACAAGATAGAGAACAGAGCACCTGCCAACATTGTCTTTACTCAAGGGAATGTAACCAAAGTAGAAGCCAACGGCCCGGATAATTACATCCCCCAACTCATTGTTATGATCAAAGACAGCACACTGAGTATCAGTATGGATAAAGACAAATTCAAAAACTTCAAGAGCTCAAAAATCAATATCTCAATTACCAGTCCGGACTTATGCAGTATCAAGCAAAGAGGTGTAGGAAGCATTTATCTGAAAGACAGCGTGATAGTAACGGATCTTTCTATCAGTGCCGAAGGTGTGGGGAGTATTGAAGCAAATGCATTAATGGCACATTCCATCAAAGCATCCCAAGAAGGAGTAGGCAGTATCAATTTAAAGGGGCAGGCAGGCCATGCGACCTATTATTTAGAAGGAGTAGGCAGTCTGAAAGCGAAAGACATGATTGTTTCTGATGTCATAGTTGAACAAAACGGTGTGGGAAGTGTTTCTTGTTATGCATCCGGGACAATAAATATCAGTACCCAGGGAGTAGGAAGTGTGAACTACTACGGTAACCCTCAGGTTACCGGACTAAAGAAATCCGGAATCGGAAGCGTTAAGAGCAAATAACTCATTTCATAAATCTCTCTTTACATTAGATTATTTACCAAGCAAAAAAGGATTACTGCTCACGCGGTAATCCTTTTTTAATTATTTAGTTAGTTAATTTAAAATTTGAGAGAATTGAAACTTCACAGCCTCGAATTAAAAAGTTGTTTTAATAAGCACTAACTATCATATTTATATAAAAGCAAATGAAAATGTTCTAGTTTGTTTTCCCTGCACCGGTATCATCAACGGTGATCTTTGCCACTGTATCGGTCGGCAATACAGGTTCGTATGCCACTTGGGGGTCGGTAGTAGAATCCTGATACTCATCGTATACCGACACCGCATCACTATCACCGTCTTCTACAGCGTGTTGCACCACTGTACCCATGAGAAACAATACGGCAATCATTGCAGCCGCTTTAAACAGAGGCATAAAGCGCGTACGCATAGTGAGGCGTTGCGCTTTTACCACCGGTCTTTCTATCCGGGCCAGGATTCTGGCATCAAAATCATCGCCCAAGCCTTTCTCCCTCTCCACATCCTGATAAGCAAACAGCTGCTTATAACGGAGTAAATGAGCAGGCACTTCTTTCTGACAAAAGAATGAACGTAATATTTGCTCTTCTTCCAATGAAGTTTCGCAATTCCAGTAACGTTCCAAAAGCTGTTCAATATATTTATAATCCATAATCCTCTATTTCAGTGTATCTTTGTTTTATCTTCTGCCGGGCACGGAACAGGGTTATCTTCACCTGTTCTTCCGTAATCTGCAAAATGTCCGCAATCTCTTTATAACTCTTTCCTTCAACATCCCTCAGTTGCATGATTGTACGCTGCCTTTCAGGAAGTTCATTGACCAGACGGTGAACCAACTGTATTTGTTCGTCCTGCTCCAGCTGATCGTAAGGAGTCAATGTATCAGGCATTTCACGCGCCTCGGGTGTCAGCTCCAAGTTTTGGGCCTCCATCTTCTGACTGCGGTCAATCGCCAGGTTACGGGCAACGGTCAGGCAATATGCCTCTATGGATTCAAACTGCGGCCATTCATCCCGCTTGTTCCATACTCTGATCATCGTATCCTGCACCACATCCTCCGCTTCAGCGCTATTCAACGTAATACGAAACGCCAACCTGTAGAGTTTGTCCTTCAGGGGCAGAATGTCGTTCCGGAAACTGATCTCTCGCATTGCTCTGTAATAATGACGGGTGAGTCACACTAAAGTTACACCCACCCGCCTGTTTTTTTGAATTATTTTTTAATTACGGTACCACCTTCTTTATGAATGGATGATGCTAAGGTTATTACCACTTGGCTGACACCTGCATCAATAGCAGAAAAAGAGTTCTCCAGTTTGGGAATCATCCCTCCCTGAATAATGCCTTGCGCCACAAATTCCTTAAATTCCACAGGAGTAATCACAGGGATTACACTGTCATCATCATTCTCGTCACGCAGCACGCCCTTCTTCTCAAAGCAATAAACCAATGTCACATCAAACAGGGATGCCAGTGCTTTAGCGGTTTCTCCGGCAATAGTGTCGGCATTGGTATTCAGCATACTTCCCTTGCCGTCGTGCGTCAGTGGAGCCATGACAGGCACAATGCCCTGACGGATCAACGTTGCCAGAAACTCGGCGTTCACTTTTTCCACATCACCCACAAAGCCATAATCCACATCTTTTACCGGACGCTTTACCGAACGGATCACATTCATATCGGCTCCGGTCAGTCCGATGGCGTTCACCCCTTTTGCCTGAAGGCCGGCTACGATATTCTTGTTCACCAGTCCGCCATATACCATGGTGACCACTTTCAGCGTTTCTGCATCCGTAATGCGGCGGCCATTCACCATTTTACTTTCAATCCCCAATTGGGCCGCCAGCCTGGTAGCAGAGCGCCCGCCACCATGTACCAGCAGTTTATAACCTTCTATAGCAGAAAAATCAGCCAACAACTGACTGAGTGTTGACTCTTCCTCTACAATTTTTCCACCTACTTTTATGATAGTCAGTTTTTCTTTCATGCTATTATTCCAAATAAGTATATCCGTACAACCCGGAACGATAATTAGAGAGGAACTCCTTTCCTTCCTCTACTGAAATCTTTCCTTCTTTTACTGATTTGGTCACCCAGGTTTCCAATGTACGCACCAGTTTCTTCGGGTTATATTGTACATAGTCCAAAACTTCGGCCACCGTTTCACCATCAATCACCTGATCAATGGAATATCCCTTGTCATCCACCGTGACATGCACCGCATTGGTATCTCCAAACAAATTATGCATATCGCCCAGAATCTCCTGATAAGCGCCAACCAGAAACACACCTATATAATAAGCATCTTTCCCCTTCAACGAATGTACCGGCAGATCATGCGACACATAACGGGTGGAGATAAAATTGGCAATCTTTCCATCCGAATCACAAGTGATATCTTGCAGGGTAGCATTCCGGTCGGGTTTCTCATCCAAACGCTGGATAGGCATGATAGGGAATATCTGGTCTATCGCCCACGAGTCCGGCAACGACTGGAACAACGAGAAATTACAAAAATATTTATCAGCCAGCAGTTTGTCCAACTTGCGGAATTCATCGGGCGCATGTTTCAGCCCCGAAGCGATCTGATTGATCTCACGGGTCACCGACCAGTACAGACGCTCTATCTGGGCACGGGTCTTCAGATCCACAATGCCGTGGCTGAATAAATCAAGCGCCTCCTCACGTATCTGCTGTGCATCGTGCCAAGCCTCCACCATACGGCTCTGATTCAGGTTGTCCCATATCCCATAAAGTTCATGTACCAGTTCGTGATCACTTTCACCCACCTCGAAATCCTCATCCATTTCGGGCAGAGTCGCAGTTTCCAGCACCTCGAAAATCAGCACGGAATGATGGGCGGTCAGTGAGCGTCCGCTTTCGGTAATAATATTCGGATGAGGAATTCCATTCTTGTCACTGGCATCCACCAGCGTAGAGATAGAGTCATTCACATACTCCTGAATAGAGTAGTTCACACTGCTCTCACTATTGGCAGAGCGGGTTCCGTCGTAATCCACACCCAAACCTCCGCCGATATCCACAAACTCCACCTTGAAGCCCATCACATGCAACTGTACATAGAATTGAGAAGCCTCACGCAGAGCTGTCTTGATGCGGCGTATTTTAGTCACCTGACTGCCGATATGAAAATGAATCAATTTCAGACAGTCCTTCATATCTTTCTTTTCCAGAAAATCAAGCGCTTCCAGCAGTTCACTGGATGTCAAGCCAAATTTACTGGCATCTCCTCCGCTATCTTCCCATTTACCACTTCCCGAAGAAGCCAGTTTGATACGGATACCTATATTAGGACGCACATTGAGCTGTTTTGCCATTTTGGCTATCAGGCGTAATTCATTCATTTTCTCCACCACCAGAAAGATACGTTTTCCCATCTTCTGTGCCAGCAGAGCCAGTTCAATATAACTTTCGTCCTTATATCCGTTACAGATAATCAAGGAATCCGAATCTGTATTCACAGCGATCACCGCATGAAGTTCGGGTTTGGAACCGGCTTCCAGTCCCAAATTGAATTTCTTGCCATGGCTGATGATTTCTTCTACTACAGGACGCATCTGGTTTACCTTGATAGGATAAATGATAAAGTTCTGAGCCTTATACCCATACTCATCAGATGCCTGCTTGAAGCAGTTCGCGATTTTCTCAATACGATTATCCAGAATATCCGGAAAACGGATCAGCATAGGAGCTGCCACATCCCGTAATTGCAGCTCATCGACCAATTCTTTCAAATCGACCTCAACGCCGTCCTTACGAGGAGTTACCACTACATGACCTTTGTCATTGATACCAAAGTACGAAGTTCCCCACCCGGTTATGTTGTAGAGTTCTTCCGAATCTTCAATACGCCATTTTCTCATTTCTTCTTCTGTGCAAAGAGTGTGTATTTACTATATAATTATTTATTCAATTGCTTTCTCAAGCTGTCAACAGAGTTCTGAATCTGTCTTTTATCCTCCAGTTCATCGGCCTTAAACAAATGTTTTGCCTTGAAATAAAACGGAAGCCTTTTCTGTAACGCCTCACAGATAAACTTCATCAGTTCCTCATCACTTTTATTTGCCAACAACGGACGTTGCTGCCTGGCTACCCTCAGGCGGCGGAACAACACGGCAGGTTCCACATCCAGAAACACCGTATCACCGCAATCATTCATATACTCCATGTTATCAAAAAAACAAGGTGTCCCCCCACCTGCCGAAACAACCACATTCTCAAATTCAGCCACTTCGTGCAACATTTTACGCTCCAGTTCGCGAAATCCGCCCTCTCCTCGCTCCGAGAATAGTTGTTGAACAGTTTTGTGGTAACGCTCCTCAATATACCAGTCCAAATCAATGAAATTCAGACCCATTTCACGGGCAAACGCTTTACCTAGAGTCGTTTTACCCGCGCCCATATATCCTATTAAAAATATACGTGTCATTTTTTTGCTTTTGCAGTGCCCTTTACCTTGGGAACCGCCTTACTTTTAGCGGATTCTTCGGGCTTTTCGGACTCCTCTTCCATATTTACGGTTCTCCTATTTCTTGAAGCCGCCTTCGTTTTACGGGTTTCCGCCTTGCTTTTCTGCAATTCTATCACCTTAAAACAAGCCTCCAGACTTAAATCCGCTGGTTCTACATTCTCAGGGATCTTATAATTCTTTTTCTGATAGCTGATGTATGGGCCGTAACGTCCGTTCAAGACCTGCATATCAGGGTCAGCATCGAATACTTTAATAAACTTCTTCTCCTGCGCCTCGACCTTATTCTTAATAAGCTCCACAGCCTCATCCAAAGTAATCTCCATCGGATCTGTTCCTTTAGGAATAGAGACAAACAGTTTGTCATAGCGCACGTATGGTCCGAAACGACCTACTCCCACCGTCACCGTATGACCGTCATAATCGCCCAACGTACGGGGAAGCTTAAATGCCTCCAAGGCTTCTTCCAACGTAATGGTTTCCATAGACAACCCTTTTGCCAACTGCGCAAAGCGTGGTTTCTCCTCATCATCGGCAGTACCGATCTGAATAACCGGGCCGAAACGGCCGATCTTAACCGATACCGGTTTACCACTTACCGGATCTGTCCCCAATACCCTTTCACCCACCTTATGTTCGGTCTTAGAGTGAATGGTCTTATCTACCAACGGATGGAAACCTTTATAGAAACTGCCCATCATACCCGTCCATTCCTTTTCTCCTTCAGCCACTTCATCGAACTCTTTCTCCACATTCGCTGTAAAGTTAAAGTCCATAATTTCAGGAAAGTATTCCATCAAGAAATCGTTTACCACGATACCGGTATCCGTAGGCAGCAACTTGGATTTTTCATTTCCCGTCATCTCCGTCTTGGTAGTTTCCGTAATCTTGCCGCCTTTCAGCTTTAATATATCATACGAACGCTTCACTCCTTCACTGTTCCCTTTCTCCACATAACCGCGTTGCTGCACGGTAGAGATAGTAGGCGCGTATGTAGAAGGGCGACCGATACCCAGCTCTTCCAGTTTGCGCACCAGGCTGGCTTCCGTATAGCGAGGCGGACATTGAGTAAATCGCTGAGTCGCCAGAATTTCTTTTCTTATCAATTTTCCCCCTTTGCTCAGAGGCGGCAACAGACGACCCTCGTCTTCCTGTTCATTGTCATCATCGTATGATTCCTTATACACACGCAGGAAACCGTCAAAAGTAATCACTTCGCCGGTAGCAATAAATTTCTCGCTGCTGTTGCTGATTACAATGGTAGCCGTTGTTTTCTCCAGCTCCGCATCCGCCATCTGTGAAGCGATAGTGCGTTTCCAGATCAGTTCATACAACTTCTGCTCCTGACCGGTTCCGTTTACCTTCTCATTCTCCATATAAGTAGGACGAATAGCCTCATGCGCTTCCTGTGCCCCTTTGGTTTTAGTGGCAAACTTACGAACTTTGACATATTTTTCCCCCATCAGGGACAAAATAGTCTGCTTGCTGGTATTCAAAGCCAAATCCGAAAGATTCACCGAGTCCGTACGCATATAGGTGATTTGTCCGTTTTCATACAGACGTTGCGCCACCATCATGGTCTGCGCGACTGTAAATCCCAGCTTACGGGCAGCTTCCTGCTGCAACGTAGAAGTAGTAAACGGGGCAGCAGGTGATTTCTTCACAGGGCGGGTTGTTATATCTTCGATAGAGAACTGCGCATCCTTACAAGTTTCAAGGAAAGCCTGTGCTTCTTCCTTGGTCTTGAAACGGTCGGACAATTCCGCTTTCACTTCAACTTCATTTCCATCGACATCAGGTACTTCAAACACTGCTGTAACACGATAAGACGGCTCACTGACAAAAGCATGCACCTCACGTTCACGTTCCACAATCAAACGAACGGCAACAGACTGCACACGTCCGGCAGAAAGGGCAGGTTTCACCTTCTTCCATAGCACCGGTGAAAGTTCAAAACCTACAATTCTATCCAAGATACGACGTGCTTGCTGTGCATTTACCAGATTCACATCAATGTCACGCGGATTCTCGATGGCTTTTAGTATCGCTGTTTTGGTTATCTCGTGGAATACAATGCGCTTGGTCTTCTTAGGATCCAATCCCAAGACTTCAAACAAGTGCCATGAAATAGCTTCTCCTTCGCGGTCCTCATCGGATGCAAGCCATACCATATCAGCCTTCTTTGCCTCCGCTTTCAATTCGGCTACCAATTTCTTCTTATCTGCCGGTATCTCGTAAGTCGGCTCAAACCCATTCTCTACATCGATACTAAACTCCTTCTTTTTCAAATCCCGGATATGCCCGTAACTGGAAAGGACTTTATAATCATTACCCAAGAATTTCTCAATGGTTTTAGCCTTGGCGGGTGACTCCACTATTACTAGATTTTTTTGCATAATACTATGTATTCCATTTTATTTTGGGGCAAAAGTAGAAAAAAAGCAGAAGCACACCTATATAATAAGGTATGTTTCTGCTTTTTTTTCTTAAAAAATTCCTTTTCAAGCCTCTATTTAACTAAAAAACCAAAGAAAGCCCGGCTAGAACATTCAGTTTTTCAGCAGGATAGCCGTGCTCATAATAATATTGTTTATTCAACAGATTATTCACACGCCCAAAAACAGACAAGTCTTTCAGGAAGGTATAACTAGCTCCCACACTCAAATTGCTGATATTGCCCAAACTAAAATCCCTGCTGCTATTCCCTTCTTCTATCACATATTCTTTCCGCTGTACATATTCATAGCCCAAATTAACCTTCAATCCTTCAAAAACCTTAGCCTCAGCATAGAAATTCAATTCAAACTTAGGCTTGGTCACTAAATACAGCTCTTCATTTTCATTGTCTGTCTTCCAGCTATAAAATATACCTTTCAATGAAGCGTCAAACCAGTCCTTATAACCGTATTTCAGTTCAGCACCTCCATATGCGGTTTTCGTTTTCTCCTGCAAGAAATGAGTAAAATAATACCCGTCCGCATCAGCCAGATTGCAAAACAACTCATCTTTACTGATCCGATATCCACCAAAGACATTAAACCACAAACCATTTACCGGAGATGCTTTAAAACCCAATGTAGCATTCAGTGGCACATAGGTAGAAGGTATCCGGGCGTTTAAAGACCAATAAGGTGAGAAAGCATTCAACCGACGGTAATCATTCAATTCGCGTCCTCCCAGCGCATGCAAATAAAGCACATAACTATCCGAGAACAAGTATTCGGCTTTCACATCGGGAGCCACATCAATGCCGCTGTCCTCTCCCGACTGCCAGTCCACATGAGCACCGACACAGACCCGCCAGTCATCTCCTTCCAATGTATAATAAGGGTTCAGGCCCAACGAAGTATAATTACTCATCAGACTGTCTGAAGAATAGAACAGGTTATCCATCTCAAACCGGATGCCTACCCGCTGTTCTTCATTCAGTTTGCCCCATACATCTCCTTCCGTATGGACAATCTTCTCCTTACCTGTAGATGCATTATCTGAATTATCCAGCGGATATTTGATACCAAAATACTTCAATCCGGTCTGCAAGGTGAATTGCAAAGGAAGCGATTCATCTCTGGAAGAAACACCGATGTGAAAGTCGCCTAAAGTATGATGCTGTTTATCAGTAACTCTGGCAGAAACCGTATGCGTTTCGGAATCAAACATATAGTTAAACACTTGTGATTGCAGGCCGCCACCTAAATTCAAAGTCACCTTACTGAAATCATGAGAATAGTCCAAGCGGAATTCAGTAGAATAAAAACGCGATTTCCAATCCTCAGCATTCCAATGCTTCAGTTTTCCGTTCATACCATCCAGAGACGCTCCGACCTTCAAGCGGTCGTTCCCGGTGATATCCCATACATACCCGGCCTTGAAATCCACATTTCCATAATTTCCATATCCGGCACGGACATATCCGCGTTTTGCCTGGTTCACAGCCCATTCGCGGGTAATGGGAGACATGCTTTCATACGTCCAGGCCGAAACAGGACGCAAGGCTGTAGCATATTCTATCCCTTTCTTCACTATGGCCGGCTCCTCCACCCTAGGAAGTACATTAATCTTCGAGGCATCCATGATATGGGGATTATACTCATTCTCCACCACCACCGTGCGGTTCAGCGTACTATCTTGCTGCGCGTATGCAGCAGACA
The DNA here is from genome assembly GCA_011959205.1 of Bacteroidaceae bacterium. Lineage (GTDB taxonomy): Bacteria > Bacteroidota > Bacteroidia > Bacteroidales > Bacteroidaceae > Phocaeicola. The sequence continues at coordinate 30,342 of BLLV01000293.1, forward strand.
GAGGCAGAAATGCCAACATAAAGGACAAGGAACAATGACCAACGGACAATTTCTTACTTATCATATTCAGCACTTATTTTTTAATTTTTAATTCTCAATCTTTAATTTCTCCAGTCTGCTTTCAATCATGCCGGCAATATCATCGTCAGCCTGATAATTCTGCTTCAATGAAAGCAAATACTGCTTGGCATCCAAGTTACGTCCTAGCTTCATGTACACATCAGCCAGTAATACAAAACTGCGTGCCAGCCAGTAGGTATGCGGTGTACTTACCTCAATGTAATTCAGCACTTCCTGCTCTGCCTTATCCGTTTGTCCGCCGTCGAAGTAAATCTGGGCCACTTTATATTTGGCCTCCGCTCCATATACATTACGGGTATCTTTTGCCAAGACCTTCAAATCTTCCATAGCTGCCTCCGTCTTGCTGGCATCCAGATAAGCTTTTGCACGATAATAATGTGCCTCGTTAGACAATTCCGGCGCCAGTTTGGTATCGGCCAGCAAATCGGTTGCGGCAAGGATAATCTCCTCCCCATTTCCCAGCATGTGTGCACTGCGCAACATGCCGGTTTTGGCTAGTTGGCGACGCTCCATAGAAGCGGCTTTGTCTTTCAGTTGCTTGTAGATAGTCAAAGCCTTTTCATAATTCTTTGCCGTATAAGCCATTTCGGCCCCCATCAACATGGCATCTTCAGAATATTTGTTGTTGGGATATTCCAATACTTTATCCAGGTGTTGGGCTGCACTTTCATAAGCTTTTTGGTTATAGTCTATCAAACCGATATAATAATTGGCATTCAGGCTGAAAGCACCTTCGGGGAAAGTCTGCAAATAACGGGTAAAACTGTTACGGGCCTCGGCGACCTCCCCCCGCATATATACCCTTTCGGCAGCCACATAGGTCAATGAGTCACGCTCATTCACATCAAAGTTGGCACCGCCGGGGATGGTTGAAGCAAAGTTGGCATACTCATCCACCTTGTTCAAATCAATATAGATGGATTTCAAGTCACGCTGGGCCAAACGAGCCTCCTCACTGCCCGGATAACTGGCTATGACCTGCTTATAAGCCTGGATAGCTTCAGGATACTTGTCATCCTGATAGTACAGCAAACCGATCTCGTTAGCCGCCCGCCGTGCGACATTGCTCTCCGGGAATTTCTTCACCAGAATATTGAAACGGGCAATGGCATTGGCATTATCCTCCATCTGCACAAAAGCACGTCCCTGCTCGTAAAGGGCATCATCCATGTATTGTGATTCCGGATAATCCGAAATCAAGCGGTTCAATGTTTGCACTTTTCCATTGTAGTCACGTTGCAAACCACGCACAAACGCCTCCTGATACAAAGAGTAATCCCCCAGTGACGGATCAATCTCCACCGCACGGGCATAATCCTGACGCGCCTGTTCAAAACGGCGGTCATAGAAATGGCAGTCGCCTATACGGTTATAAGCATCCGCCTGCGTGGCACGTTCATTGGCACTTCCCCTGTCCACAAAATGGGTAAACCAAGTAGCCGCACTCCCATAATTTTTCTGTTTGAAATAGGTATATCCCAAGTTATAGAGAGCCAGACCGTATTCTTGTCCATTCTTATCGGTCGTAAATTCCAGATATTGACGATAGTCATTACCAGCTTGCGGGAAACGGTCTAAACGATAATTGCACTCTCCTTTCCAGAAATAAGCATCCGCCTTGACTATCTGGTTGTATTGTCCGATAGTCAGCGATTGATTAAAGTAATCCATTGCTTTCTTGAAATCAGCATTCGCAAAAGCCTGTGTGCCCAGCCTGAACAAAATCTTTTGCTTGGCCTCCATGATCCGTGTGCCCGGATGTTCAATCTTTGCGATGGATTTTAAAGCAGCTTCATAACTACGGGTATTCATATACACCTCTATCAGATAATCATTGACACGCTCTGTATAAGGCGAGTTCGGGAACTCGTTCAGAAAACGTTCAAATACAGTAACCGACTCAGCGAATGGAGAATAAGATGTTTCATGAATACACAAAGCATAGTTATAAAGAGCCTGCTCCTTTACTTTCGGGTCAAAATCAGAATTGGCTGCCTGCTCGAATGCCATGCGTGCCCTGTTCCTTTCCTTCAAGTTCAAATAAGCCATCCCCATGTGGAGATAAGCATTCTGTGACAAGGCATCACGCACCGAAGCCATTTCCCCCAAAGTAGCGGCAGCCTTGGAATAAACACCGGTATAATAGTAACTCATACCGAGTTCATACAAAGGCTTACGTTGAGGTTGGGAAACACTTTCGCGGTACCTTTCCAAAGGGGGTATCGCTGCTTGGTAATCATTCAATCCGAAACAAGCCTCCCCCCAAATCCGTTCCATCTGAGGAACATCCTTTTTAACCGGATATTGCTCCAGATACGCTTTTGCCACAGTACGAGCCTGCTGATAATTTCCTTTCAACAACTCAATCTCTCCTATATAATAAGGAACCAATGCTGCATATACCGCATCATTCTGCAAAGATTGGAAACTTTCCAGCGCCTTGTCATAGCGTTTCTCCACATAATCAATGTAAGCCAGATTATAGACAGCGTCATCCTGATACAATGGGCTTACCTCTTTCAGCAAGGTAAACCATACAGCCGCTTCGGGCAAATTGTCTTCTTTCAGATAAGAGGTGGCCAAACGCATGGCACAATCATCTCTTTCCTTATCAGGCAAAGCCTCCAGGTCACACGACCGGAACAGGGCAATGGCCTCCTTATATTTTTCCTCCATAAAATAAGCAGAGGCAATCAGTGACAGCACTCTGTTTTTATGGCGGGAGTCAGGATATTTGTCCAGATAAGCCTGCAACAGTTCCATGCTGTCCCCGCCTTTCAACTCATATTCCCGACATACCCGGTTATATTCCTTGTCACCTGCCACATCCTTGGGAGTTATCTGCTGCGCCATTCCCTGCAAGGAACAGCTTCCCATCAATGCGGCCATCCATAAGGTTTTTCTTTTCATATCTTATCATTAAAGTTTATGTTCTTTCAAAAAACGCCGGACTCCTTCGCGCACAGAATCCAGCCCGAATTCTTCGGGATTCACTTTATCCAACGGAAGCCAAAAAGACTCCGCCACATCATCCATCGCCTTTATCCGGCTGGTATCCTTTACTTTACAAAGGAAAAACTGATCCAATGTATGTACCAAAAATCCTGAATAAAGATAAGTATTGGGCAGTGAAAACTGATAAACAGCCTCCTCCACCTGCAAGCCGGTTTCCTCCAACACCTCACGCGCCACACCTTCCTCGCCGGTCTCATGCATATCAATAAACCCGCCGGACAGGTCAAATGTTCCCTTCGCCGGCTCTTTTCCTCTGCGACACACCAATAATTCATACTTATCATTCAAGATAAAAGCTACAGTAGCGGCACTGGAATTGAAATAATACACAAAGCCACAATCGGCACAACGTTTCGATTTCTCATTGTTCACTTCAAAGCGCGGCGAACCACACTTCGGACAATAGTTGAATAGTTCCAATGGATGCATCATTACTCCTTTCTACATATAGACACCGCAAAGATAACGCAAATGACAGATAATTCATTAATTAAATCTAAAATAAGAAAGATAAAACATATTTGTTAGTACATTTGTTATAAAAATAAAACATAAAATCTTACATGGAAATTACCATTATTATCGCGCTTATCTTACTAAACGGGGTGTTCGCCATGTCCGAAATCGCCCTAATTTCAGCGCGCAAGAGCAGCCTGTCCAATGATATCCGTCATGGAAGCTCCACAGCGCGTATCGCTCTGAAACTTGCCAATGACCCGGACAAGTTCTTATCCACCATTCAAATCGGGATTACCCTGATTGGTATATTAACCGGTATTTATTCCGGTGATGTACTGGCCACCGACTTCGGTAAGACACTGATTAATGCAGGCGTACCCGCCACGTATGCCTACCTGCTGGCTCAGACACTGATTGTTATTCTAGTCACTTACCTCACTATTATTTTCGGTGAACTGGTACCCAAACGTATCGGCATGAGTGCTTCCACCCGTGCCGCCAAGTTATTGGCACGCCCCATGTACTGGCTATCCATCATCGCCTCCCCTTTTGTATGGATACTTGCCAAGAGCACTTCACTTATCTTCAACCTGTTGCATATCGACACCGCCGAAGAGAAAGTGACCGAGGAAGAAATCAAGTCCATGATAGACGAAGGAACCGAGAACGGTGAGGTGCAAGAAGTGGAACAAGTCATTGTAGACCGTGTTTTCTCTTTGGGCGACCGTAGCATCAGCACCATCATGACTTATCGCAGCGACATCGTATCTATTGACATAGATATGAACCACACACAATTGTATGAAATCACATGCCGGCACCTATACCAAGTTTATCCTGTTACTCAAGGAAACACTTTGGATAATATCATCGGAATAGTGTACCTGAAAGACCTTTTCGGAAAGTTGAACAGTTGTGAATTCAATCTGCGTGATGTCATCCGTCCGGCACAATACTTTCACGAAAACATGGATGTATATAAAGTACTGGAACAAATACGCCAACACAACATCAAATATGGATTAATTTGCGATGAATTCGGCAGCCTGCAAGGCATCATCACGATGAAAGACATTCTGGAAGCCTTGGTAGGCACCTTACCCAGCGACTCGGAAGACCCCGATATTGTTCCCCGCAAGGACGGAAGCTGGCTGATAAACGGCCAATGTTCCTTCTATGACTTTCTGAGTCATTTCGAAATGGAAGATTTATACCCCGATTACAATTATAATACCTTGAGCGGCCTCATCCTGCAAAAACTGGACCACATTCCCAAGACCGGTGAAACCATGGAATGGAATGACTTCACACTGGAAATAGTCGACATGGACGGAGCCCGGATAGATAAGGTATTAGTGACACTAATTAAAAACGAAGAGGAAGATTAACATGCTGCAAAGAGATTACATTATGCGGTTGCTCCAGCAATTTTTCGAAACACTGGAAAAACTAGTAGAGGAAAGAGACAAAAAGAACGGCCCCGAACTGCAATTGCAGCTTCAAAGCATTTATCGAGCCTATTTCAATCATCCCCCCACCTTCTATTATGACCAGGATGCGGAATATATACTGAACGAGATGAGGCAGAACTATGGCGGAGAGGAATTGCTCACCCGCATCAACATGTTATCCGAACTTCTCCATCAGGATGCTTTGCTAAAAGAACCCGAAGAACAAAAATATTTGTTACGGAAATCACTGTTCCTGTTGAAATATTTAGATGAACATAGCAATACCTTCTCATTTGAAAGAAAAGGGAAAATAGAAGAAATAGAGAAGAAAATAGGTAATTAGCTTCTCTTCTTGCACTTTTTTTCTAGAGAATCCCGTTTTTTCTTGCAAAATAGTAGATAAATTAAAAAGTATTCCTATATTTGCTTACAGATTGACAACATTAAAATCGGTATATTATGGAGAAAATTGATAGTCTCGACAGACAAATTCTAGAAATTATATCCCAAAATGCCCGCATCCCGTTTAAAGATGTCGCAGCAGAATGTGGAGTTTCACGCGCGGCCATTCACCAGCGCGTACAAAGATTAATTGATTTGGGAGTCATCATCGGTTCCGGATATCATGTAAACCCCAAGAGTTTAGGTTACAGAACCTGTACCTACGTAGGAATAAAGCTGGAAAAAGGATCTATGTACAAAAATGTAGTAGCAGAGCTGAAGAAGATTCCCGAGATCGTGGAATGCCATTTCACCACAGGCCCCTATACCATGCTGACCAAGCTTTACTCTCGTGACAACGAGCATTTGATGGACTTGCTGAACTCAAAGATTCAGGAAATCCCCGGTGTCACAGCTACCGAGACCTTGATCTCACTGGAACAAAGCATCAAAAAAGAAATACCCATTCAAAGCTAAGAAAGAATGGAATGGCTGAATGAATACCATTTAGGCGGTATTGCCATCGGCATCTGCACCTTTTTAATAATCGGTCTTTTCCACCCGGTAGTGGTCAAGGCCGAATATTATTGGGGAACACGGTGCTGGTGGATATTTCTGGTGCTGGGCATAGCAGGCATTATAGGTACCGTGCTTATCAGCGACATCCTGATTTCCTCTTTATTGGGTGTCTTCTCCTTTTCTTCTTTATGGACCATCAAAGAGATATTCGAACAACGCGAACGCGTGCTGAAAGGCTGGTTTCCGATGAATCCGAAACGGAAACACGAATATGAATAGAAACGATTCTTTCCGACCAAGCCCTTTGCAACCCATTAAAGGGCTTTTATTTCCTCTTCAGAAAGCCCCGTAGCCTGTGCTATGATCTCAGATGATACCCCCAGTTCTTTCAAATTCCGCGCATTCCTCATACGCTCTTCCTCACGGCCTTCCTCACGTCCCTCTTCCCGGCCTTCTTTACGGCCTTCTTCCCTGCCTTTCTTCAGCTGGGTTGTCATCACACTGTACCAATCACGGAAATTTTTCAAACTTTCCCAATACTCACTCAATTCCTTGCGAGAGAATTTGGCTATCTCGG
>BLLV01000294.1 GCA_011959205.1 Bacteroidaceae bacterium
ACCCTGGACCCACTGATTAAGAGTCAGTTGCTCTACCAACTGAGCTAAGAGTGCATTCTTTTCTGATTTGCGGTTGCAAAGGTAGGTGTTTTCTTTTAAACATCCAACATTTTGCATCATTTTTTCACCTTCTCATCGAAAATTATTCAAACTCATAAATATCAGAAGGCGTATTCCGCTTTAAAGCAATGACTTGCACATCTTTGCCGACAATAATCCCTTTGTTTCGTAGTGAGAGTTCTACTGTCTTGTATGCCAGTTCAGGGTGGTTGTTGTCTTTGCTAAGATGACAAAGCCAAATGTATTTAAGACTTTCATTGATATTTTCTGCCAAAAAATCGGCGGTTTCGCGGTTATTCATATGTCCATTAGGTCCGGCAATACGTTCTTTTAAATATTGGGGATAAGGTCCCATTTTCAACATCTCTTCATCGTAATTCGCCTCCAATATCAAATAGTTTGCTTTACATATATATTCGGCGGCAGTGGGAGTGATATGCCCCAAGTCAGTAAGGAAAGAAAATATTTTACCGTCTATATTCATGCAATAACCTACATTGTCTGTTCCATCGTGAGGTACTTCGAAAGCGGTAATTGTGAAATCTTCCAATTTCATTGTCTCACCTTTGTGCAGGTAGTGTACGCATGTCGATAATTTCTCGGTCATGCAATAACTTTTGTTGATTCCTGCATGTACTTCCGGAGTGGAGTAAACAGGAATTCCAAATTTCTCTCCCAAGTGCCCCACGGCTTTGATGTGGTCGGCATGGTCGTGTGTTACGAATACTGCCCGGATAATATCCAGCCCGATTCCAAGTTCTTTTAATGTTTTTTTTATTGTACGGATGCCAATGCCTGCATCCACCAATATGCCATATCTGTCTGTTCCGAGAAAATAACAGTTGCCGCTACTTCCACTTGCGAGACTTATAAATTTGATTTTCATTTTGTTGCTCTCCCAATTCTAGTGAATCCCCACGTCTTTTTATGTTAAAAGAGCCGCAAATATACATAAAAAAAGGAGGAAATAAAATAGAAACGGGCTTTTTCGGGAAGATGATTTAGTGGATGTTGTCTGGAAGAATGCCTGGAATCCGGATTATGGAATGCGTAGATAATAGCCCTTTCCTCTGACTGTTATTAATTTATATTCTTGGAATTCTTTTAAAACTTTCCGGATTGATTTAATGTGTGCGTCTATTTTTTCATTAGCATTGTCATCCGTAGGCCAGAAATTCTTTTTTATTTCTTCACGGCTTACGCAGGTTCCTGCTTTTTCATAAAGCATATTTAGTAAGGTGAGGTCTAATTTTTGAATGTTGCACTTTTTGTCTCCTACATGCAACTCTTGTTTTTCCATGTCTATGACCATAAGGGTGGGGATCTTCGGGTTATCCTTTTTCTTTTTATAGAGAATGAGTATGAAAGCAAAAATCATGAATTGTCCGATGAGCCAGAAGGAGGTACTGTCTATGTGCCGTAAAATGGTTTTGAAGTCATAGTTTGCCCATGCTTGCACTGTGATGTTTTGGGTGATATCTACTATGTATCGGGGAGTGTTGTATGCCGTTGAAGGAATTGGAGAACATCGGCTGCTGTGTTGAACGATGGATTTGTTACAATAAATAGTTCCAGTCTTGCCGATTATGGCATAACCGGACAATATTTTTCTAAAGGTTGCATTTAACTCGTCGGGATTTATGGGTTTCAGTTGAGATAGAATGTATTGGTTCAGCATACGTTTGGCTGTCTGCTCGTCCAGGCTGTCCTTGAAGGTATAGATTGTTTTTCCTTGCTTGGTTCTTATGGTGTAGCTTTTTACTTTTTGGTGCAGGCCAGGAGCGATAGCATACATTTTTATATCCCAGTTTGTAGGTTTGGGATGATAATAGCTGATGTAGGCAAGCCTTTCATTGTAATCTTCCGTAACGGCGGATTTGAAAGCGTGGTCTATTTGGATCTTCACTCGTTCGGCACTGTTATGAAAAGCGATATAAACAGTATATAGAATGGCGAAGGTGGCTGCCGTAAGTAGGATAATGTGTGTTTTTGCCATTTTCATCGTATGAATTTAGAGTGCAAAGTTACTACAAAAAAGTGAAATGCGGAAAGATATAGTGATAGAATTGAGT
>BLLV01000295.1 GCA_011959205.1 Bacteroidaceae bacterium
CAATTGACACCCCGACCCAAAGTGCACTTAACAGCAGAGAACAAAGGAACAATAAGACAGCTCACTGATACTCGTCTCACACCAAATACTCTCAGGATCTGAGCACTATGAAGAGCCAAAAACAGCAGGGAAGCATGCTTAGACAACATAGAAGGCATAGAAGCTAATTAGCACAACAAACCCACTAACAGCTGTACTGTTTTCTCACTGAAATCTCAGCAAATGGCAATCAACAAAAATGCGAGTGCCTATCGCAATGAATGGCAAGAAGATGCAATCGCAACAGCGTTGTCGGACCAAACCATCAATAGCGAACAAGACATTTATGTCTCCTCAGAAGCAATTGACAGGCTCAGGACAGACATTGCCTACTGGAGAGACAAAGGAAGTGTTGCCATTTCAAAGGGCGTAGAAAATACTACGATCAATCAAAAAAGCAAGATTACAAATATATCAGCCTATGCGCAGGCCCAAGAGACTTACGCCTATGGACTAGACAAATCAAAATTGAATCTAATTGGAGAAAATAATAAAGACGTAATAATCGAAGCCAAGACACGAATAACGGGAACCCTCGATCCAGCATGGGGATTGAAAGACTCAGAAATCAGCAGCCAAGGCGGAAACGACAAAATATCAATCACCGCAGATGCAGGTGTTTATCAAACAGCACAATACAGACAAAGCCAAATAATCAAATCCTTCGGGATCGAGAAAAGCAAAATATCCACTGGAAGCGGAGATGATCAAGTCACAATCACGGCAGTGTCCACACCTTCTAAACGTCTCAACACCTGGGGTGATCGCCTAAATGGGCAGGCCGATGCACGCAACACAAGACAGGGCGCAATCGAAGACATTGAGACATCAAGCAATGGAAAGGCGATTGCAATACTTGATTCATCTATTGATCTTGGCACCGGAAACGATACATTAAAACTTGTTGCAAAAGGTTTTTCTACAGAAGATGGCGCACGGGAATGGGGAGGTGGAAGAAGAATCTCTTACATCAACAATACCTTTGAATCAAGCCTTGTTTTAGAAAATAGCGATATAAATCTTGGCTCTGGAGATGACCTCATGAGCCTTGAAGGAGGCTTTGTCTCGAGCATCATCAATGGTGGCAATGGATTTGATTTACTCAAAATAGAAGGGCAGCATAGCCAAAATTTCACATGGGAAAAAGTTGGGTCCAGCTATCGGCTGGCGGGAGGTGGTAGCAGCGCTCAAAT
>BLLV01000296.1 GCA_011959205.1 Bacteroidaceae bacterium
GCCGAAATCGGTATAGGGATTCACGTATTTGTCTTGTATGCCTTCTGTTCCCATAGCGAAGTTTTTTAACGGGTTGGTTGAGGCAAAGATACAATTATTATGGAGGGAATGAAAATTTAAAGGAGTTTTTTGAGGAGAACTTGTGGATCTCCCTGCAAAAGTATGACGGGTATGGTGATGGTTTACGCAAATACCCGTATGTTTAACATAAATGGTTTAAATAATACCAAAGCAAGTTCTCATATATAAACGTAAATGTTTACCACATTATGCATCAGAAAGTATAAAGATTTCTACCAAATTTTTTCAACTGGAACTCTTGGATACCTTATACCATCAAAAAGTTTTTATGAATATATCTCAATTTGAGGGCAGTAAAAAAGTACAGACAAGTACCCTTCTTAATGCCCTCAAGTTGAAAATATCTCCCAAAGATTATACCAATAATCAATCTTCTACCAGCCTCATCAAGCAGGCATCGCTAGATTCACCTGTTTCACCATCATAAGCATTTGATTCGAACTCACTAAAATTCAAGGTATAATAATTAATATCCCATGCACTATGTAATCTTTTATCACCTTCCTGATTACCTTTATTATTTATCCAAGAATCCCTACACCAGTAAATAGCTCCGGGACGTCTATATAAATCAAAGAATAACGGACGATAGATTATCTCACCAGCAGTAGTATACGCTTCATTTCTATTAGCATATCTTAATATTCCAGGATCCTGCAGAACTCCTATTGCATCTCCATTCGTTTTTTTCTTAGCCTTACGGCGTCCATGTCCTTCAGCACCTATCGGGAAAAAGATATTATTACAATTTACATTATTATACACGAAACATCCTCTCATACCTTTAGTCTTTCTTTCGGATTCCGAAAGATCACCATAATACCCATTTACAGATGAAGTTTCATATTGCGTATCATTAGCTCCATCCGCATATAATACACCAAATCCATATTGAACAGGGGCATCCGACTGATTTTCGGAATATATGGTCAAAAAATCAGCCAGTGTAGCCACACGCATCTTTGGTTCATCTTCAAGTACCCAACTATCTTTTTGAATATCATCTGCCCTAACGCCAGAAATATTCCCCCACTGTTTCTTACCTTCTGTCGTTTCCAAGTCCGACATACCGATCTCACGTGCGAAAGAATACGTTCTATTGTTTGAAGCCAAAATACCCGCATTCTGCCGCCATCTAAAATAGCTACCTTCATCACGAGGATCCGTTGTTTCTTCCATCATAAATCTACGATCATCGGTTTCATTCTTTGTGTCCTCCGTTAGCATTGCACGATACACATTAAATGAATGCCATTTAGGACCACTATCTGCAATTTTCAAAGGTGCATAACCTTGCCGCACAAAAATAAGGTGCACACAAGTATAATTATTATAATAAAGCCTTACGATACCGCATCTGGGCTCTGCATCTTTAGATTCCAAAGTTCCCTGCGGAAGAATTTTAAACTCCATGTTTGTTTGGTCACCACCCTTAACCTCAAATTCGTTATCTCCTTGCTCAGCGTGACCTGTTGCCTCAATTTTCAGCCAATCACGCGCTCCACCCGCATCAACTACTTCAGCTCTCCAAGGACCATCCGAAATCAAATCCTCAAACCTCGTAGCACTTAATTCCGGTAAATAAAGAATTCTCACTTGAAAAGGAGCTGAATTATCCCAAGAACGCCATACTCCTTTAGGATTAACAATACGACGTGATTGCAATATCTCCACTTCATCGGAATACTCCTTTGTCACTCCGGCATATTTAATAGAGGCAGTAAAACGTATTACTGCCTTACGCCGATAGGCCACATAAATATTATTTCCGGTATACCCTGTCCATGGCACCAAAGATCGGGCACGAGTATAAAGGGGGATAGTAAATGTTTTTCCCGGGTCTGTATTAATCGACTTTTCATTTTCGGGCGTTATACCTGAAGGGTCGGTTTTTGCTACAGAATAATCACCATCTTGACTATCGGAATAAGAACCTATGGCTGATAAATAAATTCTCTCTTTACGAGATTTTACACCTAAATTCCCTATATAATAATTTAAATTATACTGATGCTTTGAACTTGCATCAGCAGCAGTAGCATCATTCACCACAGTTGTATTTGTTTTCCGCAAAGAAAGAAAGCCATTTTCTCCTTTTTCATCTATCACTTTTCCGCTTAATCCATTTTGATTATAATAAACATTTTCCTCTTTTGGATCAAGAGGCCCCCAATTATTTTCTATAATTTCAGCTCTTAAATCTCCCATCATTTCACCGACAACTTTCACATTTATATTCATAGTACGATCATAAAGATAGGATATATAGTGTGGAGAAGTGACATAAACCCCCGGTTGAGGCTCCTCATATTCAATATGCCAATCCACATCATTTGCAAATCCCTTGAACTTTAGAGTCAATTTATAATGATAGTTACGTTCGGCATTATAATCTTTGTGAATATCTTTTCCGAGCATAAACCGATAAATGATAGGACCTTCTCCGACGCGATCAGGATTATCACTTTCATAATACCCTTTCACTTCAATATAAGAACCGAACTTTACCTTATCTTTATAAAACTCATGATCGGGTTCATAACTACCTGGATGAGTTACAGACGTATTTTCACCTGTTTTATCCTGATATTTATTAGGAAGACCATCGGATTCATCACCTTGCATATTTTCAAAAAAGAAAAGTGACATTGGTTCTGTTTCTTCATGTTTTGATCCACCGATTGATACTGTAGGTCCATTAGAAAGATACAATCCTCTTTTCTTTGGATCATCCTCTTTATTTGGGTAATAGTATTGTATCTCTCCATCAGAGATTAACTGCCCTTCTTCGGATGGAGTATTTTTATCTCCCAATAAACAAGTTCTAGGGATATCCTTTATTTGCACTGAATGAATATGAAGTCTGACATTATCTTTCAAACCACGGGCATCGTATGCAACAGTCACCTTAGATGCTGCACGGCGTATCCATGCGTGCAATGTAGTTACAGACTTATCAATAGTCAACAAAGGCGCTTCAAAGTTTTTAGGCCGTTCTAGAGTGCTGGAAGTAGTGAAGCAACCAAACATCTGATTGTTTGTCTTTACCATTTCCTCTTCATCTCCGGCTACCGTTTCGTCTTTGGTGGCTGTTCCGGTTTCATCGCCTGGTGTAGATGTACTAGTGCAATTCCAATTCAGTTTAATGCTCTTCAAGCCTTCCGGAGTTTGAAGAGCTTCCTTATATAAGCTATTTTCAGCATTCAAATCACCCATATTCGCCACTACATACGCATAATATTTTCCATAAGGAATGGTTAAACTGAATTTGGCTTGTGGTGTTTTCGATTCTGCCAGCTGTTCCTTATCTGAAGTTCTATCAACATTTTCTACTGTAAGTCCTTCGCCATCATAATACTGATAATGAGCCAGTTTCTTTACTGTTTTATCCCCTTCTTTTACATCCGCATAGAAAAGTACACAAAGATTGTTAATACTCTTTATAGCATCACCCGCCGAACGGCTCTTCCCTGTCAGAGCCTCACCGAAAGGTTTGAAATTGATCACGGCAGAAAGAGTGGTTTCTCCTTCGGGAATCTCACCGCCACCATCCATCAGAGGGTCGTCGGTACATGCCGGCAGCCCTGCCACCAGCATACATCCAAGCAATATATAATATAATACTTTTTTCATCCTTCTTCGTTTTTGTTAATTTTGTTCACCCGACGTTTCCCCTTCAGTGGGCACATCAATTCCGAAGTCTGGATCCAAGTCCACTCCGGTGTACGGATACAGGTCGACAACCAACTCAATAGAGGCCGTATTGAAAGTCACATTCACCTTTACATGAGTATTGCGAAACAATGAACCCAGATTGGGAAGAACCGACGAATAAGCCTTTTCTGTTTTAGCATCATCGCTACCTTCTTGGGTGAAAATAGTTAAAGTATATTTTTGTTCACCTCCATCCATATACCGGCTTTCGGGCACATATACTGGAGCGGTTTCTTCCGTGGCATCAGCATTGTTTCGCAGTACAATATCTTCAGCATAATCGTAAGTGAATGGTTTATAATCAATGCCTTCAGGAACAGAGTATTCTGTTAACCAATCTGTCACCTCCTCCATCTCGGCATTATCTTTCATCCATTTCATCCAATCCCTCCCCTTTCCTTTGTTCTGTTCAAAGGTTTCCACATCCACATGCGGCAACAGATAGGAATTGTCCGCCACACAGTCCAGTTTCCAACCGGTTACCGTAATGTCTCCGGCATAATTTCCTTTGCGCTTATTCTGAAAGGTAAATGTAAACTTATTGGCAACAGGAACAATGTCCAGCGGAGTGTCTGTCAAGTCTACCTCTTCATCGCCTACATCTACTTGGTGAACTGCACTCATGGGAAGATCTCCCCTGCTGCCATAACCGACAAGAACCAGTGCCTCTATTTCTTTTTTCGGAAAAACAGTTTTTTGCTGAATCTTATTCCAATCCCACTTGTTACCTTCGCATTCCAAACTCTCGGCATTGGCAAACAAATAAATGCTTTTACATTGATTGGGAACAACAGGAAATTCCAGTTCTCCGAACTTGCCATAACTCATGCCTCTTTCGTCACTACCGACATCGCCGGCATTGTTGTACTTATCAAGATCTATCCGTTCAAAATCCACCGGATGGTTGTATTCCACCTTGCCGTCCTCATCCACGATGATAACCCGCAAGTTGTGCATCCGCTCAGGATTCGTCGTCCAATCCTCTCCGGCACGGGAGGCAACTTTGTTCACCAATGCGGTGTTGATGGAGAGAAGCACCTTACGGTTTCCTGCTCCGGCATCGTCATTGTCCTTGCAGCCTCCCACAAGAAACGGAAAGGACAATGCCAGACCGGCACAAAGCATTTGCCATACTCTTTTTTTTATTCTTGTTCTCATACATCAATCGTTTTAAAAAACCGGTTTAATTAAAACCAATATCATTAAGACGAACCACCCAGTCATTCACCACAATGTGTGTGCGTATCCATTCCTGGTTGTTACTGTCGTCCAAAAAGAATACCATGCTCCAGTCGCTTTCGCGATCCAAAAATTCCTGGTCGCCCATCTCATGAAAACGGTCGCTTTTCAGAAGAAGCAGATATTCATTCAGCGGAATGTCCACTACCGGCTTGCTATCGCTCTTACGGCTGATAACCAAACGAGGACGGTTCTCACGCACCAGACGCGAAGTAGACAGTTCAGCGTATGCCACAGTCACTTCTGCATCGCCACTTTCGGTCACACCGGTGGTGCGGCATCCTTGTGCCCAAGGGGCATAAACTTGAGTTCCGTTAGGTATCAGGCTGTTGTCTGCGGCAAACAGTGTATTGTCGTCCGTAATGCGAAAAGTAAAGTCTTTATCATCAACCGGCTTCCCGCTGATATGTTGCAACACCACACGGATATTATTGGTATTCTTCATTAAGTGTACGGTTCCCTCCTTGTATGTATCAGCGTCTATATTGATGTCCAGCGTTCCCCAAAATAAGGGGTGAAGATTAGTGGTCGAAACCCGTCCTGCATCATGCATCTCCACCCTCAAGTCCTGCCACTGTAATCCGGGAGCGGGCACAGATCTGAATGAGAATGAAGTTTGTGCGCAACTCAGCCCTCCATAAGCAATAAAATGATAGTTACCCTGCTCCAAATCAATGGTCATACGGTAATTCTCATCTTTCAGTTCATCTCCCATTCCGGTATAGGTACCCACATAATTACCTTGTTCATCATATACGAACAACGTCAAGCAATCCACCCATTTGGGAAATGAGTTGGCATATTCCATGTTATAGTCATATACGAAACGCAACCGCACACCGCGCGAACACGGGGCAAGGTCATCATATATGCCATGACAGGAAGCCAGCAAACCTACCATCCATGCGGCAAAAAATGCCACACGGATGGAAGACAGAATATTTTGTTTCATAATCAGTCATTTTTATATCCACTTAAAATTCTATGTTGTTGATACGTACTACCCAAGGAAGTACTTTTACAGACACTTTGAAGGTAACTTCCGGATCATCACTCGGATCGGGTTCATCCGAAGTGTCAGGATCAGGATGCTCAGGATCGGGATCGGGATCTTCAGGATCGGGATTCTCGGGATCGGGATCAGGATCAGGTCCTTCATCATTGAAAGCATAACCGAAAGTATAAATTTGTTCCACACAAAGTTTATACACGTTGTTGCGTACCACTGCAAATTCCATAGGCCCCATGTGATTAGGTCCTGTAGTCCTTCCATTGTCATTATGACGATTCCAATAATAATACAATACCTGATAGCCGATCTTAGTCTTTGCAGCATCTAAATATTGAGGATAGAATACAGAGAACCCGGCTTCGCGAAGTGACACACTTTTGGATTCCACCGCTTGTACACTCGCACTCAGTTCCGCATTGTGTTGAGCAGCATTCTGCACATCTGTCCAGCTGCCATACAATCTGCCCTTGAAAGCATATAATCTATACCATTTGCCTCCATCGCCTTTCAGTTTTTTTGCCAATGATGAGTTTGCATTAGCAGCCACTACAACTTGTCCCTTGAATACAACTCCGGTAGAAATGCCATTCTTCTGATGTGTATCAGGTTGGGGAATTGTATTCTCAGTGGCGTAACGCCAGATGTGATACTTCCCATGTTCATTGGGGTCATTCCATTCTTCATCTTCATCCTCTTCATTGTTAGCGATATCAGCTAAAGAAGAAAATGTATTTTTCCATTCATTCGGTTTTTCCAAATTATAATGGAAGTATGACGCTTTATCATTACTGTCGTCAGAATTATATGCTTCTTTAAAAGCAGCATCTGTATCCACTACATAATTATTACTAACCTCAGTTCCGCAAATTGTAGCATTATCATTCAAACCATTATTTGAAACCCGGCGCAAATAATAGAAACTCTTGCTCATGTTTATCAAAGCCACATCCGTCAGTTGGATCTGAATACCGGCATATTCCGGATCCTTTGTTTCTGTATCACTATTCTCACCTTTCAACATAATGTCATACAGATTGCTTGCATTTTTTGCTTTATAATCAAAACGAGCCACAGAGCGCTCCACCTTTACTGTTCCCAAGTCATACGTACGATCCTCCGGTATAATACCTTTAAATGTATACGAATGAGGAACAGCATTGGACATGAAGAAGTGCTTTCCGTCTTTGTTCCATGCAGGATCTGTTTTGCTGTCTGCGTTCAATGTATATTTCATCGTCGCCAAATCATCACCTTTCTTTATGTTCTTCAGTTCCTCAGACGGATTACAGAACACATAGACATTCACTTCTCCAAATCCTTCTATATCAGAAGCCTTTGACTCTACCTCCCAAAGTTGTGCGTCATTATTTGTTGTCATAGTAGCAGTACGTGCCATAAGGCATTTATCGCTTTGGTCGGCCAATACAAGCAATACTTCTCCTACATGATTTTCATAATCCTTACCTATTTCTATCCCGTCATCGGAAGTCACATAATCATCCTCAGGGTCACCTGTGGTACTACGGCCATTTTGTCCGTTTGGCAAAATAACATTAAATACCATTTTCAATTTATCCGCATCAGTATTCTGTTCGATACCTGATACTTCCTTATCACTACAACCTACCAGACAAACTGCGCCCAGCAGGCAAAAAAGCATTCTATAAAAATAATGCTCCAGCTGATTCTGTTGTTTTTTCATTGTTATATTTTTTATGATTACTTCTTATCTATTTTGTTAATCTGCTCCAATGCGTCGGCAGCTTCTTTCACCCCCATGCCTTGTGCCCGGGTGAGCAACATGCGTGCCTGCGCATAGTCCTTTTCAAATCCAGAAAGAACACCACGGGCATACACCGCTTCGGCCGTATCGCCCGATTTGGCCGCATACTTGCGGGCCGAAACCAAGTCGCCGCGAGCCATAGCCACATTGCAGGCGTTCAGGTTGGCCGTAACATCGTCCGGATAGAGGCGCACCATCGTCTCGAACACCTCATTATATTCGTCACTGCCTGCCTGATAGCTCTCTGCCACACGGTAGAACTCGTTCAGGCTCAGCTTGCCGGGAGCGGTGCGCCAGATGCGGCGCGCTTCTTCCACATCAGTATAGGCACGGACCACATACTCTACCGTGTAATCCGAGTGGCGAAGACCGGGATAGACCTCACGAAGCAGGAACTGGTAGTCCTGAGGATAACGCGCCTTGATTTTCTGTTCGCGTGCGTCCGGATCGCCACCGCTACGCGCCAGTTCCAGCATGCCATAACGGCTCGGAAGCGTACAGGTTTCCAGATAGCGTTCCAGTCCCGCCCAATCCTCGGGCTCGTAATCCATTGACATGATACCAAACGGGAAATTATACAAACGCTGTACATAGTTCCTCAATGTTTCCGTACGTCCTTGGGCAAGACGGGTATTGTTGGCATAACTGCCCTCCGGAGAGGCATATCCTTTAATACGGATAGAAGTGATGCGGGTATCGGCATCATTGCGCACGGTGTCTATCGTGGCACGGATTTTAGCCAGTTCCACCGGATTACGGCGGTAATCCTCATAAATCTCCGTGCGGTTCACCGGGAAATCAATGTAAGCGGAACCTTTCAACTCGCGCGTCTTCACCTCCTCGGCTTTCGGAGCGCGATAAACAAAAACCGGAGAGAAAACCTTCGGGCCGAAATCCAGCGTGGCCAGCGGCGAACGGTCTGCATACAACACTTCACACAGGCAGCCGCACACCTCATCGCCCAGCTCCAAGGTGGCATCGGCCATCCATTCGGCGTATGGCACCGTGGCACTGTAATGAATCACACGATCACGACCGGCACGGAACAGCGAAGTGCCCTCACCGGAAACGGCATCATTGCGCAAATGGAGATAGTAACGGTTGCGGCCTGCCAGCACAACAGGAGAAAGAGACAGTTCATTGTTCTCCGCACGAAGCACAGGGGCAAAGGAAATTTCACGGGAAGACGGCATATCAATACCCGCCACATCAATATCCATTGACACAAGCAGGTTCTCACCGCTGCGAGCAACATTCAGGCCGTCCACTTTCACACGGCCCAGCGTCAGAATAGTCTGGCTGTTTACACCTGTTATGCAAAACAACAGGAGAAGTACACATAGTAATTTCTTCATGAGCGGTATTTTTTAAAATACGTAGATCAGATTCAGTGCAGCCTTTGTAGGGCCTACATAGTGATGGGACTTGCCATCAATCAGTTTGGTACCGCAATCGGCACAAGGATAAGCATCGAAACGGGTATAGGCATAACCCAAGCCAATTTCTGCCTCTACATTCCAATGGCGGGAAAGAATCCACGAATAACCGTAAGCTACACCGGCGCCTACAAACCATCCTTGATAACGACGGTCGGAAAGTTTGGACAAATCACTGCCCAAAAATGAAATGTCATTCTTCAGATTACCCACATTGTATTGTCCACCGTGTGCATGGATGCCTATAAAATGACCGGCAAAACGATCACAGAACCAGTAACGTGCCTCAGGTTGCAACATCCAGTGCTTCCATGTACGGCCATGCGAACGAACCCACCCATTGTAGTTGCCTGACACATCAAGCGTCCATTTGGGGGCAAGACCAACCTCGGCTCCAAGATTAACAGTGCCGGAGGCGTCGTAAAGAATATTGCTCTTCAATGCAACATTCTGAGCCTTCACAAATGCACTTCCACAAAACAGGAAGGAAAGCAAGATTGCATAATTTTTTATCTTCATTGTATCTATAGTTTATATCAATTCATGCTATTTTGGGGCATATCTCTTATTAAGAGATATACATAGTGCTTTGCAAAATTAGGTAAAGTGCTGGTAATAAGCAATAAAAAATAACAAAAAATTATATTTAATAAACAAGAAGTAAATCTAATCTAAGTTTATGCCGTTGTTTTAGGCACTTTATACCCCTATAATTCATTGTAAATCTACAACTTACGATTTTTTGTAGATCTCTTAATAAGAGATCTACATAGTGCGTCACTTTTTTATGTTATAATGGGTCAGTCCGAAAAACCTGTGGGTATGTTAAATTTACACTGTCAGTTTGCATA
>BLLV01000297.1 GCA_011959205.1 Bacteroidaceae bacterium
GTATATGAATGTTCTCTGGCTATATGGACCAAGGAAGTAATTCACTGTTTTCTCCGGATTGTGCGAATTGAACTGGATGATTATGCACTCTATCATTATGGAGCCATCTTTATCGGAATGTCCGAGCAGGATGCCCTTCGGATCAGCGTATATGAAAAATTTTCCGAGGCGGATCTGGTGTAAGGGGGGACAGGCGCGGCCGAAAGTTCGCATGGCACAAAGAGGAAGATGTAAAATTAAAATAGCACCTGCCTGGCAATTAGAAACAGGCAGGTGTATTTTTATAATTTTTTTTCATGAATAACAAATTGGGGGGTGGACAGCAGTCTTTTGGCGGCGTCCTGGGAAGACTCGTCATAGAACTCGATCCGAAGTACGCCTTCCTCATACTCACGGTTGTGGACAATGCCGATATTTTTGATGTTGATATTGTTAAAAGCCAGGGTGGTGGCCACCTGGGCCAGCATGCCGGGCCGGTCGTCTATGTCGATGTTGAAGGAGAACACCCGCTTTATAGGGCCGCTGGAGGCGTTGATAAAGGAGTCACGGTATACTCTGGCGCTGTCAAAGAGCCGGTACAGCGCCTCTCCCTGACGGTTATCCAGTTCCTCTTTGATCTGGGACAGGGAGTCGATATAGCAGCCCAGCAGTTTTGAAATATTTTCGGTGTTGGTCAGGCAGATCTGCTGCCACATGGCGGCGGAGGAAGAGGCAATCCGGGTGATGTCCTTGAAGCCTCCGGCGGCCACCAGTTTCATAATGCCGTCCTGGCTGTCCGAGTCCCGCACCAGGTTTACCAGGGAGGCGGCGATCACATGGGGCAGATGGCTGATCCCGGCGGTGACATAATCGTGCTGCCGATAATCCAGCACCAGAGGGAGGGCGCCCATGGTCTCCACCAGTGCCCGGTATGCTTCCAGCCGCCGGGAGTCGGTCTGGTCGGTGGGAGTCAGGATGTAATAAGCGTTTTCCAGCAGTTTGGCCTTGGAATTTACGTAGCCGAAACGCTCGCTTCCCGCCATGGGATGGCCCCCGATGAATTGCGCTTCCAGCCCGGCCCGGGTGATATGCTCATGGATATCTGTCTTGACGCTGCCCACATCCGTCAGGGTGCAGGAGGGAGATATCACCTTTTTTACTGCCTCCAGGTTAGCATCGTTTTTTTGTACCGGGGCACACAGAAAGAGATAGTCGCAAGTTGAAAAAGTCTCATCAATCCTTACTGCGGCCCTGTCTATAACCCCGTCCCCCACAGCAGCTTCCAGTGTGGCGGCATTCACATCATACGCAGTCATGTAGAGTTCCGATATATTCTCCCGCAGGGCCCGGGCGATGGAACCGCCGATCAAACCCAGCCCGATAAAGCCAATATGCAATGCTGCCCTGTTATTTTCCTCCTTTATTAAAGTTCCGCATGCTCCCTCCAAGCACACATGTC
>BLLV01000298.1 GCA_011959205.1 Bacteroidaceae bacterium
GGTGGCAGAGTGGTCGATTGCGGCGGTCTTGAAAACCGTTGTACTGCGAGGTACCGGGGGTTCGAATCCCTCCCTCTCCGCAATAAACCTTGAAAATCAAGGATTTGCAAAATTGGTACACGAATTTGTACACGAAAGCCCCATTTTTGGGGCTTTTTTCATGTCCTTTTTAGAGTGATAACTCCGATAACAAAGAAGCCCGGCACAAACCGGGCTTCAACATTGTTCCACAACGTGAATTGTGGCTTTCGCAACAATGTGGATGCAAAGATACTGCATTTTTTAGAAAATCCGCCTTAATCCGGCAAGAATCTTTTTAATCCAATTCAATATCGGCACACGTTTCAAGTATAACAACACCGCTACAAATAGCAATGAAACATAAAAGGCATATCGCCATCGGTTTGGGTCGGGCGCGGGTGATTCCTTAATTTGGATGTTGGAATTTTCACGAATTGCATTTGCTTCGCTTTTGCATTGCTCTTGCTTTTCGTTTTCGCTGCTTTCGCCTTTTTCTTCAACATTCGATTCTATCACCGTTTGTCTTATAGACTTGACCCCGGAAAACTCCCCGACATTATCCACCTTGGCTTTTGTCGTTGGCGGGGAAACCGGGGAAACATCAGGCTTTCGCCTTGGCGTGTCAAGCGGAACGGGGTGTTCAAACTCAATTTCCGTGATTGTGATTTTCCCATGTTCCGACCGGGTTGTGTCTATAAACTTGGACAACTCCTTTTTTTCAACCTCTTGCACCGCCATACTATCAGCGTATGAAGTTTGCTTTGTTTCTTGAACCTTGCGTGTTGTTCCGCAAGATACAAGCAAGGCAAAAACGGCGACAATTGCGATAACTCTTTTCATGCTATATGTTTTTAATGTCCGCAAGACGGCGCAACCAACCATTCAAGAACCGCTTGTTGGTGTGCTTCATCAATTCTTTTTCGGTTGCCTTGCGCCCAATTCTCTTTTCATAGGCGGCAATACTTGACGTGGTTATGTCTTTAAGGAACTTGACACGTGCGTTGTATATCACATTAAACAATTGGTCAGGGTCGGCAAAGTTCACCGCCGCCAAAGTCTTATTTCCAACAATACCGTCCGGGGTTACACCCAAAAGCCGTTGGGGAATGACAATGCCGTGTTTTCCTGAACCCCAAACCCAATCAACAAGAATGTTTGCGATTTTCTGTGATTGGATATTGTCAGCTTTCCACCTGTCCCAAAACGCGGGTTTCAACACTCGATTGCGGACATCATCATTGGTTATCAATTTAAGGTCAGCAACATCAACATCACCGTCCCCGTCCTTGTCATATCCGCATCGCTTCCACGTTGCGATTGTTACACCTTTGTTCGTTGCGCCGCCCGCATCTGCCGGGTCATTCGCAAATCCGCCCTCCCATTTCAGGATAAACGGCAATAATTTATCGACATCTGCCATCTTCTTTTAGTTTTTATATTCGGGCAAAAGATATTGGATATTCATTGCAACTTCGTGAAGCACGGAACGAACTTCATCTTCGTTCACTTCCACATCGTGCGTAAACTCGCAGAATACAGAACCAACCCAATCATGGTTGTTGTCGCTCAATCTCTTTATTGCGACCTTGCTTGTGCCACAAGCCGAAAGAAGCGATTTGGCGAATCGGTCTTTTACTTGTTCATCAATGTTATCAAAGAACATATAGAGGTTCTTTGCCATGTCCGAACAAAAAACCGCCACTTCCGACATCTTCAAATCCTGAATCTTGGGTTTCATGGATTCAACCCCCTTGCGCTTGGATTCAAAGTAAATGCTTATCATTGATTCATTGCCAAGTGGGTGTGGCTGCACGATATAGACCCTATCAGCGTGTAACTCGTGCAAGGCTTCCCAAAGTTCACCATGCACGATTGCGGAATTGTCCGCCCGCCGCCTTTGTTTCACTTCGTTGTTTGTGCGTATCTGTTCAATCTTTAAGTCCGTCATTTTGTCCTTTGTCTTTTGATTGTACGCAAACCACGCAACAAGGATTGTCCCTATTGCGCTAATGATAGCCGGGATATATTCCATCATTTCCATGTTTAAGTGAATTGAAAACACTTTCCGACTTTGACAATCGTTGTGTCTATTGGATAAACACTCAACAAGGGTTCGCCCCGTTCCTGCCGTGCTTTGTTCAATGCGGGCATTTGGTTTTCCGCTTTCTGAATTGCGGAAATCAGAATGTCCGACCCGGTAAAGCAAGAACGCCTTTCACCGATTGCAACACCGCTTGCATCCTTTTGGTAATAATCGCCGGATTGGTCGGGTGTCGTGTTGAAAGTTGCAAGAACCACTTGCATTTGCATTCGTAAGCCGGATGAATTTTTACCCGGATATTTTGTTGGCTGAATGATTGTCTTTTCAATCAAGATACGGCGATTGAACAATTCTTCCATGTCAATGCCCTTGCCAATTATTACATCGGCTTCCACTCCAAGTTCACAAAATCTTGCCATTGCCTTTTTCTGTGTTTTTAGTTTGATAAATCAGTTTTCAACATCACATCCAAATCTTCGGTAAACTGCAAGTATTCCTTGTAATCGGCAACTGCCTTGTCATTGGGTGCAATACCCAACACGTGCTTGTTGTAGCTGTTCACAAGGTCAAATTCTGCCGTTTCATCAATGACTGAACGGATAATTGCCTTTTTTAAGTTGGATTTTGTCGGCTTGCTCCAAATGCGGATTTCGCAACACTTCCATCCAATTTGAACTTCCGATTCTTCACCGTCAGGAATACCCATTTCGGGTTCAATGTTGAATCGGTAAATACTTGACCCGTCATTGTCATGTTCCAACACGGCGGGTTTACCATGCACCATGTCATAATGTGCATTTGCTTCGATTAAATTTAATTTCATAAGGGAATGAATTTTGAAGTTTGTTCATTAAATGGATTGAATCACAATACTTGCACCAACCCCACCAAGAACATATTTGTTGCTTGTATTGCTCTTTTGTCGGTGCAACCTTGCGTTTGTTCAACTTCGCCACCCGGCGGCAAAGTTTTTGCTTGATTGACTTTCGCAAAAGCGTGTGGGAATGATAAAAGACATAGCCCAAGAAATCAATCCCGCGAGAATCAACGGGAAAGACTTGGTAATTGCGTTTGACTTTCAAATTCAGATTGTCGCGCAAGTATGCACGTATTTCATGCAACAAGGAATGCAACACATCTTTATTCGGTGCAAGAATCACAATATCATCGGCATATCGCCAATAATACTTCACACCCTTGGTTTCTTTCAACCAATGGTCAAAATATGCCATGAATAGGTTTGCAAAGTATTGGGAAAGATAGTTGCCGATTGGCACACCGCTTGGAACAGAATCAATGATTTCATCAAGCAATGCCAAAAGGCGACTATCTTTTATTTTTCGCCGCACAACCTGTTTCAAAATCTCATGGTTGATTGACGGATAAAACTTTCGGACATCAATTTTCAGACAATACCGTGTCCCGTCCGGGTCTTGTTTCAATGCGTGTTTCACATCCTTGGCACAAGCATGGATTCCCCGGTTCTTGATGCAAGAATATGTGTTCTTGTTGAACACGGACACCCAAATGGGTTCAAGGATGTTCATTATTGCATGATGCAAAATGCGGTCGGGGTAATACGGCAATCGGAAAATTTCACGTTCCTTTGGCTCGTAAATCTTGAAAATGTGATATTTTGAAGTCTTGAAAGTGCCATTTTTCAAACTCTCATGCAAGGCAAGCAAATTGGCATCCCGGTTCTTGTCGTGAACCTTAACACCATACGAATGCAACTTCCCCTTTCGTGCCTTTTCATCTGCAAGGCGCAAATTTTCAAGGGAAATCACCTTATCGAATATGTTGCCAACTCTTTTCATTGCATCAAGTTTGCTTGTATATTAGGATTCTTCGGGTTGCCCCTACCAAAACCGTTTTACTTATTCTATTTTTTGCCGTTGGATTTCTCCAACTCATTCAACCCCGGTTGGGTCGTTTTTGTGGCAAGGTTTCCGATATGCAACTATATTTTTACAAGCATAGCTGAGAACCGATATTCGCATTCGCATTCGTAGCCGTATTATTCGTATTCGCATACACGAACCCTGCATTCGCACCATTATTCGCATTACCGCTGAACAAAACGCCACGACATCGGACAACCTTTTATTTTATTTCTTTCAAGACATCAAGCCACCATTTTACGCTGCTTCGATTTGTTCGATTTGAGGATAAAAGCAAAGCCGAGAACCGAAATACGCACCCGCAGTCGTAGCCGTATTATGCGTACGCGCAAACACGAACCCCGCAGGCGCACCACTATTCGCATAACCGCCGAACAAAACGCCACGTTCCGAAACTCCACTTGCCGGGATGTTGGTATAGAAGTAATCACAAAAATATGTTGTGCTTCCTGCACCTACTTCAAGGGGCATAATCTCGCCATCCTCACCAAGAATCAATTTCTTCACATAGCCCTCTTTTCGGGGTAAATTGCCGCGCAAGGTGTAGTTTGCCGTGCCGGAACTTGTAAATGCCGCCGGGTCATCACAAACATAAAATTCAGACAAACCGCCATCGGCTTCCGACTGAATCAGACATTTGCAACCGTCCGTCCACTTCCAAATATGCCCAAAGGGATTTTCAACACCTCGATAAGACGGGACATTGACTTTCACCACAACACCGGGGTCGTAATCATCCGGCATGGTGTATTCAACAACGCCCGTATGGTTTCCAAGGCTGTTTGTCGTACCGCAAGGAATTACTGGGTAATAGCCGCAGAAATTAGACCATTTCGTGCTGTTCAAGGTGGTTACACCCGCACTTAAACCGCCCTGTCTGAATCCATCTTCTGTTAGTTCGGCATTGAACCCATCTTGTGAATCAAAGTTGCAGTATTCAACCGCAAAAAGCCACCACAATTTCTTGTGGGTTTGATACAAGTTGCAATTCCATTCGGTTGAACCGCGCTTGCGGGCATACGCACGGAAATTGTTTAAGTTGATGTTTGTTGCGGGCTTTCCAAGCTGTGTTTTGCTCAACACATCCCAATCAGATTGATTGCCGCCACCGCGATAATCCGCCGTATTGTTCACAACCGCGCAAAGGGTGTTTGTCGGTCTGTGAACAGTCGCTTCAACCGCCGAAACATAGTCTTTTCGCCACTTCTTGAAGCCGGGCAAAGGCTCTGTGGATTGCAAGTGTCGGCATTTGTTGCCGTCCATTTCAAAACGTACATACACATCCGGCAATTCAACCATGTATTGACCATGTGCGCCCGTCAGGTCTGCCGCCGCTCCATTATCACGCTTGGTTGAATCGTTTGCGTGTAAGTAGTAATTCACCGAACCATCATCTTTGAGGATGCAACGGCGCATCATGTTTTGAAGCGGCAAAGATTGGTGAAGTTCCATTTTGCCGATTCTCGTTGGCTTCTTGTTGGACACGGTAATGTCCCATTCAATGCCATAATAATAATCATAAGGGAAAGACGGTTTTGTTCCGCCAATGCCAATTAGAAGTCCCATATTAGTAGCCCCATTTTAAGTTAGTACCCGACAATGAAGTTTGCTTCACCGCCTTAATTATTTCAGGATTCCAACCGCAATCGAATTGCGTTTCAATGAAATCGCCATCACTCATTCCGGCAAGCTGCACCGATAGTTTCACGGGCTGCACACCGTCATTCTTGATATTGAACACTTGACCGTCCGGCAAGGTGAAATCACCATTGTTCAAACCGTCAATAATGCCCATTTTGCCGATTTGGGGCGAAACAAATTCGCCCGACCTTGTTTTGTCCATTTTCAGAAAATTTAATCCGTTTACAAAATTACCTAATTGTATTACTATAAAACACAAAGTTGCATAAGTAAAGCATAACTTGACCTATTCGGCATCATTTTCGGGCAAATCTTGAACAATCCATGATTGTACCAACTTGCCATCAATGATGTTGTATGATTCAACAACGGTTTTTCCCGGTTCTTCCGTTGGTGGTTCACACGGCACGAAATCAAGAAACCCGGATTCCCTTAATTCCGTTAGGTATTCGCCTTGCTTTGTATCTACTTGCCGCAAATCAAGCGGCATTCCTACACCGAAAAATTTTGCTAAAAGTATTTTTGCCATATTGTTTTTAATAATGATAAAATATCCTATTCCATCCACCATTGTAATATCTTAATCGCAAGACATCACCTTTTGCCATGTCGATACCATTCTTGGAACTTTCGTTAGATGTTATCACATTGCCATTGTTGTCATATACATACGCACCACTTTTTGAATATATCCTTATTTTGTTTGGCATCGTGCGGTCACAAACAATTTCAAGGTCAAATTGTACGGGTACATTGCCCGTTATTGAATCAATTTGGGATTTGGTCGGCAAATTTATGCCAAGGAATGTGCTTGTTCCCATGCTTGTGAAAAGGTACTTGTGTGTAATACCGATATGGGTTTGAATAATATCTGTGTATGCCTGTCCGATATATCCTTTTTCAAACATGGCAATCTTGCCAAGATTGTATTGATTCCCAAACACTGCAAGGGCTTTGGGGCGATACCAATGTTCAAGGGATTCATCACTTGTACTTGCATATTTGTGGTGCAATTCAAGCGTTGTTCCCATTGTCCCGGTTAATTCCATCAATCCATTAAAAGGATAGCCCAAAGAACTTAAACACCCCAACAAGACACGTTGTTGTCCGTTATTGAAGCGTATAAAATCACGCAACAAGGCAAGTCCCGTGGTTGTGTCCTGTTCGGATGAAGAACCATAACCGATTTGTCCTTGTTGGATTTTGAAGCCACCTATATAGCCGGATATGGCATTTATTATACCCTCAACGGTTGCTTTGGTCATAACAACCGAACCGTCTTGCATCACCCTATAAGGCGCGGTTGCGCGATTCTCAAAGGATGCACCAGCCCAAAAGCGGATGGATGTTGCCGCCGTTCCTTGCCCGGTTATACCCGCAAGGATGCTTTTGTTGTCGCCCGCCACTTGGATTGTGCCGGATGTTACAATACCACCGTCAATGATTGTCTTGGTATTGTCGTAATTCACGGCAACGACCCAATCATTTGCAACATAAGACCCTGTTGTTCTTTTGGTGATACAACGGCGCAAATCCTTTCCATCAACCCACAAATCGCCAATGTCATAAGGCGGTTTAGGGGTCGTAACAAACACACGTCTTTTGCCATCGGCGGTGTCCTGTGCCGTGCTTGCGGCATTGTAGGCATCAATCGCCTTTTGGTCTTGAATCTGTTGCCATGTGTAAGAACCTGAATATCTCCACAACGTGTTCTTGTCCGTTCTAAACCACATATCGCCAACGTGCTTTTTCTTCAATGCCGTTGTTGTCCAAGATGATGCCGGGTCAGTTGTCTGAAACCATGTTTCAATCTTGCCGTCAATTTGGTTTGTCAGGTCGCCAATTGCGCTTGTATATGTGTTATTGATAAAATTGTTCAATGCCGTGTTATCGGTGTACTTTGAAGCCTTTTCCCAATCGCCGGAAGAATAAGCCCCGGACAAACGGGCGGTCTTGCAGCGCATAATATCACCGTTTGCACCTTGAACCCACAAATCGCCCACTTCATAGGGGGTGTAAGGGGTTGAAGTGAAAATTCGCCGCTTTGTTCCGGCAAGTTTCAAGGCATCATTTGCGATTGCCAAGGCTTGTGCAACCTCTGAATCCTGCAATTCCTGCCATGAATACACATTTCCATTTTTCACAAAACGGAACACTTTGCCCGTGTCGGTATTATAGAACAAGTCACCCAAGTGGGCTTCCTTGTCGGTGGTCGTTTTCCATTCATTTGCCGGGGCATTATTCATGGTCGGGTTGTAGGTATCAAACCATTGTTCAATCTGTCCGTCAAGCTGTGATTGGATTTCGGACAATATGCCGGGCAACGTGTTATTGATGAAATCCTTGCTTTCAAGGGCTTCTTGCCCCAATTCTTCAAGGGTCTTTTCTTGACCATTTGAGGTGAACACAATGCGCCCGCCGATTTCGGAATTGTCCAAATCGAAGTATGTTGTGCCGTCTGCCGATTCAATGCGCCCGGTCTTGATAAAGCGACCGTTTACCATCGTGAAACCATAGGTCAAGGCAAGGGAACGGGCTTTCAGTTCAAAATCAACCGAATTAAGCACACCAATCCAAAAATAATAATAATTGGCATCGCCATCCACCTTGTGTTGCTCTTTTGTGAACACGATTGTTCCGGCTTGACTGCCTTTTGCGCACTTTGCATAAATGTAGTACGCATCCGAATCCTTGTCAAGTGTCAATTGTCCATCAGCAAGAACCCAAGACACCGCCGTTTCTTCGTTGATGGTGTAATGGGTCAAGACACCGCCTTGCCACTTTATGACATTTTTATTGCCATTGTAGTTTGGTTGAAAGACTGTGTTTGTCAAACCGAATTGCATTGATTTAGCACCAACCGACAATGCAAGGGTATCAATTGAATTTGGCTTGATTTTGTCGGTGTAATAGTCGCCCTCCGGGTCAAATACCATGTCCAACACTTCACGACTTGACCGCCAATTTGCCCGCGCCCTTGTTGGGTCTTTAAGGTTGTTGATAGTTATTATTTTGTCAATGTCTATCAGGTCGGAAATAACGCGGTTTATGATTGGTGTGTTGGTTGTTATGTCTGAAATGGTTAATTGGTAATCATAAGGGGATAGGATGTTGCGTGTGAATGATTTAATGCGCACTGACTTGTCCACATCAATATCATCATCCACAACGTGCAAATAATCACCGGGGACAAATACGTTCACAACCTTATCATCCGTTGCATCAACAAGGGATTTCAACCACTCCTTTGTAACGGTCAAGCCATATTGAACCTTTGGTTGGCTGTTTTGGTCATAGTATTTGTTCGCTTCTTCCGCCAACTTGTTTTCGGCGGCTTGCTCTATTTCTTCCGAATAGGCAATATCGGTAATCTTGTATTCATCACCGACACCGAATTGAAATGCCAAAGAAGTTTCAGACGGGAACACATCGCCCCGGTCGTCAGTTAGTTTGTTCAACGTGAAAGTCCGCGTTGCATGGTCATAATTCTTCACCGTGAAATCATATCCGGCAAGATTGCCCGTGTTGAAGTGAATTTTCGCATCCACCCCGGCAATAAGATATTTGGTTGTTTCCCCATCGGGTTCTTTTGCATTCAAATCAAAGGGAAAAGAATTATCCTTGAATTGAAGCACGTTCCCGGCAACAATGGCACTAACAACACCCGTGTATGTTGGTTTGATGTTGTCAAAGTTCTTCCGGGCTTCAAATACTCCATATTTCATCACGGCTTCGGGCTTTTCAATATATGATTGCGCCTTATTCTTTCCGGGCAAACATAAGCGGTCGGCACGATATTTCATTGTAATGTTTTCCGTGCTGCCATACACCTTTAACCGGGTGACAATGTTAGAGTTTGAAACATTGTCACGATTCAAGGCATACAAGCCATTCCCCTTGCCATACATAAAAGTGTAAGGCAAGGTTTGTCCAACACGTTCTTTCAAATTGACCGTGTGAATGCCATCGGCTGTTTCAATCTCAAATTCAACCCCAAAATTGCTTTCGCCACAAAGGTTTTGAAGAACCGACAAGCAATTATCGGATTCCCCAAATGTCAATGTCTTGTCGCCGATTGTTTCCGGGCAAGTCCCCAACTTCCATTTGCCGGGGAACACACGGTTGGCATTAGCAATCAACACGACCATAAACCGCCGCAAATCACCCGTCAGGGAATCTCCTTGGACATCCTGCAATTGATTGTTGGTTGTGTCAATGGTCAAGTCGTATGTAACGCGCAAAAGGTCATATTGGATTCCCTCAAATTCCAAATCATAGGAAAATTCGTGCATCCCGGTTCGCTTAACCTTTGGCAATCGGTTCAACTTGTAGTCACGACCGAACACGGTAATCGAATCACCGATATTGTATTTTTGAGGGAAAGGGGATTCAACGGTGATATTCAAAGTATCTTCCGCATTCAACGCCCAAGTTTGTTTGCCGGATGTTACGCGGGTTGCCGTGTGCCTGTTTTGAATAGGCACAAGACTTCCATCCGCTTTTTGGATTATTAAATTCGTTCCCATACAACAATTGCATTTGTATTAAAGTCAGTGATTTCCTCAATGCACCCGGTTATCACCGGGAAAAAGTCACCGTTTTGCGCGAAATCATGTGTAATGGTTCTGTTTTCGCCTGAAATGTCATAATCAACTTGCCCGTCACCCCAATAGATGTTCACAAGTTTGTGGCTTGTCAAGGTGATTGTGCAAGTCTTTGTTGAATCAGAAATGCGAATGTGCTTCAATACACGTTTCACGGGTTCGGGTTCAATCAATTTCAATTTGAAAGTACCCACCATCAATTCATCCGACCATTCCTTTTGAATTTCGATTGCATCTTTGCAATAGACTTCATAAATCAAGGGTTTAATCGGGTGAACATCAATGACAAGGCGGTTTGTTCCTCTCTTGTCAAATTGGGCTTCAAACTCCGAAACACGCTTGATAAAATCCATCTTTGAATCAGCTTTGACAAAGCATGACAAGGTGATTTCGCGTGATTCATAGAATTTGTGGTACAAATCAACACTTTCACCGTGGTAATTGTCCCAAGAAAGGCTTGCGGGGGCTTTCATTTTCGGTCTTGTCAATATGCCGTCAGACCCGGACACATACACGCCAAATGTCTTGAAGTCCACACCATCCAACAAATATGCTTGTTTTGCATTTGACAATTCATTGATTAAGTCGGCTTGCGTCAAAGCGACATTGTAAATCTTGACATCATCAAGCAAGCCAAAGCCATAATCACCGCCGTAATAGTCTTGATTCAATGAAATGCCTTTGAGTGTGCCGGAATTGTTGATGGTCTTAATCAATGATGAATTGACATAGAATTGGAACAAACCGCCACGCCTTGCAACGGCAAGCGAGAACCAAGAACCGGGCTTTGCTTCGATTGAGACTTCAACGTATTTGTTCAAGCCCGCAAAGTTCAAGTTCCAAATCATCTTTTGGGGTGAACCGCTTTCGGCTTCCCCACCTTGCGCCCATGCAAGAATGGTAAATTCAACATTCATGTTGGGCAATATGCTTTTCGACACTTCGCAAGTGTCATTCCCTGAAAAGGAAATCGCATTGCCATTCTTTCCGGCGACAAAATGCGCCCCGGACACAATGCCATCGGCGCGGTTTTGGCTGTAATCATACGCGATTGTTGCCCCATCGCTTTCATCGAAAGGCATTTGAAAGATTATATTGTTTGCATCCATATCAATAAGTTTTTTTGTTCTTTTCCCGAATCTTTATCACTGCTTCATTGTCGGCAAAATCTTTGACCGTGCCGCCGTATCTGTTCACACACACCTTTGCCCGGTCATGTGCATGAATCATCACCGTTGAATTATCGAAAACATCAACCATGACAAAGGCATTGTCTTTTGCCGTAATGACAATTTCCGAATTGTGCTTCACGAAAACTTCACAAGCATTGAAGTTGTCCGCCAAGACATTGCCGGAACAAGCCCCCAAACACACGCATTTGGGCATATTTTCGACTTTTACGGCATCATCAAGGAAAACCCCGTATTTCTCCATTGCCCCCTTGAAATAGCTTCGTATGAAGTCATTTTCGGGGTAATCATTGGAAAGGCAAAAATCAATGCCACGCAAATACATTTTAATCATCTTGTCTTTGTCTTTGAGTGACAATAATTCATCATGCCATTCTTTGCAAATGCCCTTTTTCCGGGCGCGTTCTGCAAGTTCTTTTGATAGATTCATTATATTTTCGTTTTATAGTGATACATATTAGGACAAACCTTGTGAACGTAAGGTGTTGCCGGAACTTTCCAACAATGAAATGATACGGTCTATCTTCACCAAATATCGGTTATATTGGGTGTTTGCCGCAATCGTGTTCAATTGCAACAAGGATTGGCGCAATACCACCGTGGCTTCAAGTTGGTTGATACGGATTGCATTCATTTGTCCGGCGACAATGCTTGCCGTTTCTTCCGTTACACCCTTAACCGCACCCGTCAATGAAGTGTCGGCATCTTCTTCGCCCATTATGTCTTTGAACAAGTCCGAATATATGCCCAAGGCTTGATTGAAGTTGTTGGCGGCTGCTTGAACCCTTTGTTTGAATGATTCAATTTCGGCATCCGTCAGACCATCAAACACGAAATCATCACCATTCCAATATCCCATGTTGGATTCCAATTGGTCAAGCGCACCTTGCAATTGTTGTTCAAGGAATCGTTTTTTCAATTGGTTCACGACTGCATTTTGCAAAACTTCGTTCACGGTTGTTTTAAATGCCTTTGAAGCATCTTCACCCTTTTTGAATGCTTCAACAAGGGAATCGCCCAACGACCCGGCAAAATCTTTCGCATCTGTCTGCAATATGTCTTTGGAAATGGCATCATACATATCTTCGATTTGCCGCCCAAGTTCCGCATATTGCTCTTTATAGTCACGTACTTTGTCATGGTCTGTCTTTTTCTTGCTTTCCTCGGCTTCCCACATTCCTTGCAAGTGCTGCCGTTGGGATTCCATGTTGTGAATGGCTTGCATTTGCCCCTCGTACACATCAGAACCCAAAGCCTTGTCAATCTGCCATTCAAGTTGCTTGTATGCGTTTTCAAGGTCTTTGATTGCTTGTTGGTGTTTCTTGATTTGCTTTTCCGCCTTGCGGTCGCGGGAATTGAACAAGTCAAAGGCGGATGAAAGCAAACCGATTGACCCTTGAATTACAGACAAGGGGTTGCCCGTTGCGATACCTTGTGAAATCTGACTTGCGCCATCAAGGATTCCACCAATATCACCCAAAATGGCTTGCGTATTATCATCCATCGCAATGCCCATCTTATCCATGCCGGACACAACCGCATCAAGTGAGCCTTTCACAAGGTCAATCGCCCCGGTCGCACTCTCAAACATATTGGACAAAGCCTTTTTCTTGCTTTCGCTGTCTGCCGCCTTTGAATAGTCCTTGATTGAGGAAATCAAAGCCTTGAACGGATTGCGTTCTTGGATTTCGCCTTTCATTTCCTCGATTTTCTTCTTCAAGGTTTCAAGGTCTTTCGGGTCAAACTCAATACCAAGGTATGCACCATCAAGCCCATTGATTTTTGCAATCAATTCTTCAAGTTTTTTGGTGGTGATTTCGTCAAGGTCGCCGAACATCAATTCCCAATCCGGGGACATCTTCATTTGGTCAAGGGCAAATTTTGACAAGGCTTGTTGTTGTGCCTTATCAAGTGCATCAATCATTGATTGATTGCCCATTTCTTCCGCAATTCTGCGCTTTTCAGCATAAGATTCAATGATTGCTTGCTTGCGCTGCTCAAATGTGCCATAATCTGCCAACATCGCATCATAATCGGCATTTCCTGACCCCTTTGTGTCGGCTTCATATTTCCTTGTGCGGTTCTTAATTGCCGCATCTATTTCGGCACGCTCTGAATCCAATTGGGCTTGCGCGCGTCTTTGGTTGAGCAAAGCAAGGTCGGCATTGTATTGTTCATCAATGCGCCGCCTCTTCTCCATGTAGGAAGCATATTCTTCAAGCAAAGATTCTGTTTCCTCTTTCAATTTGGTTTGGGCATCCTTTTCGGCATTATCCAAGGTTTCTTTCTTGGCATTGTCCAACTCCGTACCATCGCCGGACAATTCCTTGCGCTTCTTCTCAATGATATTCAGCATTTCAAGGATGGATTTCGCATTGGTCAGTTGTTCGGACAATTCATTGTTGAATGCTTCCAATACGGTATTTTTAGTTTCTTCCGCAATGGCATCATTGAGTTGGCGCAACTGCTTGTTTTGCGCCTTTGTCCGATTTGCAACATCAACACCCAAAATTATATCACGTTGGTTTTTCAGATAGTCAATGTATGTCGCGCCCTCTTTGAGTAATTTTGCAAATTCTTGGTTTGCGGCTTTTACCAACACATCATCACCCGAATTTATCCATTTCATAAACCGGGTATATTCTGACTTGTATTTCGCCAATCTTTCCAAGAAAGGGTCTTTATTGATGGAACTGCCACCACCGCCACCACCACCCGTTGTTCTCTTTGTCCCGGTGATTTTGTCGGCTTGCTTCTGCAAATCCTCAATTTCTTTCAAAGCCTTTTTGTAATCCTCATTGTTTGTTAGGGTGTTCAAGGCTTCCTGTTTTGTGCGGATTGCTTCTTGGATTGCCCCCAAAGTTCCCGCTTTGTATGTATTAGCCCCCTCAATTCCGGCATTTTTAAGGATGGTCATCCCGGCGGTTTCTGCCGCTGCCGCATTCTTGAATCCTTGTTCAATCTCCTTGCGTAAGGCTTCATTGGCAACTTTCAAATCGTCTTTTTCCTTATTGCGCACTTGCACATAATATCCCGTGCCAAAACTTGAAGTCTGCACCCACATACTTCTCGTGTCGGACATTCCCTTGTATTTTTGTTCTTGCTCCATCAAGGTCTTCACCTTTTCTTGTGCTTGCTGAACGTAAATCATTGCTTCCGCCTTTTTTATTTGGGCATTCACAAACTTTTGGACTTGCGCCGGGTCACTCAAAAGGTTCTCGGCATCCCGTACATCATTGATGGACACGCCCAATTCATCGAATGCCTTTTTATTGGCTTCGACAAACTTTCTTTTGGCTTCCAAATTGTCCCCAAGTTGGTTCCACTTCACGGACAATTCTTCAATCGCCGCAACGGGTTTATACACATTTTCGGCAACGGATTTATACCATTCTTCTTGTGCTTTCTTGGCTTCATTTGCCTTGCCGACAAAGTGGGACACAAGGGCAATCAATGCCGAAATGCCCGCAAGAATCCAACCGAATACCGGGATGGACTTAATCGCCGCCCCGACCATTCGGAATGCTCCAGCAAGACTGATATTCGCGGCTGTTCCGGCGGTTGCTGCTGCCGCTTGTGCGCCTGTTGCAACGGTGTTTGCACCTTGGGCGGCTGTATTCATATTTGCCGCCGCTGTTCCTGCTGCTTGCGCGGTCGCTTTTGCGGTTTCTGCCGTTGCTCCGGCGGTCTTTGAAGCGGTGTTTGCAACTTGGGAAACTGTATTGGCTTCCATCGATGCCGTGTCTGCAATCTGCTTTCCGCGTCCGACATCCAAAAGATTGTTCCACCACTCCTTTGCCTTGTTCAAGGTTACAAGGGAAAACGCGGAATCCTTGTTCAAGGTTTGCGCCACCTGTTGCAATCCCATTGTAATTGACATCAGGGATTGCACTTTCAACATTATCTTTTGTAATTCTTCATTTTCCGCACCGAACAAGGCAACCGCACCTTGGGCGGCGGTGAAGCCACCGACAACACCTTGAAGCCCGGACAACATACCCGCAAATTGGTTTTCATCATTTGCCATGATTGACCCTTGCGCCTGAATATCACCTTGAATGTCTTGCAACCGTCCCAACTCATTGACAAGGTTTTTGTAAGCCGCCGAATTTTCATCAATGCCATTGGCACGTAAATTTGCCATTTCTTCTTTGACCTCACGGATTTTTGAGCGCAAAGAAGTGTGCGCATTTGCCGCCTTTTCAACATTGGCACGTTCCGTTTCAATCTTGGTTGCCACTTCTTCAAGGGCATTCGATTGGTCGCGCAACTCATTCAACAATGATTTGCGAACACGAATTTCACCTTGAATCGCGGTTTGTTGCTGCTTCAAGGCAATATATTCATCATCGCGCCCGGACATAAAGGCTTTGCCCATTTCCGTACCCAATCTGTTATATTCCGATTCAAGGCTTGCAAGTTCCTTTTCGTGTACCTCACAAGCTGCGCCGATTTGTCCCAAGGTTGCCCGGACATCTTCAAACGACATCGCCGCCCCGGCATTCGCTTGTTGCAAGGTGTTCAATTGGTTTTCCAACGCCACCAAACCTTGCCTTTCTTCTTCAAGTTCTTTCCGGGCGGCATTGGCTTGTTCAATCAGGATATTTTGCGCGTCCCCCGGTTCGATTGAATCAATACGGGCATTCAATTCGGAAACACTTGTTTCCAAATCCTGAATGACTTGTTTCTGAATCTCGATACATTCAACCATTTCTTGTGTGGTTGAATCCATTGCTTCACCCGACCCAACAACGGCATCGGAAAAGCCTTGTACGCGCCGCAAGGTTTCTTCGATTGCCACATTTAGTTGGTCATTATCCATTACGGATTTGAAAGATAATGCCCCACCGTCAATTTCTGCCATTACATCATTGAGTTTACAAAGTTCATAATCTGTTCGTTGTTGTCCTCTGTCAATTTGATTTCCTGCACATCCTGTTTATCCTCAAAATCATAACTTGGTGCATCAATCATCATGCGTTGAACAATTGACCATGCAATGCCGTGTAACAAGTAGTCATAAGTCCACCCGAAATGTTCGCATATTGCGCCACGCCGCCCATGTGGACTATTTAGACCCCGTTGTTTTCCTCTATCCGATTCGGCATTGTGGTTCTTTCCGGCAACATCAATCGAATAGAGTTCAAAAAATCCCCAAGGTTACACATCGCATTGACAAGAACACAAAGTTGGTACAACCGGGATGGCTTGATTTTCCTTGCGAATAAGGCGGTCAAATCCTCAATGGCATTCACATCTTCAACCCAACGTGTTCCGCCTTTGTGCGGGTAAGGAATCAACCGATTTTCGCCCAATACGGCAATAGCAATGATTCTTGCACAACGCACCGCGTGTTCCTTTGCAAGCCCCCTTGCCCGCTTCATTCCGTCCGCCGACTTCATCAAGGTTTCATCAATGGCAAATTCAATCCATTCAGCCGAAAGACGGTCAAGGGTTGAAAGTGTCACTTCCTCGATTTTATATGTTCGTGTCACCTCCTTGGGAACACGTTTCTTTACAAGCCCAAAGAATCGCTTGTGGGTTTCAAACTCAATGTCCTTGACCTCGAAAGACACACCCTTGTTTATCAAGGTGTTCAATTCTTTTCGCTCTTGTTCAAGTTTGTTTATATCTTCCATATAATCGCTTATAAAAAGTAAAGCCCCGGAACAATGATTTCCGGGGCTTCAGGTTTCTGTTTATGCCCCGACTCACGCATTCTTCTTGGGAATGCCGCGCAATGCCTTTCCAGCATCTACCGCCATAGGGGTAACGGTGAAATCAACAAGGAAAATTCCCTTTGCCGACATATCCGCGTTGATAACCGCTTCAATGTCACCGTTTGGAATCTCAAAGTCCAAGCCCTGTTCGGTCTTGACAAAGATTGCCTTGTTTGCAACCACTTCGTTGCCATCATATCCCCATTTAGGCTTGGTTTCTGACCCAATGTTTTCGCCACCGACATAATCCACCAAGTCTTGCACATTGGCATCCATGATGGAGAATGTCAAACGGGGAATCTTACGTGACTTCTTGCGCACTTCCGGGGCTGCCATACCCTCTTCGTAATGCTCGGTCACATCGGCGGAATCTTGGGCAATTTTACACGTGTCCTTGTAGGTCTTGCCGATTTTGTCTAATGCGGTCGGCATTGTCCCGGCTTTGGACGCTACACCAACTTGGATTTCTGAAAGTCCAAGGGTGATTAAAGATGTTCTTGTATTCGTTGCCATAATTTAATCAATTTGAATGTTCCAATCAATGCGAATGTTTGCAAAGTGTTGTTTGGTTGTCGGCTCGTTCATAATAACCATGTTGCCGACAATGGCTTTCAACCCTGTTATATTCGCGTTTCTCACTATTGCCATGACTTCATTTGCCAAGGCTTTTAATCTCGTGCGGTTGGCGGAAACTTGCACCTTACCTTTGATTTTCTTGCTTGTATCCTTGACATAGATGTTGATGTTTGAAGTGCCGATTTGCGGCAAACTGTCTTGCGGCAAATCAATGGTGTTCACAACAATATCTTCATCGGTTGAATCTTCGGGTCTATCATCCCCGACAAAACAACCACCCTTGATTGATGTTTTGCCATCAAGCAACGCAAACAAGATTGCATCGGTATCAAATGGTGTTTTCATTCTGCTGCACGTTTAATGTTACTTATCAACTTTTCCAACATCCGGGGCAATTCCCGTTCTGCAAGATGTTCCGCGCTTGTTAGCACGTTTCTTCCCTTTGCTTCAACATAGGCGGCATAATTCATTCCGGCAACCACAACAAGGGCAACACCCTTTGTTTCCTTGCCGATTTGGTCGGCAAGGGTTTGTCCAGCCTTGACACCTTTTGCGGCGGCATCACTTTGTGCGCCACTCGCGGCATCAAATTGGGTATGCACGGCGACACCATCAACAAAGACGGAATAACCCGTTGAAGAAAGCAATGCGCCTGTCTGCATCATGTAACCCTTGTTTGTCCGGGCTTCAATCAAGCACATTTCGCCAAGTCTTTGCAACCTCGCAATCTGCTTTCTTTGGATTTCATCAAGAAACGCATCAAAACGCGCCTTGACATCATCTTTCGTGAAATTCGCCGTTATACCCATAGCCTTGAATGAAGTTGTGCCGGGTCAAAGTTTAGGCATATTCCCTCAATGCGGACATCCGCACATTCGGGGTCGTTTGCAATCAATACCTTTGCGCCTTTGTTTACCTTGGGGCAATTCTTCGGGCATTGAATAACGGATGTTGCCTTGTGGTATTCGCCCCCGGCAACTTGAAATTCCGTTCCTCTGCCATCCGATTCTTCACGGCACATTGATATGAATTTGCGCGACACCGTGCATTCCGTCCAATTGCCATCAGCATCTTGGATGCTTTCGGTTGCTTCCTCAATGAAAAGGAAATGTGGATATTGCTTCACCATTGCCATAATCACCAAAAATTTGAACGGTCACGGACTTTGGGACGATTGACAAGCACGTTTTCAACTCCCAATTCATTGCATAATGCCGCATAAAACAATTTGACGGCATCCATATTCCACGAAATAGAATATCCGCCCTCGGACACATTTTGTGTCATGCCCTTAATCACCGCCGACATTCTGTGATAAACTGCCATATCACACGCATTCGCATCGGCGGGCGCGTCTGCATTGACCGAACCTTTCAACATGATAATTTCAATATCATCATCTGAAATGTTCAAGCCATTCAATGATTTGGTTATGTACTCTTTGTTTGTCATATCTCCTTTTCTTGCAAAAGACCGTTGGGGCTATATTTCACGCCCCATTGGTCATGTTAGTTCTTATTCCAAGATGTTGCGTTGGTCTGCATCAGTACGGAACGACCCGCAAGATTCCAAGCGGGGAAAAGGTTTGCGATTCCCTCGGTGACTTCCTGAACGGGCGATTCGTTGGAATACTTCTTGACAAGGGTATGTCCGTGCATAACCTTTTCGGCTACGCTGCCGGGCAACTTCTTCGCATCAATCGGTTTCTTCCAATATGTGTTGCCAAGAACCTTGCTTTCGGAGAAAAGAATTACATCATCCTCAAAGGGGTTTGAGGTGACACGCGAACCATCGGCAAGTTCAATCGTAATGTCTTGGTCAATTACGATAATCTGCAAACCACGGTACAATTCTTTCTTCTTGGCAAGATATGCGTTCACGGTCGCAAGGTCGGGTGCATCCTGTGTTCCCGTTGCATTCTGAATGAATGAAGAACACTTCTTCCAAACTTCTTCCTGTGAAGCAAGTTTTTCAAAGGTATCAACATTCATAAATGCGAACTTGTACTTTGCACCGAACAACTTTTTGCCCAATTTGAGGGCGGCGGGAATATCCTTGGTTAAAGGCTTTGCCGCCGTGCCGGAATTGTATGCCGTTGCAACACCAATTTTCTGTTCTGCCGGAATCAGATAATCAACATCGTATTCGGTTACAACTGCCGCATTGTTGGAATTGGTGAACTTGACCTTTCCAAGCGAAATTTCACGCAATGCAATCCATTCGGCACGGGCTGCAACGCCATCCCAACAAAACTTGGTATCTTCCGCCCAAAATTCGACAAGGGCTTTCAAGTCGGGGTTGTTGCTCGACATGGCAACCATAATGTCGTATTCGGTCAATTCATCTTCGTTCTTTTCTTTTGAAATGGTGATTTTGGGAATATCACCTTGGATTCTTGAAATCGCTTCACGGGTCTTTCTTGGAATGGTCGCACCCCTTGAAACAAGGTCGGCGGCAATCTTCAAGCCGGATTGCGCTTCAAGCATTTTCCACGTCAAGAAGTTTGTTTCTTTCAGCGGGAAAAGGGTTGGATAATAGTAATCTTTGAGGTCGTAAGTACGAATTACGGCTTCCATATCCTTTTCATTCAACCCTACCATCAATGATTTCTGCATATCTGTTTACATTTTAAGGGTTAAACATAAGCGATATTTTTCAATGCCGTAAGAATGGCATCATTGACAATCGGGGCATTGGCTTTGCGCACCACACCGATAACCCACGCATCAGTAAACAAGTTTTCGCCACTCTCGACATCATAGTTTGACCCCGCAATGGCAACCGGGGTGTTCTTCAATGTCTTGTCCGCTCCCTTGGATTCAAATGCGCACGTTCCGGCGGTGATTGCCGCGCCAAGCGTTGTGTCAACGGTGATAACATCTTTTGCCGGGTCGGTCTTGTCAATTGCCGTGATAAGCTGACCATTGCAAGCATCAGTTGCGAAACGGTCGCCAACTTTGAAATGGTGTCCTTTGGCAACTTCATAGGTTGTCGCGGTTACGGTTGCAGCCGTTACAATCTGCGCGGTCTTAACAACGACATACAAGCCATTACCGCCAACGGCAAGGGGTGTACCCTCAAACAGAGCCGAACCGCCCAAATTAGCAACGGAAACCGTCACACCACCGGGAATATCGGCAACGCGGTGAAGAATACACTTCACAACGCGGTTGTCTTTCTTTCGTTTAATCGTTAATGACATACGTTTGAAAAATTAAAAGTTAAATTTCCTTGCCCGTGAAATTGTCTTTGCCGGGCTTTTGGCTTTCGACATATTCGGCAACGCCCTTGGAAATACCACTTTCTTCTTTCTGTGAGAAAAGCGGGCTTCCCCCGGCATTGTTCAACTTGTCGTTTGCCACATTTTGATTTGCGGTTTCAATGTCCGTTGCTTTGACTGTCAAGTATTCATTGAAATCTGCATCATCCTTGAAGTTCATTCGGGCAAAGTCTTTCAGGGTTTGCGACTTGAAATTCTCATCCTTGCATCCGTTCAACTTCTCGTTTAATGCCTGAAGCCTTGCTTTTGCGATGTTGTCGGCTTTGTAGCCGGACAATTCTTCTTGAAATGGCTTGACCGCTTCGGCAACCGCTGCTTTAATCACGGCGGAAATGTCGTTGGGGTCGGGTTCATCATCCTTGCCGCCCTTGCCGCCGGGTTCGGTTTGTTTGGCAACGAAATTGAACTTCTTTTTCAAGTTCGCTTCAAAGGTCTTGTTGCTTTCGGACACCTCTTTGTCCACATCTGCACGAACTTCCTTGACAAATTCGTTCACCTGCGCATCAGTGATTTTTTCGACAAGGGCTTTCGCTTCATCTTCCGTTGCCACCTGTAACGCAAAAGCACGTGCCATGTGGGTAAGGACATCTTTTCGCACGCCTGAAAACTTTGCAATCAGTAATGCCAAAATTTTTTCTTTCATTTTCTAAATGGTTTATGTATTACAAATCAAATCATGCCCAAAATTACTATGTTTTATAGTGATACACTTATTATTTCACCCGGACTTATGCTTTACTTATCCACATTTTTGCAATGCAAGTGCAAATTTTCTCCCAAAATGTTTGTTGTATTAAATAAAACTATTATCTTTGCAGTGTGTTACTATAAAACACAAGAGTAATAATAAATAAAACTTTCGCAACAATGAAAAAAGAAACTTTCCGTCTTTTAGACGCAATCAATCGTGAGGGAATCGACAATGGAATGTGGGGTTTTTGCCAAGACATCAAAGACACCACCGATTATTTCGGGACTGCCGAAAAAATCGAATTGAAAGGTCAATTCGTTTATGTGTATCGCGAACCTGACACCTTGTTTTTCAGGTTCATCAAAGAAGCGGGTGTTAAGCCGACACACACATTGACGGTTGAGGATGCAACTATTGATTTCTACAAACTTTAATATCAACCGGGGCGGGCAACCGCCCCACAAATACTTTCGCACAATGAAACAGAATATCAAAGAAGCAATTGGAAAGTTGGATTATGAAGCCCAACTTCGTATAATGGACACTATCAAAGCCCTTGACAATGGCAAGGCGCATTCAGTTGAA
The DNA here is from genome assembly GCA_011959205.1 of Bacteroidaceae bacterium. GTDB lineage: Bacteria > Bacteroidota > Bacteroidia > Bacteroidales > Bacteroidaceae > Phocaeicola. The sequence goes on from BLLV01000298.1 coordinate 22,251, forward strand.
TTTTATTCGGATGGTTCGGGTGTCTGCATCACATATTGGTCGCCGACAATCAACCACGGCACACCGGGAACAATCGCACGTTCTTTTCCTATGAATGAAGCCTTATTGGTTCTTGCCGGGCATCGGCTGCAATCACATGAACTTCCTACTTGTATGTAGTATTGTATCACTATGAAACAAAACCTATTCAACAAGGAAAAAGAAGCCATCAAATTCATCAAAAAGGCTGAATCATTGGCAATGCGAATGTCCGACAAGGGCTTTCACGTTGCCTTTTCAGGTGGCAAGGATTCCCAAGTGTTACTTGCTTTAATGGAATTGTCCGGGTGCAAGTATCATGCGGAAATGCAAGTTACATCCGTTGATTCTCCCAATCTTATGCGGTTTGTTCGTGCTAACTATCCACAAGTAAAGTTGAATTTGCCAAAGAAAAATATGCGGCAACTCATTATCCAAAAAAAGTTATTACCTACCCGCCAAGCACGTTATTGTTGCGCAACACTCAAAGAACAAGCCGGGGCGGGGTCTTGTACCTGTGTCGGTGTTCGTGCTGCTGAAAGTTCCAAAAGGGCAAATCGTAAGACAATAGAAGTAATTGGGCAAAAGGGTGTCGGCTTTGACATAATCGGGAATGAATTGGTGTATGAAAATGGTGGTGGAATGTTGTTTGACCTTGATTCGGACACAAAAGTTTATTGCATCAAGGGCAAAGATAAGGTTGTTATTTCCCCGATATTTCATTGGTCGGACACGGATGTTTGGGATTTCATCAAAGGAAACAATATGCCTTATTGCGACTTATACGACATGGGATTTCATCGCATTGGATGTTTGTTTTGCCCCCTTGCATCAGTCAAGGAGAAAAGGCGCGAACTTGAAATGTTCCCTCTTGTTGCGGAAAGGGTTTATATTCGTGCTATCCGCGAACTTATGGAAAAAGGGCATTATGACAATTTCAAATCCCCGGAACAATGCTTTGAATGGTGGATAAGCAACGAAAGTGCATCTTTATGGTTAAGTAAGCAATGCACGAAAAGTTTATTTGATTGATGTTATATTAAATAAAATAATTACTTTTGTATGAAAAAAGCAAGTATTGAAGAACTTTCAACCCAACATGGGTTGTCGGTTGAGTTCCTGAACGAACTTGAAGCAAAGATTGTGGACAAAGAAAACTTTACCCGCGCCGTCAAGATGTTTGCGGATGGGTTGTTGCCTTATGATATGGCAACCGGGAAAGACCCTATCAATGTTGCCGAATATCGCAAAACCGTTGCCCGGAACTTGCGGGACTTCCGGCACAATCAACAAGAAAAGGTCAAAGCGGCAATGGAACAACAACGCAAGATTGTGGAGTATTACACGGGCTGCAAGCGTTTGGCATCACACGGCAAGGCAAATAAAGCCGTTTCAGAGGTTGTTTTTGTCAAGGATGGACACTTGGTTGCCTTTGCACACTTTGAGCCAAAACAAGGCGGTATCTACATGGCAAACAATGAAGTCATGCCCAACTTCCGTTGGCAACCGCATGAAGCATTGGCAAGGCTGCGCAAGCTGAACAAAGCCTTTTATCGGAAAGTGAAGAAAGCGGCGGTCAATTCGCCCCGTGAATGGTTTAACTTTAACAATATGACCAAATGACAAAAGAAGAATACATTGAAAGGGTGAACGAAATTCGTTTGCGAATGTGCAAAGAAGTTGCCATTCTTACAATTGAATATATCAAGCAAAACCAAAATGTGGATTTCAATGTAAGAAGTGACGGTTTATGTGTTAAACAATTACCAAGCAAAGATATTGCCCAGCTTTCTTTCCACGGAATGATTCAAAGGGATTTTTCGTTGTGTGAAATTGCCCTGTTGCGTGACAATATATTTCCTTGCAAATAAGAATAGATTGTATCACAACGAATTACATAAATAATGGATTTTCTTTGCAAATAAAAAATAGTATGGAACAATGTTTTGAAAATATCAAGGTGGGTGATTCCGTTGTTTTTTGTGCAAGTAGTTGGTATAATATACCACCATTGCCCAAGTCACAAGGGTAACACCGAAACAATTTGAAGCCGGGGCATATAGATTCCGCAAGAAAGATGGTTCAATGGTTGGTGACGCTTATAGAAGTTGCCGACTTGCCACGGAAGAAGATGTTATAAATTACAAAAAGGAACAACGCCGTATTTCTTTGCGTAACAAAATCACCCAATTCTTTAAGTCGTATGACAAAACCAAATCTTTGACCATTGAAGAATTAGAAAAGATAGAAAGTGTAATCAAAAATAAATTATAAGGTATGATATACCAAAGTTGTAATAATTGCAATCATGCTTGCCACATCTGCTCGCATTATTGTTGTCCTTTAAGACGGGACGCGGACAAAATAATTATTGATAATGTCAAAGAAAGGTTTGATTATCATTTTGCACTTGCATTGAAAAGAATACGAAATGATTGCGCGTATTGCATGAAACGTGCAATGACAAATACACCAAGCATAACATTGGTGGTTACTCACGGATTGCGGTATTGGATAAAATCATGGGGCTATTTCATAAAGAAAAGGCGCATGATAAAAAAGCGATGCCACAAATGCACTGAATTTCAAAAATGTAATATAAAGTATGATATATGAATGGCAATACAATATATCACGTTTGCTTGGAGGGCGCATTGCACCGATATTTCGGTTCAATATCTGCCATCTTTGACCAATTCACCCCGGAAGATTTGGGGGTGTCAAAGTCCCGGTTGTGGGCATACGGTATAACGGAAGAAAAGCCGTATCAGAATAAAAAGTGTGTAATCCGCAAGGGGATTATTCACCGAAAGAAAACAAATCGAAGTTTGCCAAGCAAGTATGGTGAATGAAAAGAAAGGGTTGCCGATAGAAGCAACCCTTTTCCATTATAAGACATACAAAGCCCCATCGGGAATGTCGCCGACAAATTCCGCCCTTTGGGGTGCAACATCACCCGTTCCGGGATAAATGGCAACAAGTCGTTTGCCTTTCTTTACGACCTCTTCAAGCAACTTCAAGGCTTCATCCTTGTTCGGTTGTGCATACATCAGCAAAGACACGGCTTCCGAAAAGTCCTTGTCGGGGTATTCGTCACTTGTTATGTAGTAATACAAGTCAATACCTTTCAATTTTTTAATGTCGATTTTCATGTTCTTATCTTTTTATTTGTTTGTTATCGGTTTCAAAGCCCTTATATAAGCCACCATTTCCGCGTAAATGTCCGGCAAATACTTTTGGAACACACGGTTGCCCAAGAAAGCATTTTCAAAGGCATGGGCAAGATATTCCGTTTCTTTCATTCTTATTTTTCTGAAATATGCGGTTGAATGTCCAAATCCATATTTAACGACAAGTGATTTTATTGTGTCACGGGTACTTCCTATCTGTTCAAGGACATCATGTTTTGTGATTCCACGCTTTGCGAAAACATCATCATTCATCCATGATATTTTTTCAGACAATGCAATAAGTCGTTTATCAATGTATTCAACCATTGTGATTGTCTGTTTTGTTCTTTCATAATACCAACCGCCGCTTTCGTGATTCCATTTGCGTTCATAAAGTGTATATTCACCTTTCTTTTTCAACTTCTTAATTTGCGCATCACGCATTGCAATCAATTTGGGGTCTTTCCACAAATCACGTTGTGCATCAATACAATGCCCATATTCGTGATAAATAACCGCCTTGCATTCCCAAGGACTTAATTTGCCACGTTTCTTTCCTGCAATGTGTACCAAATCGCCAATGAATGAAGAATAAGAACCTGTATCAGAATCCAAGATTTCAAGACGAATTGGTTTGTTCGGGTCTATCAAATCAAAGAAATCTTTTGCAAAGGTATAATCTTCTCCGTTCAAATAAGCGGATTTTGTCTTTAATTCATCCGGCATAAGCCTTGAAACGCTTGATTGTGGTTTTTTCGCATCAATCTTTGCCAACAAATCATTCAATCGCTTTTTGATGTTTGACTTTGCCAAAAGCCATTCGCGCTTGTCACCCAAAACGGCGGCAAGGTCATTTGTCACATCAATTGCATCAATCTTGGCTTTGTTCGCATCCTTGATTGCTTGCCCGGCTTGCTTTATGTAATCCTTGTATTCCTTTTCGGCTGCAACACACCTATCTTCCAAATCCGCTATTGCTTTTAATATCTGCTTGGAATCATGGGTGTTCATTGCAGAATCAAGAATGTATGTGTTCAAGCCCCAATCACGACATTTTGCACGAATATCCGCATCCATCTTTTCCATTTGGGCGGTTTTGCTTTTGATTGTTGCAAGGGTTGATTGAAGCCCGGCAATATCCTTGTTGGTAACACGCAATTCAAGCATATTGAGTTGAACCGACAAACCCCACTTGGTTGCATTTGCCCTTGCTTCTTCAATTTGGCTTCGATATGCCGCCAATACATCGACTTGTTGAATGGTCGGCAATGCAATCTTCAACCCCTTGGACAAATCCCCGTTCTTGAAGTTGTCCCGGATAAAATAGGGGGTTGAAGCCCATTTCTTTTGTGCTTCGATATGGTCTTTGACCCACTCTTTGAATGAATCCGGCACATCGGTAACGGTGTTTGCCGCTTGCTTGTGCTTGTAGGTTGTGCCACGCAATGCCGCTTTGAGGTCGCCTAACTCGTTATCATCAAAGGTTTCTTCGTCCATCAAGATAGGGATTGCATAACACATACATTGAGGATGCCAACCAATAAACTTGAATGTCTTGGGGTATCTGCCGACAAGACGGGCGCAAATATCACAATCACACAATGGTTCATGGTTGCTTCTTACCACCTCATAGCCCACAACAAAATCAAGTGATTGCCACCTTTGCCAATCACTTTCACGATAAGCCATGTTGATTTCTGAACGGGTAAGCCTTTGGGCATTTTTTACGCTTGACCGATAAACACCCCGTCCGGGATGGAATGCCCTTGCAGCCTTTGACAACACAAGGTTGCCGCGCTTATCACGGACACGGCGGAACAATCGGTTCGGGTCTTTCAAGTTCTGCTTGACATCCCTTGCCAATTGTTGTGCGCTGCGACCCTCGCCCAATCCCGCATCAAGGGCGGTTTCCATCTGTTCACGATATTGCCCAACATACTTCCAAACACGTTCCGAAAGGTTCATCCCCTCGACCTTGCGCCCCTGAAAGGCTTGCAAAGCATCCAAGTTGCGGTCTTGCATCTTGTTCAACCGGGCTTTGCTCAATCTACTTGTGTCCATGATGGATGCAATGAAGCCATCATTCTTCTTGCAAGCAAACAACCATTGTTTCTTTGACCCGGTTTCGATTGTGGTTGTAAGGCGGTCGGCAAGTTGTGTCGTAACATCTTGCATCACCCCTTTTATTTTTGGGTAATCATCAAAAGAAAAGGGCTTTTCGGGGTCAATTTTGCCCCTTGTCGCGGCTTGGGATATTTCCCTTGTCGCCACATCAAACAACGCATCAACGGCACGTGCATATTGTTCCGTTGTCCTGTAATGTGCATTGTCGTATGCCTGTATTGAAAACCGGGTTGTCTTTTGTCGCTTTGCCATTATTGCCGCTTTTTGAAATGTTCACATTGTGGGTCTGACAAGAAACGACAATACTTGCCATCGGTGTAATAAGGGCAACGGCACATGAATGGTTTGCCGTTTGCCCCTATTTCGTGCCAATCATAAGAATGGGCGCAATCTTGACAATGATATTGCGCTTTCTCAAATGCTTTCTTTTTTGCCATACCCTTACGCATCTACATCAATTTGAGGTTCACCAATCACAAAGGAATTTTCGGCGGATTGTTCTTCCTTGATTTTCTCAATGGTCTTGGTCGGGTCTTTTGACAATCCGACACGTTCAACCGATTCTTCTTGCGAAATCACGGGTTTGTTGCCGTTGGCTGTAAGCCAATAGTTCAAATCATCAATATCACTTGTAATCATATACGGCACAATTTCGGGTTCAATCTCCACTTGGTCGCATTCTTCTTCAAGTGTGGTGTTCATCTGACCGATATATGCAAGAATCACATTCACGCGCCTTTGCAAGTATTCGTCGAAGATTTCGCATTTGTCCTGCACTTTCAAATGCGCATCCATGAACAACAACTTCAAGGCAACGCCGGAAATAGCTCCAAGCCCCTTGACCGCATCAAACGAAATGTCCGGGGTCTGCGTGATTGTGTATATCAATTTCAAAAGGGTTTCAATCTCCAACTTGACGGCTTCCGGGGCTTGTTGCCAAGACACATATTGCATTGTTGCGCCATCTTCGCCCTCAATAACCGCGCCGGAATCACCTTTCTTTGCCCAACCATTGATTTGCCCAGTAACAAAGATTTTCGGGCTTGCATGATAATCGTTGGTGTCGGCAAAGTTAGAAAGCAAGGTTTCCAATCGGTCAATCAGTGCATCCACATCTTCCGTTTCAAACTTGGACTGGTATCCGTAAATAACCGGGATTTTGCCAATCGCAACGGGCTTCGGATAACCGGGGACAACTTCAAACCCATTGTCGCCATTCATCCACAACCAATGTTCGGTGTCGGTGAATGTTTCAAAGTAATCAATGGCATTATCCTTGCTATCCTTTCGGCTGAATGCACGTGAAAAGGCTACCATATCCCCGGTTTCATCAAAGAACGGGTAAAGTGTATCACCATAAGCCGGGGAAAACAACGTGCAACGCAATTTGTGGTCGGTTGGGAATCCATATTTGGAATGCTTCTTTCCCTTTTTCACGGTGTACCAATACTCCGCACATTCCTTATAACCGAAAATTGACCGCCCTATTTTGCGGTTCAAAGACTTACTTTTGACATCATAAAGAATGCGGTTCAATGCCTTAACAATCATTTCTTGCTTCTCATTCTCCGGGGTACTGTTATACTCCGGGGCGTTGCCAAAACAGAATGACACGGCACGGGAAATAATCAGCTTTTGCAAGGCAAGGGTAACCCTTGCCACTTTCACCGTGCGGAAATTCGTGCTTTCTCCGCCTGTGTCAATCACCTTTTGCGCGGATTCTCCTTGGTTGTCATCGGTTACTTTCACGCGCTTGTCGGGGCGCAATAAGGGGTTGTTAATATCATGCAACTTGGGATTCAAAGCCTTGTTTGCGGATTCCGTGTCAGGCTGCGGGATATAACGGTGTGACTTCAATTCGGGAATGGCATCATTCCCCTTGTTTTCCCTTGCCAATTTCAAGATTTCTTCAATTGTCATATTGATAATGTTTTATAGTGAAACATATTTTTATCCAAAAAGACTTGCCACATCGGTTTTGTTGCGCTTTGCCCTGCGTTCAACCGTACCCGTCAAAGCATCCGGCGCATCATCATGGGCATTCTTTCCAGCTTTCAAATAGCCTGTAATGGCATTTGCAAATTCAGGGAACAAGCGTTTCCAACCTTGCGGCATGATTGTGAGATTCTGAACGGTTGCGGAATTGCTGAAAATGCGGACATCCTTGTTGTCGGTCTGTGCAAACCACTTGAATGTTGTTTTGTTGTTACCCATAAGGCGACATTGTTTTTCTACGTTCCGGGCAAAGCCACGACCGCCATTGTTTGATTCAACCACACATTCGGCAACATTGTGTTTGGTAAGCATCTTTGCAAGTTCGGGTTCGGTGTATTCCATCGCCCTTGCCGTGTAAAGCACATCAACAATGTAGTTGGCAATCTCCGTTTCATCATAAATGATTGCACACAAGTAATCATTGCCCGTGTCGGCGGTGTCCACGTATGCTTTGCGCTTGCAACGCATTGTTGCCGGGCGCGTGATATACTCCGAAAAGCCACTTTCATACATAAGACCCTCGCTTGGTTGTGGGTCTTGTTGGTACAAGGATTCAAAGACTTGCGGATTGCGCTTGCGGATGGATTGCAGCTTGTCAAGATTATGTCTTTCGCCCCAAAGCGGTTCACCCTCTTGTCTTGGGTCATAGTCGGTGGGCGCACCCTCTTTGATAGCCTTGTAAATGACAACAACCCATCCATTCGGGTTTGTGTCCTTGTCGTATGTGCCTTGTTGCCGCAACAGTGTTCCCGCCAAATCATCTTCATGCCACCGGGTAAAGACAATCAGTTGTTGGGAATCATTGTGAAGTCGGGTTTCGGCAACCGTATCGTACCAATCGGACACGGATTCACGGACTATCGGCGACCATGCCGTTTTTGCATCCTTGTAAATATCATCCATTATCAGCACATCAACGGGTTCACCCGTCAATGCGCCACCAACACCAACGGTTTTGAAGCCGCCCCGGTGTCCGACAATCTCACATTCATCTGCATTGCGTAACCAAGACCCGGCAACCGTTGTGACATTGCTTGCATTCAAGGATGTTTCGGGGAATATGTCGTGGTATTCCTCGGAATCAATGATTCTTTGGATTTCTCGGTTGAACTTTCGCGCCTTGGGTGCATTGTAGGACACAATGGCAACTTTCTTGTCCGGGTTATCTCCAAGGATGAAAGCGGGCAATCTTCGTGTTGAACCCTCGCTTTTCCCATGCTGCGGGGGCATAAAGACCATAAGTTTGCGAATCTTGCCATGTGCAAAGTCGGTCAATACGTTGTAATATCGGCGGTGAAAGTCTGCCGGGCGAAATGTCGGCATGGTGGAAAGGGTAAAACGCAACAAATCGGAACGACTTTCACGTGTAAGCCGTTCTTTCATCGCCTTGTATAGCCTTATTTTGTCCGCCCTCTTTTGCATCACTCCAACTTGCGTTTCAATTCCTCAATCTCATTGTCCAATTCTTCATCGGTCTTGTTGGCAAACAAATCCTTGCCATCCTTGCCCGTCACTTCCGTTGATTGTCGGTTTCTCCAATGGTCAGGGTCGCCATTCGTCAAAGTGAATATGATTGCCGCCGTGTCTGCCTGAATGTGCTTCTTGGTGGTGGTTTGTTCTTTGATTTCGGGCTTGGGGTTGCCCCTTTCATCCTTTTTCTTGCCCGGTATCGTCACAACCTTTGTTTCGGTGACTTCATATCCTTGTATTTTCTTCAAAAGACTTTTCTTTGCTTCTTGAACAAAGAATTGCATCCGTTCTTCCTTTGCCTGTTCTATCGCATCAGCAAAGTCCGGGTAATCATTCACCCATTGATGGTATGTTTTAGGGGTTATCCCCACTTGGCGGCAAATTTCGGCAATGGTGTATGTGTCAGACTTCACAAGCCCAACAATCTTGTCCACCGTTTTTTTACTGAACTTTGCCATTCTGTATTCTCCTTTTTAGCGTTGATTTTATTACATTTATAACTTACTCTTTTAATTCACACTTAAAGCCCCTTTCTTGTAACTCATTGAATAACAATGATAATTTGGTTACATCCCCACATTCAACAATCAAACGTGTGTCAATAGCCTTTTTTCCGGAATCTTCATCATTGTTTTCTTCTTCTGAATCAGAATCAAGGGACACGCCCCAATCTTCCGGGTCAAAGTCGAATTTTTCGGCTTCCTGCATGATTAAATCCGTGTCAAAACAAAGATTCTCTTTGCTTGTCGCATTGTCTGCAAGTGCAAGTTCCCGTCCTTTTGCCGAATCCAAATCAATGTCCTTGCGCTTGACCGCCACAAGTGAATTACCATCGGTTTCAACAATTATCACGTTGTCAAAACCTATGTCGGCGGCTTTTTCTGCTGTCTTGTTTCCGGCAATGATACGGTTGTTCTTGTCAATAAGGATTGAACGACCAAGACCGAACTTGCGCAAGGATTCATCCATAAGGTGTTCACCGAATTGCGTTCCCTTATTGAAGTTCTTATCATCGGGGATAAGGTTTTCAATCCTCGTTTCAATCATCTTTGCCATGACACCACGGAATTATCAGGTGGAACAACCAAATCACGAACACGGCAAACAATGTTCCGAATGCCGAACCAAGAATTGTGAAAAGGGCATCCATGACTTCAACCGTGCCATGCCCTTTTGAATCCCACCATTCTTTGAGGATTGCGGCAAGGCATCCGGCAATAAAACCGACCCACGGGGCAATCAAAATCCCCAAAACAAAAGCAATCAGTGCGCCGACAATGAAATGTTTGCGTTTGTCGGGCTGTTTGGCGGCTTCTCTGACACTTTCAAAGGCTCCAATGATACTTTCCTTTGCTTCGGAAACAAAAGCCCTGAAACGCTCTTTTATGGGGGCTTTCATAAATACACTTTCCCCGGAAAGGAAAACGGGCGGTTGCGACTTGCCGGACAATACCCCCAACCATACTTTGCCGTGGAATAAAACTTTCATGCGCTCCTTGAAAGACAACTTCCAACAAGAAACGCATTGTTTGCCATCGTTCCACACGGGCAACGATTGACATTCTTTTTCCGTCATTGTGGACGGTCTTTGCAGTACCTTTGTGGACTGCGGAAAATCAATTGGTTTCATCTTTTTTTGAATCATTTGTAATGCAAATGCAAAATTAGGGTGTGTTTTACAATAACACACCCTAATATGAAAAAAGATAAGCCAAAGTTATACACACTTCAACCGTATGGGCAAGTTGGCATAACACCAAGCAAGCAAGACGGCATCCCTCGATTCTTGATTTGTACGACCAATCAACCCGGTTATCTGTTGCAGTTCATCCGCCGTAATTTTACCGTCTTTGCCTTTCCAACACTTGCGTAATGGTGCGTGTTCCAAGACTTCAAGCCCCTTTGCCCGTGCCATTTCACAAATCAACTTGCCCGTTTGGTGGTTTTGCCCGACCTTATAGCCTGTTGCGGCGGCATATTCCTTGCGTGAACCGAACTTCAAGTGCCAATTGCTTTTGACCATCCAAGATGCTTCAACAACAACAATCACACTTTGCCCGGTTGCTTTTTGTCGTTCAACAACATAGTCGAAATAATCCACTAACCGGGCGAATGATAATGTCGAAACTTCCAATGTCAGATTCTTCACATTGAGGTGGGCAACCCCGGATTTGTCAATGTCCGGGTCAATACCAATCACATTTTGATATTTCATAAGACATCAGGATTAAAAGGGTAAATCGTCATTCGACTGTGCGGGGTCTGCTGCTTGTTGCGCCGGGGAACTGCTTGCGGTGGATTGTTCACCTTTCAGACCGCACAAGTTCACTTCACTTGCGTTCACATTGACGGCAACTTGTATGTTTCCGTTCCTGTCTTGATAGGTTTTCACCGACAAGCGACCCCGGACGAACACTTTACACCCTCTTTTGAGGTATTGAGTAAGACCGCCGCCATCGCCATACCATAAGACGGACACCCATGTTGTTGATTCTACACTTGTGCCGTTGGCATCTTTTCTTCTTTCTGAATGTGCGATATTGAAAGACACATACTTTTTGCCGCTGAACTCTTTAATTTCGGCATCACTTCCGATATTGCCGATAACTTCTAATTGTAACATGATTTTTGAATTTAATTTTGGTTATCATCAATGAATCCCACTTCAATGCCGACATATCCACCCCGGCGAATATGGGTTTCAATTTCTGCTTCACTCTCAATCAGGCTTTCGGAATCATCGTCATACAAGGCGAACACTTCCACTTTGCCCAACGCTTGTTTGGCTTCCGCTTCTGTCAGAACGTGCCAAACAAAATTGTCGGATGTTATTTTTACACGTTTCATTTCTTATGCTTTTGATATGCAAGTGCATTGCATTTGCTTGTTAATACTCCTTTCCATGCAAAATTTCGCGATTTTAATTGTACTTCATTTTTGTGTTGATATGCCAAAGCAAATCAATTTTCAAGGTCTTTGCCCATCCCTCAATGTAGGCGATACCAAATTGCACTCGTTTTTCAATGCTTATGACATCGCGGGAAAGTCCTTTGACAAGTCCAAAGGCATTTTCCGTGAAGCTGAATTTGTGATAAGCCCGGTAATATCGACAAGGCTTCATCATGTCAAAATCAATTCCCAAAGCCCCGGCAAGGTCAAAAAGCCTAATGGCAACATCTGCCATTTCATCTTCAACGGTATTCTTTACGTGTGAAGCAAAAACATCGGCAAAAGATTCCCCCTTGTCCAAATCTTGCTTCACAAGTAGTTTTGCGCCGTATCCGGCTTTATCCCCTTTTCGGTCAGCTTCCACCAATTCGGCAACCTCGGTGATAACCAACATCAAGCAATGTTCATTGCTCCATTTTTCTTTCCAAAAACCATGTTTCACGGCGTTGGAATGTGCTTTCTCTTTTAATTCGTTGTAATTCATGTTTATAAAAATAATCTTGGTTGAACGGGTAATGAAAGTATCTTTTCATTTGCCGCTTTGAAAAACTCTTTTTTTATCTCAAATCCGTATGCCCGGCGGTCAAGATTTCTTGCTGCATATAGGGTTGTACCACTTCCGGCGGTCGGGTCAATAACCACATCGCCGGGGTCGGTAAATATGCGTATCAGATTTTCAAGCAATGGAACGGGCTTTTGGGTCGGATGCACTTTGGGTGTTTTGGTATCTCGCACCCAATCCATGCAATTGAATACCATTGCCCCCCCCCATTGTTGAATTTTGGTAACTTGTCACGGTATAGCAACACACCATATTCGCAATTACCAACTATCTTCATATTCGCTTTAAGAACTTGCGCTGAAAAGTTCTTTCGGAATACAAGGTTTATATAATGGTTGAAGCCATATTTTTTGCCTAACTCAATGTATTTGAATTGTTGTTCAAACTCACAAAACACAATCATGCAAGGGGCTTTCCCGGCTTCCTTTGGCTCTTTGACAAGCATTTGGGAACAAAAGTGCATAAATTCCGCCGGGCGAAAATCCTTGTCGGTGTCGAAAAATTCTTTTCCGGCTTTTGCGGATTCCCCCTTTTTGTTGTCACCATCCACATACCATGAAGGATTGCTTGCATAAGCATTTACCCCCAAATTATAAGGCGGGTCGGCAATAATCAATTGTGCTTTGGGGATTCCATAAACTTTGAAGTTTTGGAAATGGTCATTGAATAATTCAACCTTGTTCATCGCTTCACAATATCATAAATCGCCCGTGTCAATTCAATATCATAAAGTGCATTATGCAAAGAATCATCAGACACGGACACGCCCAAGAACTTTGCAACGGTGGACAACTTGAAATTCTCCATATCGGCGCGGCGGTCGGCAAGGTAAGCGGATGCAAGAACCATCACATCAATGGAATTTGACCAAAACCAAGAACCAAAGTATTGGTCACCGTTCTGCAAGAAGAATCCACGCAAAAATTGATTGTCAAATGCGGCATTGTTATAACCTACCAAAAAGAACTTGTCTTTCTTGTCGTACTTGTCCACATACTTGCCAAGCATTGCCACAAATTCTTGATAAACTTGTTGCATGGGTGGGTATGCAAGGACTTGTTCACGTGTCACCCCGGCAACCTGCAAGGCGGCATCTTCAATCACCGCTTTGGGGTTCGGTTGAACGTGAAAGTCGAAATCCTGAATGTGCTTTCCATCAATCACGATTGAACCGCTTATTTGGTGGATTCCGTTTCGTCCGGGGTTTGTCCCGGTTGTTTCAAGGTCAAAAAATAATAGTTTCATTATTGCATTGATTTATAGTGATACACTTATTGATTAAAAAGATTTGGTTCGGGTGGTCTGTTAGCTGCTTCAATGTCTTGCACCCTTTTTATTTCTTGGTCGATTTCCCTTTCAACCGCCTTTGACTTTTCAAGGGTCAAATGACTACGGCTTTTGAAATACTCCTTTTGCAATCGGCGCATTTCCACCACCTTATCGAAAAATTGTCTTGCATTCATTGTTTCTTATATTTTTGATAACCATTGTTCATAAATCCGGGATGCAACTTGTGCCATCATCACGGGCGGCACTGACATTCCGCAAATGTATTGTGGGCTTTGCCCGGCAAAGTTGTAATCTTGTGGGAAACTTGAAATACAACACACCTCGCTTGCACTCAAAAATCGGGGTTGCTCAAAGTGAATCAAGCATGATTCCTTGCTTGCAAGGGTCGGGCATATCCTATCCATATACACATAAGTTTGATTGAAGTTGCTTCCTTTGCCATACAACCGTTCATTTGCCGCGCCTTGGTTCAAATCTCCATGTTGGCGATTCTCCCACAACAAGCGTATCACCTTTGATTTTGCTTCACGACCCTTGAAATCGGCGCATTCTCCAAACATTATCGGTTCTTCCTTGAAAGTCATATCCAAGTATGGAAACGCATTAAACAAGTCATATTGGCAAGGCACTTTGTCAATCAAATCTTTGCGCAAGCACACGAAAAAGACACGTTCACGGCGTTGTGGAACTCCCATATTTTGTGCATCAAGCAACCAATGTTGGCAATAATATCCGGCATCCTCAAAGGATTCATATATGCGCCGGACATATTGTTTCGCTTCACCAAGCAACAAGCCCTTGACATTTTCAGCCACAACAACTTTCGGTTGAAGTCTTTTCGCAAGGTCTATGAAGTCAAAAAACAACGTGTCCAACACTTGTTCCGCCTGTCCCTCTCGAAAGTGCTTCATCTTTCCCCAAGCATCTTCCCGACTTCCTGCCATGCTGAAAGTCGAACAAGGGGGCGAACCATCCAAAATGTCAAGGTTGAACAATTCCGGGGGCAAATCTTCCTTATGCTTGAACTCTTGGATGGGTTCAAGGAAAGGGAACTTCGGGTTGTGATTCTGACAATATGCGTACATCATGCGGTGGTCTATCTCGTTGCAACCGATAACATCAAACCCGGCAAGTTTGTAACCCATCGAACTGCCCCCCCCCACAAGCAAAACAAGAAAACACCTTGCCTTTGTCTTTGGTAAAGTGGGCATCCGCTAAATTCCAACGGTAATCAAATTTATGTTGAATCATATTTTTTCTACTTTTTCAATTTTTTTGCCCCACTGGTCGTAATACACTGCCTTGTTTTTGTGAACACCGCAAAGCATCTTCACGCTTCCATCCTTGAATGTTACTTTATACTTGGCGGAATGCGGGCAATCTTTATAATTATGCCATCCACGAATGCAGGTTGTTCCACAATCAATTGAATCATCGCACTTTATTTTATCTTTCATCACTTGTTGTATTTAATATATTATTCACCCTTGTTGCCATATCTCTGAATTGTGGGTTGTACCGAAAATCATCTTCATACTTATTCAGCAAATGAAGCATTGAAGAATGGTCGCGGTGAACGTACTTCGCAATCTGTGTCAGCTTCATTTTTGCACGGCGACAATGGTACACGAACAACATCCGGGCAAAGAATCCGTCACGTTTCCGGGACTTTGTGATATATTCGTGGAACTGCATCCCGGTAACTTCGTGGATTGCATTCTGAATCCGCATCACTTCTTTGTTTTCCCGGCACACTTTCGATTCAAACCAAATGTCCTTTTCAAGTCGTGTTGCCGCGTCGTACTCGATTGAAGCACCTTTTGAACCAATCCAATTGTCCATCATGTAGATTGCATCACAAGACAAAAGCAATTCAAAATCCTTAACCATGTGTTGTTCCCAAGTGGCATCAGGGGACAAACCTTTTTCCATCGGGTTCACGACTTCAAAGCCTATTTCTTCAAGCAAGGCTTGTGCATCGGCGAATTTTCGCCTTGTTTCTTCAAGTGGCAAGCCTGTAATCTTGCCGGATATATAAATTTTCATTTTCTTGTATTGATTTGTTGGTTGTTATATAGAAACTTGTTCACGAAATAGATTTGCCCTTTCCCCGTTACCTTTGTTGTGGTTGATACAAGGGTTTCGCCGTTGGCTTTCTGAATGGTGGTTTTCTTCATTTCAAACAATCCCATTTCCATTGCCTTTTGGGTGGGTTGGTTGTACCGTTCACCATATTGGCACAAATAGCCATTTTCGCGCATCCAAGCGAAAAGCCGCTTTTCCCCGGTCTGAACACCATTTTGGCAAATGATTTTAGCCAATTCACCAATCAAGACGGATTGTTTTGCCGTTTCAACCGCTTGTGAAAACAAGACACGGGGTCTTTCCGCTTCAATCTGCTTTTGTTGCTTTTCTATCTGTTCCGCCTGTGAAGCTGCAAGGCGCAAGGCTTCCGCGAATGTTTGAGGTATCGCCGGGGCTGCTTGCTTCACTTCCTGAACAATCCTTTCCATTGCATTGAATTGTTCAATGAATCCGACCTTGAATTGCATTGCTTTTGCACCTGTCAGACCCATTGCAAGCAATGAAAATCCATCCCGGTTCATCAAATACATTGGTCGCGGTTTGTTTTGTGCATCAGAGTATGTTGATTCACAAAACCATCTTTGGTGGGCTGAATTTTCAGCCGTCCCCAAAATGTTTCTTATGGATTGCATCACGTTCTTGTGTTGCTTTCCGAACACTTGTGCCACCTTGACGGAATCCGTCACGGGTGTTCCTTTGTTGGTCTTATAGACCACATTTTGTTGAATAATGCCGTTCATTGTTATAGTATGTTTTATAATTAGTTATTCCGCATCATCAAACAAGCCTTGGTTTTCATCAATGAATGTGTCAAGTGCATCATCACAATATACACCCTCACAAAGTGCATTGCATGGATGCTCGATTTCACCTTGTTGCCAAGGACAAAACTTGCACAATTCATCGTCCAACTGCTGCTTTAATTCTTCCTTATTCATTTTGTTATAATTTTCTTCTGTCTTTTCCTTTGATTTCAAAGTAATTACACATTTCATTCAACCTACTTGCCACCCGGTCGCCGTATCTGTTCACCAACTTTTCACCATTGATTTTCAGATTTGAGGTTATAAGGGTGATTTCATCGGTCTTGTCGCCCCGGTATTCGATAAGCTGCCGGACAACATCAACACGGTTTCCCATGTAAAGTGATTCTTGCGGCTCACATCCCAAATCCTGAATGCCTAACATGGAAATTTGCTTCAAGGTGTGAATCTCCCCGGTGTCAATGAATTTATCGCAAATGGCATCCGCACGGAATGTTCTCCACCAAAGGGGGCGCGGGCTTGAATCATCAATGAATTGCACCCGGAATCCCCAAGCCGTGCAATATGCAAGCATGATTTCAAGACACCAAGATTTGCCCGTGCCTGTGTTCCCGGCAATATATATTCCCCTTTTCAAGCGACCGGGGACAACCCCTTTCGTTTCCGGGTTCAAACATTGCATTGTGGGGTCACAATGACACCATTTGATAAAGTTTTCGTAAGTGAAGCGGTTTTCATCATCAATCACGAACTTGGGGTTTCGACTTTTTCCGATTGCTTCAACAATCTTCAAGGCTTCCGCAATATCATAATGCAAGTATTGATAACGGGTGAACCCTGCAAACATTCCACGTTGGTTTATGGCATTTAAGATTTGGTCAATGCTTGGCATCTGAACCTTGACTTGCTTTTTGCTACCGTTTTTGTCGGTAAATGTTTCTTTTATGTCCATTCGTCATTGCAACTTTTATTGGTTTGACTTTTTTTTGAGGTTGCCGGGCGATTGTCGCGTTTTGACCACGTTACGATTGCCATGCGCCAATCTTTCATCTTGTTCTTACCGACCATCCAACCTTTGCTTTCATAAAAGGCAATGAATGCTTCCGCATCTATCGAATACCCTTTTTCTTGAATATATGCTTGAACTTCTTGCAATGTAGGGGGGCAAAACCGTTTGACGGTTTTTGCTTTTTCCCTCTCTATATCGTTAGATATAGATTTATTCTTTTCTTTTCTTTTATTTTCTTTTATTGCATTGCAATCCATTACATTTGCATCGGGCTTGCTTTGCATTTGCTTTTCACGCCTTGAAAGCCAACTACTTAAAGCGGCTTGTTTCCGCTTCTCTGTTATGTCGTTGCGCTTGTTTATCCGTGCATTTACCGAATTTGACCAAAACTTTTCGCCATCATTTTGAAACAAATTGAAGTCCCGGACAACACTTTCAACAATGTTGCTTTCCGTATGCAATGCAAATGCAATGCTTTTGCAAGCGGTCAAAGGCAATTCGCCGCCCTGTTCATACAGATTCTCTATAAGACACCAAAAGACACCAAGCCCGGCAATCCCATGTTCAAACAAGACTTCTTGCAACTTTGGGTCATTACGGGCATTGTAATCATGTGAAAAATACTCTTTCATAACTTTGCACGTTTTTGTGATTCACCAAGCCCGAACAATGCGAAATCATATTTGCAAGGGTCGTTTTTATCCAATTCCCGCAATTTGGCGGTCAATTCTTCAACCGTCTTGCGGTCATTGCCGTTCCTCTCAATCAAACCCATTTCGCGCCCAATCCGGGCAACATGGGTGTCAAGTGGTATCATCAATTCACTTGGCTTCAAATTGTGCCAAATACCCATATCAACAATGCCATCTTGCCGACATAGCCAACGCAACATCAGGTTCAAACGCTTGCAAGCTGAACCACCCTTGTGCCTGTTGGGTGTCGGGTTGGATATGTGCCTTGAATACTCACCGCCATTTGCTTGCGCAAACAATTCACGCAACCTTGAAAAGCCATCCCACACATTAGAATCACTTTCGGAAAAGGCGATTGCCAAAGTGTTGCATTGCAGATATACAAATTGCAATCCCCGGCACATATACACCAAGTCCCGACCAAAGAATGTGCGGTGTATATTCATTGCCGGGTCAATGTCATTGAATCTCCCACTTATAACAAACTCAAATGGGCGGTTCTTCATAATATCATGGAACATCTTGCGGCATCCTGTCAATATCTGCTTTCGGTTTCCCCAAGCGATTGTTGAAGCAAGGAATGCGGCAATTTCAATGTCTTGTTGTTTTTCGTATGCCCGTGGGAATTGTACCGGGTCATTTTCAATGAAAGCCGGGGTGTTGAATTGCTCCGCAAGGGCATCCATCTTTTGTTTCAATTCATTCATTGTTGCGACTTTTAAGCCCCCGACCCGGCACATGGTCAAGCCGGGGGCGATTCAACTTCTTAAACCTCAATGATTGCGATTTCCGGGGCAATCTCCTTGACTTGCTCCAATTGTTCGTCAATCACCTTGTCGCGCAAATCTTCAAGGGTTGCTTGCGCTCCGGGTGAAAGCAACACGAATGACACTTCACGCCCATTCACTTGTGCGAATGTTTCAACCTCGATACTTTCAGACGGCAAGCCCTTGAAAATAGGCATTTGAACGGTGAATGATTCCGGCAAGTTGGAATTGACCACTTGGGCGAAATTGTCCGTCCTGTTGCCGTTCTCTTTTACGGCACGGTCAATCTTATTGTTCACATCGGCTGTGAAGTTCATCAGGCTTGAAACCAACTTCATGTTTTCCATGCGGTCGGCAAAGAAAGCCCGGTTCATTTTGATAAACAAGCCAAGTTCCGTTGGTGTCCACACCTTGCCACTATTTATTCCGAACTCAACAAACTTGGGATTGTATGCCAATTTGCCAACAACCTTTCCGCGTGTGTATTCGTCCGCTTCATTGGTTATCAAGGTTATTTCAACCTTATCACGGTTTACAAGGATATGGCAATTCTTCTGTTCAAATTGCCCTGTGTTGATTCTCTTTGCAAGATATTCAACAACCGCACCGATAACGCCCGACAAATCGGTCTTGACCGGGGCTTTCGGTTCAAGTTCTTTGGGGGTTGCACCCTCACGAATCACCAATTCGGCTTTTGCCATGTTTGGTGCAAGATTTACTTGGAATTTTTCGTTCTGCATTTTCTTTTACTTTTGAATGTTAGTTGTTTGTTCCTGTTTTAGCCTGTTCACCGACAACAATTCGTGGTTGAAACAATGTCGGTTGCAGTTCATCAGCGGTTGCCGGGCGGCTCTCTATCATGTCGCCCTCGTCATTGTAGTATTCCGTTACGCGGGCTTCCCGGTCTGTGAACCTGTAACATACTTCATTCACATACTCCGATTTTGCCTTAATGTTGGAAACCATGTTTGCCCGTTGTTCTTTAAGTGGTTTCAAGCGTCCTTTGTATTCGGCTTGCACTTGCTTCATTTCCGCTTCGATTTCAGCAATCTCAATCGACACGTTGGCAAGATTTTCTTTGTGTCCTTGCAGTTCTTCCGGGGTGTATGGCTTCATGTACCCCTTGTTTTCGCAAGCATCGCAATTGTCTTTCAGAAAGGCAACACGTTCAATCTTGCTTGTGTACTCTTTACCAAGTGACTTTCCCATGACCATTTTGTTTTATAGTGAAACACTTGGTTGTCTGAACAACAAAACATCATTCCACAAGTCAATGAATTGTTCCCCGAATTGGCGGGCGCGGTCGGATGTTTTGAAGCAAAGCCGAGAACCGATAAGCGCATACGCACGCGTAGCCGCATTAGACGCATTCGCAAACACGAACCCCGCAGCAGCATTGGAATATACAAACCACGGAAACCATTTCGTTTGATTTCGGTTTGAGAAATCCGGGGTGAAATTATCTTCCTTGTTCCATGCCTGTGCAATGGTGAACAACTCATTCAGGGCGACAAGGGCTTTCATGTGCTTGGGGTTTATGTCGTTCACCAATCGGGCGACATCTTCAAGTTTCACACTATTGTCGGAAAGAATCTTCTTTGATACGGTGAAGTCGGCATTTGGCTTGCCATTAAGATGCTTCCGGGCTTTTTCAAAGTCGGTGATACACTCGTTTACTTCCTTGATTTCGACTTCTTCAAGGGAGAAATCAAACGGGGTCAGATAATCTTCATCTTCCGAATCCAAATCTTCATTGTGATTCTTGATAAAGTCCATCATTTCGTCCGCAGCTTCATTCTTTGAATCGAACTTGCCGCAAATCTCTTGCGTTTTCTTGTTTGTGATTAAAAACTTTTTCATGTCTTTTTGAATTAAAAGGGTGATTTGTTGAAATTTAATGTCATTCCACTTTCCGCAATGTGGATGGTCTTACCTGTCGCTTCCATGATTCCTTGCCGGAACTCACTTGCATTTGAATTGCCATCGGAAAGGTGTATCAACACAATGTTGTTCACCCCCGACAAGTCATTTGCAAGCAATGTCCCCTTGCAAGTTTCATATTCCATGTGGGATTTCATGGTTCGCGCCCTCAATGCACTTGGCAATCTGCCGGATTCAACATTGGCATCCAAAATGTCTTGTCTGAAATTACATTCAATCAAGATATTGTTCAATCCTGCAAACGTATAGTGCAAATAATGCGTATCAGTCGCAAACAAGACCATTCCACATTCCGGGTGATATATCAGGAATCCGAAAGGTTCGGCGGCATCATGTATGGTGTCGAATGCTTGAACCCTGAAATTGCCGATTTCGACAATGCACCCGGCTTCCATCATAAGCGGTGACAAATAGGGGCTTTTGAACTTCTTTATCACTTCATGCAATGTTCCCGTGGACATATACACGGGGATTTGCGCCTGAATGAAGTTTTCAACGTGTTTGGCGTGGTCGCCATGTTCGTGTGATACAATCGCCCCTTTGATGCGTGAAACATCGAAATTGACCGCCTTTTGCACTTCTTTGAATGAAATGCCACATTCTATTGCCAAGGCTTCCTTGCCATTGTCAAGCAAGTAACAATTGCCCTTTGAGGATGAACCCAATACTTTAAGCTGCATAACCTTTCGGATTTAGGGTTTAGAAACCGGGTGAATTTTGCGGTTCTTCCGTTTTCGGTGCTTCTTCCGTTGGAATCTCGCTCTTGATTTCCCCGGTTTGGGCATCAACAACCGTTTTTGTTGTTTTGTCTTTACCATCTGCCAAGTCCATGCTTATTTGTTCCTTGTTAGCATTGTTCTTGCGTTCTTCTTCCGGGGTGTCCTTGATTTCTTGATACTCGACATCCTGAATGTCTTGGTATTCCTCAATGGTTTTCATACCCATTGAAAGTTCCGGCGCATAAGCACTTGTCCAAAATGATGCGGCACGATACATTAGCATTTGCCGTGTCATTGTCTGCCATTTTGAACCGTTCTTTGTGAACCAACCCTCTTGAATGGCAAGCCGGACGGAAACGGGCGAACTTTCCAACATCTTGTCCGAACCCTTGGCGGTCGTGAATGCGACACATTCAATGTCCATCACCTTTTTGCCGTCAAATTGCTTGGTTACGGCACGTTTGGAACGTGTTGCATTGTCCCAAACATAATCCGTGTAATCCACCATCCCCAACATACCCTTTTCGATAAATCTGTATTGTAAGGGATTGAAACGCCCGCAAGTGTTCACGGTTGCGACAAGGAATTTGGACGACCAAGACGGTTTGCCATAGATGGGAACCATGTTTTGCATCACCATCAAAGGACTTGCGCCGATACGTTGTGCAATCTCAATAGCAATCATGCAATTTGCCATTGCTTTTTCAATCGGATTTTTCTCTGAAACCTTATACATTTCTGGCACAAGTTCGGATGAAGCAAACAACTTGCACACACGTTGCATTGTGTCAAACTGCACCGGGTCAAAGAAGTTGAACCCTACTTGGGTGGGTTGTGAAACAACCACCGCATTGTTGTTTTTTGGCTGTAATTCGTTCATTGTCTTATGATTTAATTGTTAGATTTATGGTTGTCAAATCCCCCCCCAATTTATCCATCAGGGTTTTAATTGAAGCAAGTTTCAGACCCTCAACAACAAGTTCCCTTGTTTGCTCCTGTGTGGCAAGTTCCGCAATTGCCCGGACTATTTGCCCTTGATTGCCCATGATTGCGATTTCTTGGGCGGTGGTGTTGGAATCTTCCGGGGTTTCGGTGGCTAATATCACCAAACCGCGCTTTGTCTTGTTTTCACTTGTCATTTCTGACATTGATGTTGCAAACTCTTCCACCTTGGAAATGAATGCACTTTTCTTGTTTTCTTCCATTGTTACGAAATTTTATTGAATTGTTAATTTGTTGTCTTTGGTGACAACAAGGTTTATAATCTGACTTTCCGTTGGGATTATCTCATTGACACTTTCGCGACCGTCAATGAATATCGGGGCACAAATGCCATAATGTCGGCAAAGGGTGTTGATAATATCCAACCCGGCATTGACTTGTCCGGCGGTGTTGGCACTGCCATAAGGCACACCATCAACAAGCGGAACGCACGTTTCAACGGCATTGCCATCAAAGGTGTAATCATACAACTTGAATGAAACGAACTTGAACATGGCATTGATGCGTTTTTCGCATTCGTCAATCTTGGTCTTGGTGAATTGCTCAATGGTGTATTCTTCACGCTCGACATCGGCGATTTGTTGTGCCAACTTCTTGCCGTTTTCTTCAAGCTGTGATATTTCCTTTTCACAACGTGAAATGGCATCACGTTTTGCAAGTCTTGCTTTCAGTTCATCGCGCGAAGCGTTCCACGTTGCCTTTTGGCTCTGCAAATCCTTTGTGTCAATCCCGGTGTTGTCGGTTGAAACGGTGGCTTCAATGTCGGCGATTTCCTTTTGCTTGGCAACCCATTCGGGGATGTTTTCAGGCACAACGGCGGCAACATCAACAACGGGGATTCCGGCAAAAGATGCTTCCAAGATTTCAATCTCTTTGGTCAAAGATTCGCTTTGCTTCTTGGATTCCTCGATTGATTCCTTGATGCTCTCAACCCTTGCTTCCTTTTCGGCGATTCTTGCGCCAAGATTCTTGCCCTTTTCGGTGATTTCATTGCATTTGTCAGCTTGTGCCCTGTTGAACACTTCACGGGCTTGCGAAAGCATGGATTCGGGCAATTCTTGTCCGCAATGCGGGCATATTGTACCACCGTCATATTTCTTGCCGTTTTCCTTGTACCATTCATTGCGGATGGTGTCTTGTTCTTCTTTGAGTTTGTCAATATCCCGGTGGATGCGTGCGACCTCAACTTGCCCGTTGGCTATATCCTTTTTCACGGAATCAAGTTCACGTTTCTTGTCCTTGATGCTGCTTTCCAATTCCCGGCGTTTGCTATTGGCTTCAAAGGCGGCATTTTGCGCTTGTTCCTTTGCCTTGAAAATGATTTGTTGGCATTCTGACTTCAACGTATTTATTTGCTTCTGCTTTGCTTGCTCCTTGTCATACTGCTTGCGTATGGCGGCAGTAACATCGGCAATTGCCTTGTCAATGTCGGCAATCTCCCTGTCTGCACGTTCAATTTCCATTTCTATTGCATGGAAATCTTCATTTTCCGGCATCATCTTGTGGGTTTGGTCAATGCGCGGTTGGTTTTGGTCAAGTTCACCTTTCAAACGCTTCTTTTTAGCCGCGATTTCGGCTTTGAAGTCTGCGAATGATTTGCCGCTTATCTTATCAAGCAAAAGGGCAAATTCGGGCTTTTGTGAAGCAATTTCGGCATCTGTGATTGTTCCGGCAAGCTGAAACAATTGTTCGCGCTGCAACTTCCAATCCATATTCACAAAGAAAGCCGGGTTGGTAATCATCTTGAATACGGATGAATCAATGATTGCTTCAATGCGCTTGGTGTATTCGCCCACCTTGACCGGGGTTTCATTCCACCAACATTCCGTGTGATTTCCCTTGAACACTCGCTCAACTTGTCCACGCGGTTTTACCCAATCTTCAACAAAAGCACGTTTCAGGGTGATTTCCTCACCATCAACGACAATTACACCTGACACACTGCATTCCACGTTGTGAAGCTCTTGCCCGTTAATGCGTGTCTTTACTTCGTAATCCTTGCGGTCTTTGGTGTCTTTGCCAAACAACAACCAAATGAATGCGTCAAAATGTCTTGACTTGCCAAGACCATTGCCGCCGGAAATGGTTGTAACATCGGCATTGAAATTCGTTGTCCGCTCCTTTTCACCCTTGAAGTTTACAAAGGTCAAGGACTTTAATGTTACTTGTTTCATTGTTGCGATATTTATTTGTTATTAAATAGTTCCAAAGCCAATTCAACATCAACCACAATTATACGCCCATGTTGGGTAATAGCCCGGTCAATGCGCCCACTTCGTTTGATGCGGTTTGCCGTTGTCATGCTACAATTGAAAATTTGAGCAATCCCGGCAATGCCATACACCTTGCGATGTTCCTTGACTTCTTGGGGGGCTTGTTTCGGTGCTTCTTTCGCACTTTCCAACAATTCCATCAGTTGCCCAACCGTTAGGTCGATAATTCTTGTTTGTGGGTCAATGTTTATCATTCTTCATCTTCCTTGAAATAATCGGGGATTGGTATTTTCTTTAAGAAATGTGCGGATAATGCAAGGCTTGCCACCTCCAAGAATAAAAACCACAAGGGGGCATCCTCCGTACTGCACAAAAGGCAAAGCGATATTGAGAACCACCAAACCACGGCTTTTTGTTTGATTGTTAAGCCTTTCAAGACAAAGGCATTTTTTAATTCATTCATTGTTGCGAAATTTTGATGTTAAACGAATGGTGAAAAATCCCCATCAGCCTTTCGGCGACCACGTACACGGCAAATCCTTGTCGTTGTTGTCCGGGCATTACGTGCCATAATCACGTTGTCATTTGACCACATTTGAGGTATCAGAATACCCAAAAGGAACAATGCAAACACTTTTCTTTTGAATGGTGAAAGTTCAAATGATATGTGAAATGTCATGCAAAACCACCACGCGGACAATTCATTTACCTTGGTGCATCTTGTTTTCTCAAAGATGTTCCGGGCATGATTTTCAACCGTTCTTTCCGAAATATAAAGGCGGTTTGCTATATCCTTTTTAGTTGCGCCCCATGCGAATAATTCCGCAATTTCGGATTCGCGTTTGGTGAGTTTTACGGCATCTTCTATCATTCTGCAATCCCCCAAACATCAGTGATTCCAAATTCCGAAAAGACTTCTTCCACCGCCTTTGCTTCCGAAACTTTTGGTTCAACCTTTCCTTTCATGCGGATAAGGAATGCCGCCCGCGTTGTCACATTCAATGCCGCCATCAGCTTTTCGCGGCACGTTGGTATGTCGCCATTACGAACTTGCGACCACCCTTTTGAAAATGAAAATTGTTCTTTGCTCATTACTCTTTTATTTTTAATTATTGTAAAATTGCGGCACAATTTTTCGTCATGTCGCAAATTTGACGTAAATTTGCTATTTGTTTCAACGAAACTTTGCTTTACCTTTGCATTGTTTTCGTTTACGTTTGCAAAGATACGGCATATTGTGCGAAAAACCAAATTTTTATCACACAATTTTGCGTATTAAATTTGCGTGTATAACATAACTAATTGAATATGAATGAATTTGATATTAAAAAAATTCGTGAGCAATTGAATGTTTCGCAAGAAAAACTTGCGGAAATGCTTGGAGTACACCCAAGAACCGTTCAAAATTGGGAATCAGGTACAACAATACCGAAAGCAAAACACGCAATGTTGCGTGATTTGATGCTAAAACAACATCAGTATGCCGGGGGTGCTGAACAAAGCAATGTCAATGGCGACAATATCAACGGCAACAATGTGACGGTAAACAACAAGCCTGACACCGCAAGATTGTTGGATTTGCTTGCAAGCAAGGAACAATCACTTGCCAAGGCACAAGAACACATTGATAAATTATTGGTGATAATTGAACGACTAACAAAATAAAGATATGGACACAATACAAATCAAGGTGAATGACTATTACGGCAACCCATCTTATTATTCGGTTATGCCGGAATCCATCTTTGATGCACTTGAACTTGCATCATTAAAAGGTGAAGAACTTGCCACCGTTGAAAGGGCGGCATTTGATAAAATGATTGTTGAATACGACAAAAAGATGAAGCCATGAAAGTATATAGATACCTTATATTAGCGTTGCTTTGCGCCCTGTCTGTTTCTTGTTCAAAGGATAATACATTGGACAATGAAGAACCCCAAACCGTATTGTCCGATATTGCCGGAACATGGTTTCAATATGCTTATTTGTGTTCCGATGGGTACTTCGTGGATATATCAGACACCGGGGATTGCGCATATTATGAATTTGCCTATCCCAATATATTCACGCAATACACCGTAAATGAATCCGGGGAAAAGGAAATCATAAAACAAGGGGAATGGGTATATAATGCCGAAACAAAGATTGCCCATATTACAGAACCGAAAGGATGGAATCTTGACATCGCCTTTGATTTCGGTGTTTTGAATGATTCCTACATTGCGACAATGAAAATAAAAGGTCGCACACAAAATTCAAGTTCAACAATTAAGGCAAGACTTTTACGATGAAGAAAAGCATAAATCCCCGTGCCTTTGAAATTCAACGCAGATTCTTTCAAGCGTTGGATTTGGCTATTGCATCGGAAAAGGTGAATGGCTTGAAAGGATTTTGTGAAGAACACAAGTTGAATCGCACAAAGTATTCACGCATTAAGAATGCGTTGGATAAACCCATTGAGGAATCAACGTATAAAATGATTGATATTGACGCGCTGGCGGCTCTCTGTTCGGATTTTGGTGTGTCGGCTGAATGGTTGTTGCTTGGTCGGGGAAAGATTCTTAAAACGGAAAAGCAATGAAAATTCAGTGGGGCGTAAAATTCATATTGCACAAACGGCATTCAAGGGACACAAAAGCATCCATCCGAATGCGTGTCACTTTGCGCGGTCAAACTCCTATTGATTTCCCGACAAGGCTTGATATTGATATTGAACAATGGGACACGACCACACAACACGCTTTGAGTGCTGCACCGGGGGCATCTGCAATCAACCGCACCATTGATGAATGGAAAGCCAACATCAATGAAATCTTTGCCCGGTATGAATTACTTGAAAAGCGTGTTCCGACCGTTGGGGAAATCAAAGACCTTTTCAATGATATGGTCGGGCGCAAGACAAAGACGAATGAAAGTGTGCCGAATCCCGGCGACAATCTGTTTACCGTGTTTGACATCTTCACGGACACGATGGGCAAGCAAAATCAATGGACGGATGCAACACACGAAAAGTTTGCAGCCTTGAAAAGACACTTGAAAGACTTTGACCCCAAGTTGTCTTTCCCGCAAATTACAGAATCAAAGATGCAAGCATATCTTGGCTATCTGAACAAGCAAGGATTCCGAAACACCACCATCGCCAAGCATCTTGCATTTGTGCGTTGGTTTTTCCGTTGGGCTGCATCAAAAGGATATTATGATGGTGATATTCACGACACATTCAAACCAAAATTGAAAGGGACGGACGGCAATTCAAAGGAAATTATCTATTTGACCCAAGCCGAAATCAAGTTGCTGGAGAATTACCAATTCTTGCCGACACAAAAGGCACTTGAACAAGTCCGGGATGTTTTCTTGTTCTGTTGCTTCACCGGGTTACGATATTCGGATGTTGCCAAATTGAGAAAAACGGATGTTAAAGATGGATTCATTGATGTTGTAACACAAAAGACCGTGGATGGCTTGCGCATTGAGTTGAACAAGCATTCACAATCCATCCTTGACAAATACAAAGACAAAACATTGCGCGGTGATTTGGCTCTGCCTGTGATTGCTAATACAAAAATGAATGCACATTTGAAAATCTTGGGGCAAGTGTGCGGCATTGATGAACCGATAAGGATTGTATATTTCCAAGGGAATGTCCGGCATGAAGAAGTGTTCCCCAAGTGGGCGTTGCTCACCACCCATTGCGGGCGGCGCACGTTTGTTGTTACCGCCTTGCAGCTCGGAATCCCAAGTGAGGTGATAATGAAGTGGACGGGACACAATGATTTTTCGGCAATGAAACCATACGTTAAAATTGTCGATGAATTGAAAGAACGGGCAATGTCCCGGTTTGACAATTTATGATGGTACACGAATATATCAACGTAAAAACCACGTACACGAATTTGTACACGATATTTTGCCGTATTTATGGCATTGTATGGCATTGTATCATGTCATTTTGTGATATGATAGGGGCTAATGTGCTGAAATTTCGTGATTTTGGCTTTTCATGGAATCATAGCGTTTCAAAGGTTTTAGTCCCTCCCTCTCCGCTGAACTAACCGGACAATACCGGACAGTAAGCAGACAAGTCCCACAAATTCAATGATTTGTGGGACTTTTTTATCCCCTTGTGTCTGCCTTAAAGTACACCTTTTCGCCCCTAAAAGACAAAGTTCGTAACCTAACTCGTACCCCCGACAAACAAAAACGGAAAGGGGGTACAGATTGTCCGAAATTGGCGAAGTCCTGTCGTTATTTGGCTTGCCTGCATAGAACTCATTTTTAGATAATTACAATAGTTTTGCAACTTAAAAAGTGAGTTATGAAATCGACATTCAACATTTGCTTTTACGCAAAGAAAGACAAGCAGAAAGCCAACGGTGCGTACCCCCTTTTCGCCCGTATCACAGTGGACGGCGTGGCAAGCCGTTTTAACACCAAGTTGGACGTGTTACCCTCTATTTGGGACGGCAAAATGGGCAAGGCTACCGGACGTACTGCGGAAGCCAGCCGCATAAACCGTATGCTGGATGATATAAACGCATCCTTGAACACCATTTACCACGAAATGCAGCGGCGTGACAACTACGTGACCGCCGAGAAAGTGAAGAACGAGTTTTTAGGTCATAGCGAGAGCCACGAAACAATCCTTACCCTGTTCCAAAAGCACAATGATGATGTGAAGCAGTTGGTCGGCATATCCAAGACGATAGCGACCTACCGCAAGTATGAGGTCACCCGCCGCCACCTTGCTGAATTTATCCAAAGCAAATACAACGTATCGGACATATCCATTAAGTGTAGCTAACACTTGAAAAGGGACCCGGAACAACATTTAAAAAGTGCCCCAC
>BLLV01000299.1 GCA_011959205.1 Bacteroidaceae bacterium
TCATCAAAGACAGGCAACTTACATTGTTTTAAGTTATATCGAACTGACGTTAACTAAAGTTTATTGTTGAATAGGCCGAGATGTTTTTCAAATATACCTTCAGGTTTTAAAAAAACGCCTTCATGTTTTTAAAAAACATCTTCAGGTTTTAAAAAAACACCAGTACGTTTTAAAAATAAGCCAGCATGTTCAATGCACCAGGTTGCCATGTTCATTGCACCAGCCTAGCTTGTTTATTGCATGACTCTCTCACTAAGTCGGTATTTCTCCTTCTTCCTTCATTCTGTCATATTATGTAATACACACAGACTATCAACTGTTTATAGCTGAAACTACTTCTCCTCACTCCTGTTTCAGCGTATGTTTGTACCCTTTCACGGAAAGTTGTGAAAGAGAGTTTGAAAGGAGGGAAGGGCAATCGACTTTTATCGCTGAACCATTCAAAATTAAGCTAATCTTGGAATTGAAATTTGTAGGTTATGCTGATGCACCGGCACATGAACCGTATAGGAGATATAATAAAACAGCGGGCGGATACATCATCGAAATTCGATGGAATGGGCGTTTTTGGCATCTTAAGATGATTTTAAGGTCACCTTAAGATGAATTTAAGGTGAAAAATTTGTGTACCCGATGAATTTTCTCTACCTTTATACCAAAACGACAAACCAGTGGGAACGGTATTTGTGTTCTTTACTGTTGTTATTTTGTTTTTTCTGTAGTGGAGTTCTTTGCGAGAATAAAATATGAGTGATAATTATCTTTAAAACACGATCAAATGAAAAAAACTATTTTGTATTTTCTTTTCCCTTTCCTTTGTTTCTCTTGTTCAAAACAAGAAAATAAGTCAATAGAGGAATTTGACACAGTGGAATATATAGAGTCCTATGACAGTATTTTTTCGGATGTGGATGAACCTTTCGGAGTGGTTGTGGAAATTCATGTGTTTGGAAATATGCTTGTGTTGAATCATGCAAATGGTGATTATCAATTTTCATTCATTGATATAGAAAGCGGAAAGAATGTTTGCAGATGGGGTACAATAGGTGAGGGAGCCGGTGAGTTTATTGATTTCAGTTCGAATTTCAGTATAGAAGATTCCTGCCTTGTCTTTCAAACTTTTGCCAGAAAGGAGATAAATTATGTTCCTCTGAGGGATATACTGAATCGGCGTACTGATATGGACGTAAGGAAAGAAACTTATCCATATACAGTAGACTTTCGTCCAAGAAGGGTTTATTCCATTAACGAGAACCGAAAGGTGGCTGTAGGAGCTTTCAAGGAAGGTCTGTTGGGTATTTTGGGAAAAGATAACACATTGATGTCTTGTGAGTCTGATTTGCCGTTTCCTTGCGATGAGGTGGAAGGTATTTATAGAGGAAATCTGTTCCAGTCTCAAGTGATAACAAATGGAGAAAAGAACCGGTTTGCTGTGTTTTTTTTAGCATCAGATGTTTTTGAGATTTATGAGATCAATGGTGAGGAAGTACGAAAAGTATATGTTTCTTCTTTTAAATCCGTACCACAGATACAAAAAACAGGAGAGCGTTGGGGGATAGATTATGACAATAGCATTGCCGGATTTACGTCTCTGTCCGCATCATCCGAATGGATAGGCTGTAGCTTTTCTTCTCAAAGTTATGCAGAGTCGGCTGCCAAAGATGGGGCGTTCGATGAAATTCTGTGTTTTGACTGGAATGGTAGGAAGGTGAAAAAATATATATTGCCGTTTGCTATTAATAGGTTTTGTATGGATGCAGATTATATTTATGGGGTTCGTTATGTGGATGATAAGACGGTGATTTATCGTTTTCCGGCCAAAGTTTCAAAATAATTTCTTTTTTGGATGCGAAATGATTGGAACTGTCAATTAGCAGCTGCATAATCTTGAATCCCGAATCCATCCGTTATCGCCAATTATTTTTGCGTGTTTCACTTTTCTGCCCGGTGGCTTTTCTTTAGATTTCATTAACTAATAAATTTCTAATGAATAATATTCTTTCTTTTTCAGTTCCTATTTCTTATTTTTGTATCATCAAAAATTAATAGAAAATGAAAAACACAGGAATATTATTAATGGTTGCACTGGTTGCAACAGTGAGTGTATGGAGTGCTTTTCAGCACAAAAAAGTATCCGATGAATTACTGCTTAGGTGAACTATAGTAAGGAGGGTATTCGTTCGGGAGATAAGGCGGAGCTGACCGTGATTTATGAAGCGGAAAAGGCTGAACATTTCAGCAAGACGCTTACCATTTATTGCAATGCAGATAATTCCCCACTTCGTTTGAAGGTGACGGGGAA
>BLLV01000300.1 GCA_011959205.1 Bacteroidaceae bacterium
GTATGTAAAGATTGAGGGAAAACGCAGACGTTTGTTTATCAACCGTAACGAGAATGTCATCGGCATTATCGCATTGGGAAAACGGAAAAGAGGTTATGTCTTCACGAACTGGACGAGTATCGAAAAGATATATTACCCGTCTCAAAAACAGGAAGCGGACACGGACGGTAAACTAATCTTGAAATACCAGAAACTGGCTCGGCTTGCTACGCATACAAACGACTGGTTACGTAAAATAGCCCATGCTGATTTGGAAAAATCCCTTTACGAAAACGGTATTACAACCGGTACACGTATCGACGGCAAGTGCATCCGGCTTTCTACAATCGGAAAATATTGCGGAATGGCGAATATACAGCTTTTCCGACAAGCCATGAAGGAGAAGAAAAGTTTTTCCTCTTTTCGATTCGATTTTTGCGGCTATGACGGCACGTTGTGGTGTGAACCACGAGAGAATGGAGATATGGCGGCAGGTTTCAGCAAGGAGTTCCGGAATTGTGGCAACGGCTACTATTATTTGCTTATCAATAATGAATACATGATAGGCTACGACATTGACTAATCGCACGATGTCAAAGGAATCCGTATCGAGTCTCTGCCCGATACGGATTTTTATTTCGGTCTGCCGACGGCATATTCCTGTTATAAAGCAATCTTACCTTTTCTACGACCTCCCGGTACACTCCGTTTACACCTTTCACATCTCCCTGTTTTAGCTGCCATTCCGACCATTCGCACTGTGCGACCTGTGGGGGATTGCATTTTTCCGCAAAGGTAAACCGGCTGTTCCAATCCTGCCAATGCCGGCTGCCGCACGAGTGTCCGTAAAAATCTTCCTCTCCCTTGTCGAGCGTATTTTTCCGTCCAGCCTTGGCCGATTGTCCCCGCCACCTTTCGCAAGCAGAAAAATAATCCCTACGGTCGCGAACAGGCCGAACAGAGGGAAAGAAAAACAAGGTTAAATTATGAACTACAACAAACTGACATCATTAGTGGCGAACGTGGAAGCAATAGAAACAGCAGTGAACATCCACGTACAGGGCAGGACAGCCACGGCAGACGAGAAAGAGATATTATCCCGATACTCCGGCTTTGGAGGTATCAAGGATGTGCATAACATCGGGACGGACAGACCCGCTGCGGACAACATGGCTGAACCGCTGAACCGTCTGGAAAAGGCGTTGCGAATATTGGCGGGCGAAGATGAAGCCATGTACCGCACATTGGTAGAGAACATAAAAGCGTCCGTCCTTACGGCTTTTTACACGCCGCAGTTCATTGTGGAAGCGGTGGCACGGCAGATGCACGATACATTCAAGGACAATAGCCTGCAAATACGCTCGTTTCTTGAACCGAGCGCAGGAATAGGCGGTTTTCTGCCCGTAGCCATGCCCGGCACGCATAGCTATGCCTTTGAAAAGGATTGTATCACGGGACTAATCCTCTCGCTCCTGCATGACGATACCGACACGTTAACGGCAGGATTTGAGACGATAGGCGAACAGGACTTTGAACACTCGAAATTCGATGTCATAGCCTCGAATATTCCGTTCGGCAATTTCAAGGTGTTCGATGCCGACTTGTGGAAGAAAGGCGGTATTTATGAACAGGCCACCAAGACCATACACAACTATTTTTTTGTCAAGGCTATGGAGTTGTTAAACGAGGGCGGTCTGCTGGCGTTCATCACGTCAAGAGGCGTAGCCGACACGCCGGGCAACAAGTTCTTGCGTGAATACCTCGTGAAC
>BLLV01000301.1 GCA_011959205.1 Bacteroidaceae bacterium
TAAAGTCGTAGATAATTTGGGAGAGCCTATTATTGGTGCTAATGTTATTGTACAAGGTCAGACAGTAGGTACCATAACCGATATTGATGGAAACTTTAAAATGGATGTTCCCAAAGGAGCCAAATTATTAGTTTCGTTCATAGGATATACTTCCAAGACGGTGGAAGTAAAACAAGCTAATATCGAAATTGTTCTGGAGGATGATTCTCAAATGTTGGGAGAAGTAGAGGTTGTAGCTTATGGTGTTCAGAAGAAGGTTTCTGTGACCGGAGCCATCTCCAGCGTAAAAGGTGAGGAATTGACAAAAACTCCAACAGGGTCCATCTCTAATATGTTATCAGGGCAAATGGCTGGTTTGACCACCGTACAGTATTCCGGAGAACCGGGGAGTGATGCGGCGAATATTTTTGTCCGTGGGCAAGCTACATGGAATCAATCTGCTCCTCTTATTCAGGTAGATGGTGTGGAACGTAGTATGAATGATATTGATCCTAATGAAATAGAGAGTATTTCTATTTTGAAAGATGCTTCTGCTACAGCTGTTTTTGGCGTACGGGGTGCGAATGGTGTTGTTTTGATAACGACTAAACGAGGCAAGGAAGGAAAGGCTAAGATTTCATTCACGACTTCCTCTAGTATTATTGCCCCGACCGAGAGTATTAAAATGGCTGATTCTTATCAATATGCTACTTTTTATAACCAAATAAATGCTGGTGACGGACTGAATCCTACATTTTCGGATGAAATAATCCAGAAATTTAAAGATGGCTCAGACCCCATTCGTTTTCCAAGTGTGGATTGGGTAGATTATTGCTTAAAAGATATGACTCTTCAGACACAGCATAATGTTAACATATCGGGTGGTACAGATCGTGTACGTTATTTTATTTCGGCAGGAGCTTATACACAAGGTGGTTTATTTAAAGAATTTGACTTGCCTTATAATCTGTCTTATCAATATAACCGTTTCAATTATCGTTCAAATCTAGATATTGATGTAACTAAAACGACAACATTATCAATGAATATCGCTGGTAATGTGAATAATGCTGCCAAACCTTATACCGGACAGGGTAGTGCCGGAATGTTAATAAACATGTATTATTCTACTCCGTTTTCTAGTCCGGGACTTGTTGATGGTAAACTGGTTAATACAAGTACGGACTATCCGGATTTGAGAATGCCTTTTACTGGTGGTAGCGGCATGGGATACTATGGTGGAGGTTTCATGCGAACCAGCAATAACACCTTAAACGCTGATGTCCAATTGAAACAAAAACTGGATTTTATAACTAAAGGATTGTCATTCCACATTAAAGGATCATATAATAGTGGCTTTACATCTTATACACAGGCTAGTGCTAGTGTTGCGACTTATACTCCTGTATTGCAGGAAGATGGTACGATAGCTTATAAGAAATATGGACAAAATTCTCAGTTGAAATATGAAGATAGGGATCCTGCCAAATCACGTGATTGGTATATGGAAGCTGCCTTAAACTATGCCCGGGAATTCGGCGACCATCATGTTTCAGCATTATTGTTATACAATCAGTCTAAGATATATTATCCTAGTGCATATTCTGATATTCCTCGTGGTATGGTGGGTATAGTGGGACGTGCAACTTATGATTGGAAAAATCGCTATATGGCAGAATTCAATATTGGATATAATGGTTCCGAGAATTATGCACCCGGGAAACGCTTTGGTACTTTTCCGGCCGGTTCTTTTGGTTGGATTGTTAGTGAGGAAAAATTCTGGAAACCTATAAAATCAGTAGTAAATTTCTTGAAATTCCGTTATACAATCGGTCTGGTTGGTAATGATAGTTTTGACGGAAACAAACAGCGTTTTCTCTATATGTCCGATCCTTATGTAGTTAATAATTCTTCTTTGATAAACCGCGATGGTCATGGCTTTTTATTTGGTATCAATAATTCCACCGTAAGTCCTGCTGCTTATGAAAATGGAAAGAACAACCAAGATATTACATGGGAAAAGGCTTTGAAGACTAATTTGGGTGTAGATGCTAATTTCTTTAATGATCGTTTACGCACTTCATTTGATTATTATCATGAAAAACGTACAGACATTATGTTGAGTGACGGTACGGCTCCTTCTGTTTTAGGATTTACCCCTCCATTGGCAAATCTTGGAGAAATGAGAAGTTGGGGATGGGAAATCACTTTAAAATGGAATGATCAAATAGGTGATAATTTCAGATATAACGTAGGATTGAATTTGATGTACAATCAAAATCGGGTGGTAGAGAGAAAAGAAGCTCCGCAGAATGAAGAGTATATGTATCAAAGAGGACGTCGTCTTGGTTCACGCAGTCAATATAAATTCTTTGAATATTATAATTCGGAAACAACCCCTGCTCATTATAAAGAAGTATATGGTACGGATATGCCGGAACAGTTAGTTAGTGATTTAAAAAATGGTGATTGTGTATATGTCGATTTAAATAACGATGGCAAAATAGATTCTAACGACATGTCACGTCTGTTTGGTTTCACGGATGATCCGGAATATATGGCCGGTCTTAATATGGGGTTCAGCTGGAAAGGATTTGATGTTTCAATGCAATGGACTGCCGCATGGAATGTAAGCCGCAGTATATCAAGTGTATTCCGTCAACCTTTTACAGACCGTACAAACTCAGATCAAGGAGGTTTGTTGGAATATATGTTAGATCATACGTGGACTCCGGAGAATCCGAATCCAAATGCGGAATATCCGCGTGCGACATTTATCAACGATACCAATAACTATGCGGAATCAACTTTATGGGAGAAAGATGCTAAGTACCTTCGTTTGAAGAATTTGCAAATTGCTTACAATTTCAATCTTCCGTTTATGAAGAAATTGAAACTGAATACTATGCAGTTGGCATTAAGTGGATACAATTTGTTGACCTTTACTCCGTATTTTTGGAGTGATCCGGAATCAAAGGCCAGCAATTCTCCCTCTTATCCGCTGACAAAAACATATTCATTGAGTTTGAAACTTGGTTTTTAATCTTAATAATGCAATCAAATGAAAAAATATAATAAATGGATTTTTAATGTTGCTTCAGGACTGGCTTTGACATCTTTCATCGCTACTTCATGTGTCGATGAAATCAAGTTCGGCAACTCTTTTTTGGAAAAAGCTCCGGGAGGGTCGGTTACAAAAGATACAGTATTTAATAATGCCGAATATACCCGGCAATTTCTGACTAATCTTTATGGCATGCAATATTACGGGCTTCCATATAAGAATGTGGCTAATCAGGAAAGTTCCAATCAGTATGTGGGCAAACCTGAAGCTTTAACAGATTTGTATGTTTTTACTTATCCGTCGTGTGGAATCTCAGGACCCTATTATAAGGGCACTCACACTGCCAATTATGGAATCCGTTCTGACAAATTCTCTTATCTGAAGAATAATATCTGGGAAGCGGTACGTGGAGTATGGATGCTGATTGAGAATATTGATAATGTGCCGGGGTTGGGTGAAGATGAAAAAGCTTCTATGGTGGCACAGGCGAAATGTATTCTTGCTTCCCGTTATTTTGATGTATTTCGTCATTATGGTGGCGTTCCTTT
The DNA here is from genome assembly GCA_011959205.1 of Bacteroidaceae bacterium. Classification (GTDB taxonomy): domain Bacteria; phylum Bacteroidota; class Bacteroidia; order Bacteroidales; family Bacteroidaceae; genus Phocaeicola. The sequence goes on from BLLV01000301.1 coordinate 3,592, forward strand.
AATTAAAGGTACATTCAGTGGGACGGATACAAGCTATGAAATGCCTCGTAACAGTGTGGAAGAAACAGTGGATTATATGGTACAATTGCTGGATGAAGCTGCTGCCGTACTTCCTTGGACTGTAGAAACACCTGCCTCTGAATCAGGACGTTGGACCAGAGCGGCAGCTTTAGCTTATAAATGTCGTATTCTTCAATTTGCAGCCTCGCCTTTATTCAATTCCGACCAGCCTTATTATCCGGGAGCGACAGGCAATCCTGCTATTTGGTATGGTGGTTATAAACCGGAACTATGGGATCGCTGTCTGGAGGCGTGTGAACAATTCTTTAATGAACTGGCCGCTAAAGGTGGATACAGTTTACAGCAGGCAAAAGGTACTCGTCCGCAAGATTACCGTTTGGCATATCGTGCAGGCTATGCTAATCTGGATAGCCCGGAAGTATTGATAAACACGCGTGTAATAGATACAGATGCATTCAAATCCGGTAATTATAATTGGCATCAATGGGGAGATCCTCTTATGAGCATTCATCGTGGTTACAGTCCTACACAAGAATATATGGAAATGTTTCCTTGGAAAGATGGTATGCCGTTTGATTGGGATAAGGCTAAAAGTGAAGGAAAACTGGATGAAATGTTTTTGAAAGGAACAGGCACAGCCAGTGACGGACTGATAAATATAGAATTGACCCGTGACCCGCGTATGTATGAAGAAATCATTGTAAATGGTCAGCAAGAATCTTTGGACTGGACTACAGGAAATATGTCGGGTTATTGCTTTGAATCGTGGTTAGGAGGAAAGAGTGCCGGCAATGGTCCTACCAGCCAAACAGGTTCATTCGCTACGGGATATGCACCCATCAAATTCTTAATGGGAAACGATATGCTGCGTAGATATGTACACTGGCCTTGTATCCGTATAGCTGAACTGTATTTAATTTATGCGGAAGCATTGTGTCAAAGTACACGAGGCGGTATGGATAAAGCTATGGCTCAGGTGGATATTGTACGTGCACGTGTAGGAATGAAAGGATTGGCAGAATGTAATCCGGATAAAAATTTGCAGAGTAATAAAGATGCTTTTATTGAAGAGCTTCTTCGTGAACGTGCTTGCGAACTGGGCATGGAAGATGCACGCTTCTTTGACTTGATTCGCTATAAACGAGCAGATGTATTTGAAAAGCAATTACATGGACTCTTCATTTACCGTTTGGATGACAACGGAGTACGAAGAGATTTGCCTTGGCGTGGAAACGATGAAGGGAAGATGGCTTATCCCACTCATTTTGAATATGAGAAATTTGAATTGAATAACCCTACTCGTTATTGGTGGACAAATGGATTTGACCCTAAATGGTATCTATCTCCATTCCCGTCAACAGAAGTTAATAAAGGATACGGGCTTGTTCAAAATCCCGGATGGTAATAACTAATGAATACTTCAATTACAATTTGAATGAATTATTATGAAAAAAAATAGATTAATTATTCCGGCACTTCTTGCTTTCTTAAGTATGCAAGGGTATGCACAGGAACTCAATGATAGTATAACTTCCGGTAAACCGGCAAAGTATTCCGATGAAATGGTAGAAATCGGATATCATAAAGCTCAACATCTGGAAGAATCTACCTCATCAATTTCTACCGTATATAATGAAGATTTCAATAAGCGTAGTGCTAAAAATATAGCGAACTCGCTTTTTGGCTATGGTACAGGGTTGACCACTTTACAAGGTAGCGGACGATATGCAGATGCAGAACCTACATTTTTTATTCGTGGTCTGCAAAGTTTATCTACCAATAATCCGTTGATATTGGTAGATGGTATTGAACGTGATATTACAGATATCACTCCTGAAGAGGTAGAAACGGTCACTATATTGAAAGATGCTGCTGCAGTAGCTATGTATGGAAATAAAGGTATAAACGGGGTAGTCAATATTACTACTAAACGCGGTAACTATAATACACGTGAAATCAAGTTTACTTATGATCATGGTTTCGGTTGGCAGGCACGCAAACCCAAGTTTGTAGACAGTTATTCTTATGCAAATGCCATGAATGAAGCATTGGCAAACGACGGGTTAACAGCACGTTATACACAAGATGAACTGAACGCATTTCGTAGTGGCCAATATCCATATCTTTATGCTAATGTGGATTGGCTTGGAGAAACTTACCGCGATATGGATGCCACCAATATATATAATATAAGTTTCCGAGGCGGGGCAAGCAAATTCCGTTATTACGCTATGGCTAACTTGACTACTAATAAAGGGTTTATTGCCAATCCTTATATGAATGATGGGTATTCTACACAGGATCAATACTCCAGAGCCAATTTACGTACTAATCTAGATATTGATCTGACAGAAAAAACAAAATTAAAATTAAATGTATTAGGCATCCTGTCAGAAACCAGGACTCCGGGAGCGGATGCGGACGACCAGGGAGGTGCTAATTTATGGGATATGATTTATACTTTGCCTTCTGCTGCTTTTCCCGCTCGTTTGGAAAATGGTACATGGGGAGGTAGTGCGACTTGGGCTGGAACCAAAAATCCTTTAGCTGTATCACAAGCGGCGGCTTACACTAAGTTCCACGAACGTACATTATTCGCTGATATGACTCTTGCCCAGGATTTGTCATCTATAACCCCGGGACTGGGGGCAAGTGGTATGTTGTCTTATGATAACTATGCCCAATATTGGGAAAATCATTCTAAAACTTTTGTTTATGGTAGTAATTCGGTAACTGCATGGGAAAATGGTGTACCCTCAAGTACCACTTATTATACTGATGGTAAAGAAAGTGCAATGAGTAGTGATGCCAAATGCATTGCATTTACACGGGTATTCAATTTTGCTGCAACTCTGTTTTATGACAGACAAATAGATAAGGACAATAAGATTTATAGTCAATTGAAATGGGACTATGAATACCGTAATACCAAAGGGACCGATCAGACCTGGTATCGTCAGAATGCCTCTTTCTATACTCATTATGGATACAAAGATAAATATTTTGCTGATTTGAATGTAGTTGCTTCAGCGTCTAATAAATTGGCGCCAGGACACCAATGGTCTATATCTCCCATTGTTGGTTTAGCTTGGGTCATGTCAAAAGAAAATTTCATGAAAGATCTTTCTTGGATTAATTTTATGAAACTCCGGGCTTCGTTTGGTGTCATTCATACCGACCGCCTTCCGTTGGATGATGACAGCGAGGTTACTAACTATTGGGAACAAACGTATGGTGGCGGTGGTTATTATCCATTTGACACAAATTATTCTGTAGGAACGCAAAGTTGGTCATTAGGCCGTCTGGCTTCTTTGAATTCTACTCATGAAAAAGCATATAAATATAATTTCGGTCTGGATGCCGGTATGTTCAATGGATTGGACGTGTCTTTTGATGCTTATTATGAAAGACGTTCAGATATTTGGGTGTCTTCAAGCGGCCATTATTCAAGTGTCTTAGGATTTACTGCTCCTTATGAAAATGGTGGCATTGTAGATAGTTGGGGAGTTGAAATAGGTGCTGATTACCGCAAAAAAATTGCTGACATTACTTTAAATATAGGAGCCAATTTTGCTTTAGCCAAAAATGAGATTATCGAGCAAATGGAAGAACCGCGTATGTATGATAATCTTATAACTACAGGCAATCCTCTGAAGCAAACTTATGGTATGGAAGTTATCGGATATTTTAAAGACCAAGCTGACATTGAGAATAGTCCAAAACAGTCATTTGGTGATGTAACCCCCGGTGATATAAAATATAAGGATGTCAATGGTGACAATATCATTGATGCGAATGATAAAGTTGCGATAGGGTATAGTACGACTGCTCCTGAAATTTACTATTCATTCAATTTGGGAGCGGAATGGAAAGGATTAGGCTTTGATGCCATGTTCCAGGGAGCAGGAAGATATTCTGCTGTACTAAATACGAAGAGTTTATACTGGCCGTTAATAAATAATACAACGATTTCGCAAGAATATTATGATAACCGGTGGACTCCGGAAAATCAAGATGCTAAATATCCTCGTTTGAGTTCTCAAAGTAATGAGAACAATTACCAAACTAATACTTTATGGTTGGCAGACCGTTCATTCTTGAAGCTTCGTTCCATAGAACTGTATTACAAATTTCCACAATCCTGGGTAAAGAAAAGCAAGATATTGAGCAATGCAAAGATTTATGTGAGAGGTATAGACCTTTTATGTTTTGATAAGATTAATATTGCCGACCCTGAGGTTTATGAAGCGACTTATCCTTTAACTCGTAGTGTAGTGGCTGGATTAACTATCGGCTTTTAATTGTTGAACTTAAATTGAAAACATGATTATGAAAATCAAAAAAATAGTGAGCGGAATAGCATGTATGGTAACTTTGGCTGCATGCAACCTGGATTATCACGAATATGCCAATTACGGAAAAGACTACATAGATGAAAGTTATGAAAATGTAATTGGTATGATTACCAATGTTTATTCCATTTTAGACTATGACTTTGGCCAAACATATAAAGGTGGAATGTTGGCATCCGCTTGTGATGAAGCGGAATATGCTTATACAAACAATGATATATGTGATTTCGTAAACGGATCTTGGAGCCCGGCTAATCCAATGTCTAATATCTGGATCAGTAGCTATAAAGCAATTCAGATATGTAATCAGTATCTGTCTGAATTTCAAGGATTGACATTTGACGAACTAAAGTTGAATGATGACTATCGTGCACAAATGTTCCGTTATACCAACAGTTTCAAGGAGGCTCGTTTTTTGCGTGCATATTTCTATTTTAATTTGGTACGCGCGTATGGAGATGTTCCATATTTTACCGAAACGGTAACTACGGATCAAGTAAACAGTCTGGCACGCACCCCTGCACAGGAAATTTTTAATGCCATTATAGCAGAATGTGACAAATTATCTACAGAATTGCCTGCAGACTACACAAAACTTGGACTGGACGGAATTGCCCCGGCAGAGAACGGGCGTGTTACTTGTTACGCAGCTTTGGCATTGAAAGCACGCGCTGCTTTATATGCTGCCAGTCCATTGTTTAATCCGGAAAACAGCAAAGAGTTGTGGCGCAGAGCAGCCGAAGCTAATAAAGAGGTGATTGAGACTTGCACGGCTAACGGTTTTAAATTGAGTAAGTACTCGGAATTGTGGGGACCTAATAACTGGTCGAATAATGAAATGATTTTTGTTCGTCGATATAATGGTAATATCAGCACACTGGAAGAATATAATTTCCCGATGGGAGTACCAGGTGGCAAATCCGGCAACTGTCCGACACAAAATATGGTGGATGCTTATGAAATGAAAGCTACTGGAAAGATGTGGAATGAAACCGGAAGCGGTTATGACGCTTCCAATCCTTATGCCGGACGTGATCCACGCTTCGATATGACTATTGTGAAGAATGGCGATACAAAATGGCCGTCAAAGAATGCCAATCCTATTGAAACTTTTTATGGTGGCTTGAATGCCGAACCTCTTTCTGGAGCAACTCCTACCGGATATTATTTGAAAAAATATTTGGACTCAGCCATTGACCTGAGTGCCAATAGTACTACAAAAAACAGCCGCCATTCATGGATAACTTATCGTTTAGGAGAATTTTACTTAAACTATGCAGAAGCCATATTCCAATATACAGGTTCTGCCGATAATGCTGGTGAATTCGGAATGTCAGCTTGTGAAGCGGTAAATATCATACGTAATCGTACTGATGTTAAAATGCCGGAATTTCCAACAGGGTTGTCGGTCGATGCCTTTTGGAATAAATATCAGAATGAGCGCATGGTGGAATTGGCTTTTGAGGGACATCGTTTTTATGATCTGAGAAGATGGAAAGATGGTGATAAATTGAAGAGCATTACAGAAATGAAACTTACTAAAAATGAAGATGGTACCATTACTTATAAACGAAGCGTTGTCCATCGGGTTTGGGATGATAAAATGTATTTCTTCCCCATTCCGCAATCGGAACGTATGAAAAATCCTAATCTGTCTCAAAACACAGGATGGTAATGGAATAAACCTAAAATAAGAGGATGCATCATGCATGGAGCATCCTCTTTTACCCTTTAAATTATAATTTATAACAATGACATGAAACAATCTAGATTTTATATCCTTTTTTTCTTTGCGTTTTGTATTGCGCTATTTTGCTCTTGTCTCAGCAATGATGAGAATGCGCAATGGTCTAAATTTAATGGTGTATATGTTACGGTTAGCGGAGACAACATTCGTGGCTATAAGTTATACACGGATTTTGGTGCAATTTTAGTCCCGACAGAGGAAAGCCTTAACCGTATACCTTGGTTAAAAGAAGTACAACGTGCCATTGTCAGTTTTAGCCTATCAGAGGGAAATGAAAATATAACTCAATTGGAGGATGGAAAAACTTATGATGTTATATTGAATAGTACAGATGGAATGAACCAACAGATTCCTACTTTTACGGTTCATGTTGACACTTTAAGTGAAGAGTATCAAATATCCGGACAAGACTCTATCCATCTAAAAAATAAGAGCATTTATTCATTAGATAAAACCACCGGAGCATTCTACATAAAAAATGGCTATATGAATATGATTCCAACTTTTGAGTATGACTCATATAAGCCGGTTTTCTTTTTATTATACTATGATGGAGAAAAGGATATAGATGTTTCTAATGATAAGTTGAATTTGAACTTGTATTTTAATAATAGTATACAAAGTAGCCATCATTCAATTTCTTCATTTATAAGTCTTGAAATGCCAGGGGAAATTTATTATAAATTCCAAGATAAAGGAATGAATGATGACGACCTTATCGATGTATATTTGAATTTTGAAGCCGTTTCCGGCCGAGAACAAATGCATTGCAAAATGGCTTTAAAGGATTTTATGCTTCCTTAAAAAGTGGGATTCTTCATTGAATTTGCGGAAGTTTTACCAATTTCTTGATGAGGTTAAACAGCCTTTGGTCTGAAATTCTTGGATAAGATTGGTAATCTCGCAAATGTTTTCTTACTGCATAGGCCCGTTAGAATCTGTGTGGGAGGACGGCAGACAAAACGCATTATAAACCTCCCTCTTCTCAACAATAAATATTGTTACA
>BLLV01000302.1 GCA_011959205.1 Bacteroidaceae bacterium
CATTATAGCCACTCTTTCTTCTACTAAATAGTAATCTTTAAATTATCATGCCTATGTTTTTTGGTATAATACAGATGAAATATGCCTATGTTTTTAATAGGAATTTCTCTTATTTTGCCTATGTTTTTGGATTTTAATGCTATATTTGTAGGTCTAAACTAATGGAATAATGATATGTTTCAACGAAATATTTATAGGAAACTGCAAGACTGGGCAGGTAATTGCAACCATAAGCCATTAATATTGCGTGGAGCAAGGCAAGTGGGTAAAACAACATTGGTGAACGAATTCAGTAAAGAATTTGAGAACTATATTCATCTTAATTTGGAAAGAGAAAATGAAGCCAGAATTTTTGAATTATCCGATTCTGTAGAGGAAATAATTCAATTATGTTGTTTTCAAAAGAAAATAATATTAAAAGAAGGACGTACTTTACTTTTCATTGATGAAATTCAGAATGTTCCTAAAGCCGTTGCCCTGTTACGCTATTTCTATGAGGATATGCCTAACCTTTTTGTCATAGCAGCGGGATCCCGTTTACAATCGTTGTTAAAAGAACGAATCTCTTTTCCGGTAGGCAGGGTGGAGTATTTACAGCTTGCCCCCTGTTCTTTCAGTGAGTTCCTTGGCGCTATTGGTGACACACAATACAAGAAAGCCGTAGAAACTGCAACCCTTCCACCTTTATTGCATGCAGAAGCAATAAAACGTTTTAATCTTTATACTCTTATAGGGGGCATGCCTGAAGTAGTGGCCAATTATGCAGAAAATAAAGATTTGATGAGATTGCAGCCCATCTATAATACATTACTGATGGGATATGATGAAGATGTAGAAAAATACGCACCCACTCAATTGCAGACCCAAATAATTAGACATATCCTAAAAACAGGATGGAATAAAGCCGGGCAGACGATAAAACTAGGCAATTTCGGTGATTCAAATTATAATTCTAAAGAAGTACGCGAAGCTTTCAATATAATGGAAAAAGCTTTTCTTTTGGAATTGGTTTATCCTGTAACGAGTGTGCGTACACCGGCAACATCAGCCTTCAAACGTGCTCCCAAATTGATGTGGCTTGATACGGGGCTGGTTAATTTCGCTGCTAATATTCAAACGGAGCTGATTGGTAATAAAGACATTATTGATACATGGTTAGGAGCTATAGCCGAGCAGGTTATTGCACAGGAATTAAAGGTGTTATCCAACGATCATTATATTCAGCATTTAAATTTTTGGGTTAGGGATAAACAAGGATCCAACGCTGAGGTTGATTTCATTTGGCAGCAAGGTACGACACTGATACCGATAGAAGTTAAAGCAGGACATAATGCCCATTTGCGTTCCATCCAATCTTTTATGGATTTGTCTCCCGGAAATATAGCTGTCAGAGTTTGGAGCGGACCGTATTCAATTGACAGAGTTACAACTCCAAAAGGAAAAGATTTCAGACTGGTAAATCTTCCTTTTTATTATGTGAATTGCTTGCCACTTATTCTTCAGTCGATAGTTTAATGTTCT
>BLLV01000303.1 GCA_011959205.1 Bacteroidaceae bacterium
TAGCCATAAAATAGACAAGACTTTTTCCCCATCCTGTTTTCTGTACAACCAAAGTTCTTCTTCCCGGCAAACTGCTTTTCTTCCATTTGCTTTATTTATCGGTATATCTATGAGTATTACCGCTTTTCCAGTTTTGGCCCGTATCATTCAAGAACGGAATATGACACGAAAACCCGTGGGAATTCTTACGATAGCATCTGCAGCCAATGATGACGTGACGGCTTGGTGTTTGCTGGCGGTTGTCATTGCTATTACAAAAGCAGGAACGTTGGGAGGCGCTTTGTATACAGTTCTTCTTACATTTGTCTACATAGCTGTGATGTTTGTGATTGTCCGTCCGTTTTTAAAGAAAATCGGCACACTCTATTCCAATAAAGAAGTTATAAACAAGACCTTTGTCAGTTTTATATTTTTGGTTTTGATTGTATCGGCGGCTATTACGGAAATTTTGGGGATTCATGCTTTGTTTGGTGCTTTTATGGCAGGTGTGGTCATGCCTTCCAATTTTGGTTTCCGTAAGGTAATGATGGAGAAGGTTGAGGATATAGCATTGGTTTTTTTCCTACCGTTATTTTTTGCTTTTACAGGATTACGCACACAAATAGGATTGATTAATACACCGGAACTATGGTGTGTATGCCTGCTATTGATTACCGTAGCGGTTGTTGGAAAATTTGGTGGATGTGCTGTGGCTTCCCGTTTGGTGGGTGAATCGTGGAAAGATAGTTTCACCATAGGTACTTTAATGAATACTCGCGGATTGATGGAATTGGTGGCATTGAATATCGGTTATGAGTTGGGAGTACTTCCTCCATCTATTTTTGTTATTCTGATTATCATGGCTTTGGTTACGACTTTTATGACGACACCTTTATTGAATTTGGTAGAATGGGGCTTTGCGGCAAGAGAGCAAAAAAAGATTTTGCAACGGAAATTGCTTTTGTTTTTTGGACGTCCCGAAACAGGTGGTAAGCTATTATCGGTATACAAATTGCTCTTTGGGAAACAACTTTCTTATCATCAGATAATTGCAGCTCATTATACTACTGGCACCGATGTGACCCCCACCAGTGTTGAGCAATTTTTTGAAGAAAGTTTTATTCCTGTTGAAAAACAGGCGGAACACTTGAATATACACATAGAAAAGCGGTATAGGGTTACTGATAATCTGGTGTCTGATATGATTTCCACTGTAGAAGCGGAGTCACCGGATATTTTGTTGTTGGGGGCAGGCCCTCGTTTCATGACTGACGGTGAAAAGTCAATGACTTCTTTTTTTGGTTTATTTCGTAAAAAGGTGGATGATGTGTTAGAACATGCTTCTTGTCCTGTCGCCATCTTTGTAAATCGTGACTATCATGATGGAGATGAGCTGGCTGTATTGATAAATGGAAGTATGGATCGTTTCCTTTTCGCCCATGTGCACCATTTATTAGAAAATGGAGACAGTTTTATTCGTTTATATTATTTCAGCGATGGAAGTGAAGAATATATGGAACAAATACATAAAATCAATAAGCAATATGCAAATAGGGTGCACCTGTATTCCTTGGACAAGATGGAGGATTTAGCTTTGCCGGCCATTCATGGGTTACTTATTTTAAGCTATGATACTTGTGTGGGAATTGCCGCCAATGAAAAAGTATTTAAAGCACTTCCTTCTTTATTGGTAATGAAGGATGCATCTTAAAAAGAACAGAAGAAATATAATAAAGATGCGCATCCCCTGCATAAAGATACGCATCTTTTATCTTATTGTGACATTATTAATCTACTTGCCCCAATGAATTCCCATATTCCATTTCCCCTTGGACTACAAAGAATACATCATCGGGCTCATAAGGCCCCATTCCGTCTTTCTTGGCTTCCTTGACTATGTAATTCACAATTTCATCTTGATCAATATTAATGTATCCCTCTTCATCAGGTTGTACATCAAGACATCCGCTGGAGGTATAGTAATCCACAATCACATCAAGGATATAATACAAATCATCGTCCGTGAATTTATCTTTCAAATCCTGAGGCAGATAATTTTTGATAAACTCTATTGTTTTTTGATCATCCTCATCTTCCAATAAGAAATCATCTTCCATTCCCATAGTCGTACATATTAAAGGGGTGAATATTGTTTTTTTATTACAGTAAAGCTTTTATTTTTTCTTCCAGCTGGGCTTTGGTCACAGCACCTACAGTTTTGTCCTTCACTTCACCGTCTTTAATGAAAAGAACTGTAGGAATGTTACGTACACCAAATTTACCGGTCAGTTCGTCGTTATCGTCCACGTCGCACTTTCCGATGATTACCTGATCCTTATATTGTTCAGCCAGAGCTTCAACATCCGGAGCTATTTTCTTGCAAGGGCCACACCATGTTGCCCAAAAATCAACTACTACAGGTTTGCCTGATGCCAGCAATTCCTCAAAATTGCCATCTTTAATTTCTAGTGCCATAATTTATTATACTTATTATTTAAAATGTTAGCGCAAATATACTAATTAATTTTGTATGAGAGCCGCGGTTGACTCTTTAAATAAGTCATAATCTCTTTTTGAACCGAAACTTTCATGGTACGCGACATCAGATTGACATACATTTGCCCATCCTCATCCATCACATGGAAATAAAGTTCCACATTTCCGGGATTTGCCTTGATTAATGCAGAGAATTCCGTTATCAGTTCTTCATTCAATGCAGACAAAGGGGCGGAAATAGTAATCTTCTCTATAATCTTTTCCTTTACTTCGGGCAACAATTCAATGGTGCTTATCTTCACTTCCCATTCTTCTTGCCGCCATTGTTTTGGTTGGCATTTCCCTCGCATAAATAAAAACATACCGATCATAAAAAAGTTCTTCCTCTCCACCCATTCATTGCCGAAGAAAGCAAATTCCGCCGAGCCTGAATAATCTTCCACCTTGGCAATGCCGTATGGTTTTCCCGTCTTGGTGTATCCCTCACGCACAGCTGTCACAATTCCCCCCATAGTTAAGTCTTTGTTCTGCAAAGGAGTTAAATCGGCAAGTTCCGCCATGTGGGCAGTACACACGTTCTCTAATATGACAGCATACTCATCCAACGGGTGGGCAGAAAGATAGATACCTACCAAATCGCGTTCCTTATTCAAACGTTCCAAATCCCCCCATGCAAGAGAGGGAATGATTTCGGGAGTAGCAATATCTACCTGGTTCTCACCTCCAAACAATGAATTTGCAGCTGCGGCTTTATCCATCTGATACTTATTTCCATAACGGACCAAAACTTCGGTAAAGGTTTCATCCTTAGCGTTCTTTACAAAGAAGTCTTCACGCTTAATTCCCGTAAAACTATCAAAGGCACCTGCCAAAGCCAGGTTTTCTATATTCTTACGATTGCAAGCCGAGAGGTTTACACGTTGTACAAAATCGAAGATATCTTTATATGCTCCATTTCTCTCACGTTCTTGAAGGATAGACTGCACAGCATTTTCGCCCACTCCCTTAATGGCTCCTAACCCAAAACGGATATCCCCTTTACGGTTCACAGAAAACTTCAGATAACTTTCATTCACATCGGGACCCTTGGTCATGATGCCAGTTGCCTTGCTCTCGTCCATCAATTTGGTAATTTCCGTGATATTCGAGATATTCCGGCTCATCGTAGCCGCCATATATTCCGCCGGATAGTTCGCTTTCAGGAAAGCAGTCTGATACGCCACCCATGAATAGCAAGTAGCATGAGATTTATTGAATGCGTATGAAGCAAACTTTTCCCAGTCTCCCCAAATTTTCTCCAGCACTTTAGGTTCATGACCATTCTTTCGCCCACCTTCAATAAACTTAGGCTTCATGTGATCCAGTTTGTCTCTTAGTTTCTTACCCATCGCTTTACGCAGGGCATCGGATTCACCACGAGTGAAATCCGCCAACAAACGTGACAAAAGCATGACCTGCTCCTGATATACCGTAATGCCATACGTATCTTTCAGGTATTTCTCCATGACAGGAATATCGTACTCAATAGGCTTACGGCCATGTTTACGGTCGATAAAGTCCGGAATATAATCCATAGGCCCCGGACGATAAAGGGCATTCATCGCAATCAGATCCTCAAAAGTACTAGGTTCCAATTCGCGCAAATATTTCTGCATACCGGCAGATTCGAACTGGAATGTACCAATTGTCCGCCCTTCACTATAAAGAGCATAAGTAGGAGGGTCCGAAATGTCAACCTCATCAATATCCAAGACAATCCCTTTACTATGTTTGATATTCTCAATCGCCTCTTTGATGATAGATAGGGTCTTCAGCCCCAAAAAGTCCATCTTGATCAATCCGGTGTCTTCAATAACCGAACCTTCATACTGAGTCACCAGCATTTTTTCACCGGTTTCCTTATCATCTGCCGTACTTACAGGCACCCAGTCCGTTATATCATCTCGACATATAATGGTACCGCACGCGTGCACGCCTGTATTACGGACATTCCCCTCCAACATCTTTGCATACTTTATCGTATCACGCAATATAGGATCGGGTGATACTTCCGCAGCCTGTAATTCCGGAACGTATGCTATGGCATTAGGCAAATTCATTTTCTTATCAGGAATCTTATCCGGAACCAATTTACACAAACGGTCGGACTCCGACAAAGGTAATTTCTGTACACGAGCCACATCCTTGATAGCCAGTTTGGTTGCCATCGTACCGTAAGTAATGATATGCGCCACTTTTTCCTGACCATATTTTTCGGTTACCCAATTCAACACCCGTCCACGACCATCATCATCAAAATCCACATCAATATCAGGCAAAGAAATACGGTCGGGATTTAAAAAACGTTCGAACAGCAAATCGTATGCGATCGGGTCTATTTTAGTGATACCTAAGCAATATGCTACGGCAGAACCTGCCGCCGATCCGCGTCCCGGACCTACAGACACGTCCAATTCTTCACGCGCGGCACGGATAAAATCCTGCACAATCAAGAAATAACCGGGAAAACCCATCGTCTTCATAATATGGAGCTCGAACTTGATCCGTTCCTGCACTTCCTCGCTCAAGACTTCTCCGTAACGCTTGTGCGCACCTTCCAATGCTAATTTCTTCAGATAATCAGCTTCCAGTTTAATACGATAGAGTTTGTCATAACCACCTAGTTTCTCTATTTTGGCTTTGGCGGCCTCCTCATTCATCACCACGTTACCGTTTTCATCTTGAGTGAACTCATCAAACAAGTCCTTTTCTGTATATCTCTTCCGATACCCCTCTTCTGTTCCAAAATCTTCAGGAATAGCAAAAGTAGGCATAATCGGCGCATGATCTATACTATAAAACTCCACCTGGTCACAAATATCCACCGTATTTGAAAGAGCTTCAGGAACATCGGCGAAAATTTCATTCATCTCGGCACGTGTCTTCATCCACTCTTGCTTTGAATAGAGCATACGGTTCGGATCATCCAAGTCCTTGCCCGTACTCAGGCAGATCAGCCGGTCGTGTGCTTCCGCATTCTCTTCATCTACAAAATGGACGTCATTGGTACACACCAACTTGACATTGAATTTCTTGGAATACTCTATCAGCTTTTCGTTAGCAATTTGCTGCAATTTATAAGCTTCATGATTCGCACGGGGAACCGTTGCTTTATGACGTTGCAATTCCAAATAGAAATCATCGCCGAATACACGTTTATACCATCGGATAGCCTCCTCTGCCTCTTCATATTTCCCGGCTATTATATTTCTAGGCACTTCGCCGGCAATACACGCTGTACAGACAATCAGCCCCTCATGGTATTTTTCCAATTCCACACGGTCGGTACGCGGACGCATATAGAACCCTTCCGTCCATGCCTTTGACACTAATTTTATGAGGTTATGGTATCCTTTTTCATTTTTAGCAAGCACCACCAGGTGATAACCGCTTTGATCGGGTTTTCCTTCTTTGTTAAACAAACGACGGCGTGCCACATACATCTCACAACCGAAAATCGGTTTAAACAGTTTCTTCTTTGCCGCTTCCAACTTCTCTTTGCAAGCTGCAAGTTCCGCCTCGGGATTCCCACATTCCACCGCACCTTTTTCCAATCCGGCTATTTTTTTCTTCAAATCCTTTATCTCACCATTCGTTCCGCCATTCTTCTTATTCACATAATTGAAGAATTCCTTGATACCGAACATATCGCCATGGTCTGTTACGGCTATACCTTTCATACCATCAGCCATAGCCTTGTCTACCAAACGTGAAATAGACGCCTGGCCATCAAGGATGGAATACTGGGTATGAACATGTAAATGGACAAAATCCTGCATAATCGTTACTCTCCTAAAAAATTTTCTAAAGATACTCCGCTTTCATAAAACCTGCAAAAAGATAAAGAAGAAGTTATCAACATTCGCTTTTTTTATCTTAAAAGGAGTTGAAATAGGCATTTCTAACAACTTTTATTTGCAGAGTTTTCAAAATAAGTTTATTTTTGCACGATAATTGGTTTTATACAATCATGAATCGGCTGAAGAAATTAAAGAAAATAAGACTACATAGAGAAGGAACAAGCATTTTAATTGTCAGTGCCATCCTATTAATTGGCATCAATGCCCTGTTGTTTTGGGGAATTGAGTGCAAAGTTCCGTTTTATATATTTGCCGCCGCAAGTATCGTTGTTTACCTGTTAATGGTTAACTTTTTCCGGTGCCCTATCAGACTGTTCGAGCACGACACCGAAAAAATAGTAGTAGCCCCGGCAGACGGAAAAATAGTAGTTATAGAAGAAGTAGACGAACATGAATATTTTCATGACCGCCGGTTAATGATTTCTATTTTTATGAGCATTGTCAATGTACATGCCAATTGGTATCCCGTAGACGGAGTAGTGAAACATGTAGACCATCATAACGGTAAATTTATGAAAGCATGGTTGCCTAAGGCCAGTACGGAAAACGAGCGTTCCATGGTCGTTATTGAGACTCCCGAAGGGCATACCGTCATGGCGCGCCAAATAGCAGGTGCCGTTGCCCGCCGCATTGTGACCTACGCTGAAGCCGGAGAAGATTGCTACATTGACGAACACATGGGTTTTATTAAATTCGGCTCGCGTGTAGATGTTTACCTGCCAATAGGTACTGAAGTCTGTGTCCAAATGGGACAAGCTACCGTAGGTAACGAAACTGTCATTGCTAAACTAAAATAAGAAAACCACCCATGGCAAATTGTATCACGCGCCACATTCCTAATGCGGTAACTTGCTGTAATCTATTCTCCGGCTGTATTGCCAGTGTCATGGCATTTAATGAAAACTATACCTTGGCCATCTCTTTTATTATACTAGGTGCTGTATTCGATTTCTTTGACGGCATGCTGGCACGTTTGTTTAAAGTATCAGGCCCTTTAGGAAAAGAATTAGACTCGTTGGCCGATGACATCACTTTTGGATTCGCTCCTTCCGCTGTTGTCTTTTCGCTATTTAAAGAGGTACACTATCCCGATTTTCTATTGCCTGTTGCCGATTACATGCCTTATAGCGCATTCCTTATTTCCGTATTTTCAGCTTTGCGTTTAGGCAAGTTCAATATTGACCCACGCCAGAGCAGTAGTTTTATCGGTATGCCCACTCCGGCTAATGCTTTATTTTGGGGATCATTGACTGTAGGAGCACATTCTTTCCTGGTTTCCGATTCTTTTAACGCTGCATATCTTTTCATTTTGGTAGTTATTATGTCATTATTGCTGGTGGCAGAAATCCCAATGTTCTCATTAAAATTCAAGAGTCTTGCCTGGAAACAGAACAAGGTCAGCTATATTTTCCTCATTGTATGCATTCCCCTGCTGGTTTTCTTTAAAATCAGCAGTTTTGCAGCCATCATCCTGTGGTATATCATTCTATCTCTTTTAACTAAAAAAAGAGCGTAAACAATAGGCGTGGCACGCTTGTTGTATGTGATATATAAAAAAGAAATTACTATGTTTGGATTTTTAGGCTTTCTACTTATTATTTTCCTGCTGATTGTTTTTATCGGCTTCACTATATTGGGGAACATTCTGCGTGTATTGCTCGGAATCGGCAAGCGTACCCCCTATCAGAATCAAACGAATGACAAGAATGAGAACTTTGCAGAATCCTCTCCATCTTCTTCAAACAAACGTTCTCATTCATCGGAAAACAGAAAAAAAATCTTCGATGATGATGAAGGAGAGTATGTAGATTATGAAGAGGTGAAATAAGAATTATCGTTTTTTCTTAAAGAAATCTTTCATCAATCGGGCACATTCATCAGCTAGTATCCCTTTTACCACGATCGTCTTTGGATGCAAAGCATCGGGAGCATATTTTTGATATCCCCTCTTCGGATCTTCAGCACCGAATACAAGTTTTCCTGTCTGTGCCCAAGCTATGGCACCGGCACACATCACACACGGCTCCACGGTGACATACAAGGCACATTCATTCAGGTATTTCCCCCCCAATGTATTAGCCGCGGCAGTGACAGCCTGCATTTCGGCGTGAGCGGTAACATCATTCAATGTTTCTGTCAGATTATGCCCGCGGCCAATGATGCGGTCACGACAAACCACTACCGCCCCCACCGGAACCTCTCCCTGTTCAGCGGCTTTCACAGCCTCCATCAAGGCTTGTTTCATGTAATAAATATCATCTGCCATCTTATCTTCTCATATCATGTTCATTAAACAACGTAGGATAATCCTCTTCCATCTTCTGATGGATAAAAGTCAATACTGTTTCGCGCAACCAACGCGCCTTATTGGTTATCTTATATTTTTTAAGATAACAATCCACAATCCGCACCTCCTCCTCACTCATCAGACATACCATGCGCTGTTTGCGTTTAGGGGTCGATGCCGGTACTTTCACTCTCTTTTTTACATTGTTTGCCATATTCTCTGCAAAATTAGTTTTACTTCTGCAAATACAAAACATAAAAAAGAGTATTTTTGTGCAAAAAGAAACAGAATGGCAGAACACAACGAATTTGGCAAGGAGGGAGAAGAAGAAGCCGCTGCATATCTCATAGATAAAGGATATTCCATCCGCCACCGGAACTGGCATTGCGGGAAAAAAGAACTGGACATTGTTGCCGAATATGGGAACGAACTAATTGTCATAGAGGTAAAGACCCGTAAGAATACTCGGTTCGGTAATCCGGAAGATGCAGTAACCGATAAGAAAATTCGAAAAATCATAGCTTCAACCGATGCCTATTTGCGCAAGTTCTCAGTAGATTTACCTGTACGTTTTGATATCATCACCTTAGTGGGCGAAAAGGCTCCTTTCATTATAGAGCATATTGAAGAAGCCTTTTATCCTCCGATTTGGTAACTTTATACCTTTATATATATGGATATTGAAAAAATACGCGATTATTGCATCAGGAAGAAAGCAACAACGGAAGAGTTTCCTTTCGATAATGTCACTTTGGTATTCAAAGTCATGGGAAAAATGTATGCCTGTATTGGATTGGACAATCCGGAATGGCTATCTTTAAAATGTGAACCCGAATATGCCTTAGAATTAAGAGAACATCATTCCGGCATTGAAGGAGCCTATCACTTCAATAAGAAATATTGGAATCAAGTGTCCTTACGAGGCGACATTGAAGACAAACTGATCCTGTCACTGATAGACCATTCATACGAAGAGGTTATTAAAAAATTCACCCGTAAACTAAAAAAAGAATATGATGAATTACTTTGATCCTTCTCTTTTAATACATATTCCGGAAACAGATTCTACCAACAATTACCTAAGTAAGTTGAGCGACAAAGAAACTGTGCCCGAATTTACTGTCGTACAATCAGATTTCCAAACTGCCGGAAAAGGGCAACGGGGAAATAGTTGGGAAACAGAAAAAGGAAAGAACCTGCTTTTCAGTGTGATACTTTATCCCACTTTTCTGGAAGCACGGCAACAATTTATCCTGTCTCAGCTTGTTTCCCTTTCCATCAAAGAGGAACTGGATCAATGGACAGAGGATATCTCTATCAAATGGCCGAATGATATTTACTGGAAAGATAAAAAAATATGCGGCATATTGATAGAAAACGATCTGACCGGAACGCATATAGCCCGAAGCATTTTGGGAATAGGGATAAACATCAACCAAAAAACGTTTATCAGCGATGCTCCCAACCCTATATCACTAAAACAAATCACCGGACAGGAATATGATACCGCTTCTATCCTGAAGGCTGTCATGCAAAGAATAAAAAGCTACTATTCTTTATTGAAACAAGGGGACATCACTCCGATTATCCAGCATTATCAAAATGCGCTCTTTCGCAAAAACGGCATACACTCTTACTGCGATGCCGAAGGAGAATTCAAGGCAGAAATAATAGGAGTAGAACCGGATGGCCATTTTTTATTGCAGGATGAAAACGGGAAAATCCGTCGGTATGTATTTAAAGAGGTACAATACCTCCTATAAATTAGTTTGCAAAATATAAAAACACGATCTTTGTTGACAATCCATCAGTAAACCCCTCATTATGAATACAAAATATTTCTTTCTAATTGTAGCAGCATTGTTCTCTCTCGTAAGTTGTGAAGATTCAGACGAAGACAGCCCAACCCGGCTTGAATTATCCCAATCCTCTTTTAGTGAAATCAGCAGCAATGGAGAAACGGTGGAAGTAAATGTAACCTGCAATAGCAGGTGGACAGCTTCTGCCACAGCACCTTGGTGTACCGTCACTCCCCACGAAGGCAACGGCAATCAAACAATCAGCCTTCATCTCTTGCCTAACTTGGAAGAAACCGCAAGAACAGCTACAGTCACTGTTTCTGCCAAAGACATCAGCCAAACCATTCAATTGAATCAAAAAGGAGGGGACATATCCCCGGAGGATTATCATTACAACCTTCCTGTCATCTTCCATGTACTTTATAAAGACAGAACAGCCCAGTTGCAATATGTCAGTGCCAAGCGACTGTCGGACATATTAGATGCGGTCAACAAACTCTACAAAGGTACCGACAACAATGTGGATATGAATCTCACTTTTTCACTCGCCGAGACCAAACCGGATGGAGAAACATTGCCCAATCCGGGAGTGGAATATGTTCAGTGGACAGAAAGCTACCCCATTGATTGCAATGCATTCATGCAGGATGATTCAAAGAAATACGTGAAATTTATATGGGATCCTAACAGGTACATCAATGTAATGGTTTATAATTTCACGACCGATGAGTCCAATAGTGCCATCTTAGGCATTTCCCACCTACCATTCTCAACAAAAGGAAACACTTTTCTGGAAGGAGTTAGCCCTGTAGAATACACTTACTTATCATTAAGCAATTTAAGATTCCCTTATTGTGCATCGATCAACAGCCTATACATAAATGCGCAATCCACAGGGAACCTTTACAATCCTGCCGATATCACCGTTACTGTAGCCCATGAACTGGGTCACTATTTAGGTCTGCATCATGTATTCTATGAAGGAACAGAAGACAATATGGATGGTTGCGAGGATACCGACTATTGCGAAGACACTCCCAGCTATAACAAGTATGAGTATGACGCAGATTACATCTGGGCTGTCTCTGGAAATGTGCCTGAGGACAACCTCTATTCATACCTTGTAAAACGGACCAATTGCAGTAATATCCAATTTATATCTTACAACATTATGGATTATGCCGTCAGTTATTCCAATCAGTTCACTCAAGACCAGCGCAACCGCATCCGACACGTTCTGACCTATAGTCCGCTAATTCCCGGGCCGAAAAAAGGACAAAGCAACTCACGCATGATTCATGACGAAGCACTGGATTTGCCGATTCGTATTATTAAATAAAAACAGAACAAGCAATTATTTGCTAAAAGGAAGTATCTTTGCATTCCATTAAAAAAAGATGAAATGATTCAACTTAATAACGGAAACAAGAAAATACTCCAAATAGCCATCCCTTCTATCGTTTCAAACATCACCGTCCCCTTGTTGGGCCTGATTGATGTTACTATCGTAGGTCATTTGGGGGCTGCCGCCTACATCGGAGCAATCGCTGTAGGCGGAATGCTTTTCAACATCATCTACTGGATCTTCGGTTTTCTGAGGATGGGAACCAGCGGCATGACCTCACAAGCCTACGGCAGGCACGACCTGAATGAAGTTACCCGGTTACTGCTCCGTTCCGTCGGAGTGGGATTATTCATTGCAACTACTCTGCTAATCTTGCAATACCCTATAAAAAGAACCGCATTCACCTTTATCCAAACGACTGAAGAAGTAGAACATCTGGCCGGTCTCTATTTCCGTATCTGTATCTGGGGGGCACCGGCTGTATTAGGGCTTTACAGTTTTGCCGGCTGGTATATCGGTATGCAGAATTCCCGTTTCCCCATGTATATAGCCATCACACAAAATATAGTGAACATTGTGGTCAGCCTTCTTCTAGTATATGGGTTAGGAATGAAAATAGAAGGGGTCGCTATCGGAACATTAACTGCACAATACGCCGGGCTAGTCATGGCATATTTGTTGTGGTTACGCTACTACAGCACCCTGCGGAAACGCATCGAATGGCATTCCTTCTTTGACAAACAGGCCATGTACCGTTTCTTCCAAGTAAACAGGGATATCTTTTTCCGTACCATCTGCCTGGTGGCGGTTACTGTCTTTTTCACTTCGGCAGGTGCGGCACAAGGCGAAGTAGTGCTGGCGGTCAATACATTACTGATGCAATTATTCACTTTATTCTCCTACATCATGGACGGCTTCGCATACGCCGGAGAAGCATTGGCAGGAAGATACATCGGAGCCAATAATCGGAAAGCGCTTCACAAGACGGTTCGCCAACTATTCGGCTGGGGACTAGGCCTGTCACTTGCTTTCACTTTATTATATGGCATAGGAGGGCAATCCTTTCTCGGATTACTGACCAACGAGACGACCGTCATCCATGCTTCCGAAAGTTATTTTTATTGGGTACTCGCCATTCCGCTGGCAGGTTTCTCCGCCTTTTTGCTTGATGGAATATTCATCGGTGCCACAGCCACCCGACTGATGCTGAAAGCCATGATAATAGCCTCTGTCAGTTTCTTTCTTATTTACTACGGTTCCCGGGGGTCAATGGGCAATCACGCTCTATGGATGGCATTCATTACCTATCTTCTACTTCGCGGAGTGATGCAGGGAGTCATGGGAAGAAATATTTTAGGATATAAGACAAGCAAAAAAGATTAATATTTTTATCTTTGCAAAAAACTAAAAGACAAACCAATATGGCAAGATTTAAAAGAATTCTACTGAAGCTGAGCGGCGAAAGCCTGATGGGAGAAAAGCAATATGGTATAGACGAAAAACGTCTGGGTGAATATGCGCAACAAATCAAGGAGATACACGACCTTGGCGTACAAATAGGTATTGTAATCGGTGGCGGAAACATCTTCCGGGGGCTGAGTGGAGCTTCCAAAGGTTTTGACCGTGTAAAAGGTGACCAAATGGGCATGTTGGCAACCGTTATCAACAGCTTGGGATTGAGTTCCGCATTGGGAGCCGCCGGAGTCAAGGCACGTGTGTTGACAGCTATCCGCATGGAACCCATTGGTGAGTTTTACAACAAATGGAAAGCGATTGAAGCGATGGAAAACGGAGAAGTTGTGATCATGTCTGCCGGAACAGGCAATCCGTTTTTCACTACCGATACCGGATCTTCCCTGCGTGGTATCGAGATAGAAGCCGATGTGATGCTGAAAGGCACACGTGTGGACGGCATTTATACAGCTGATCCTGAAAAAGACCCCACCGCTACAAAATTTGACGATATCACCTACGATGAGGTATTAAAGCGCGGTTTGAAAGTGATGGATCTTACAGCAACCTGCATGTGCAAGGAAAACAACCTGCCTATTATCGTTTTCGATATGGACACAGTAGGTAATCTGAAAAAAGTAATGACCGGTGAAAATATAGGTACGCTGGTACACAACTGATTTCTTCATCCTGTTCATCCATTTGCTATTCTTTATTTCCTCCTAAGTGACAAATGGGTGAACAGCCTATGCTTACATCAGCAAAAAATGTAAATCATTCAAATTTCCCTCCCGGAGTTTTGCAAAACTGCTACCACTGCTACCACCTTCTCTCTAAAACCACCATGAACAGGGGATTCTGACGGGTGGTGGCAGCACCTTTTTTTAGGTGCTGAAAAGGCGTGCTGCCACCACCTTTATCCGTTTTTTCCGGCAGTGCAATACTTCTCGACTGTCTTGCCGGGGCTGACGAAAACGCCTGTTGATACGTACGATTAACCTCGTTCGCCTGTATAAACGCGTACACGGACAAGGAGTTTCAATCGGTTTCGTCAGGCTGGAACTACAGTTCCATCAGGGTGAAACTACAGTTCCATCAGGGTGAAACTACAGTTCCATCAGGGTAAAACTCGAGTTCCGTCAGGGTGAAACTAAAGTTCCACCCAATTGTAACTGTGGCTTTGGCGGGATGTAACTGTAGTTTTGGCAAGTTGCACTCAATGTTTTGTCCGTCAGTAGGATCCGTTCTATCGGTGTGGTTCTTGGGGAATGTATGTCCGTACCCGTCTCATTTTCTCGGCATGTGATCATCTTCCGCCTCATGTATTTTCCCCTTCTTCCGGCCGTATCGGGGTAAAAAAAGGTAAAAGTGGTGGCAGCAGCCCTTTTTACCGCATAAAAAAAAGTGCTGCCACCACCCTACGGAACGCCCTGTCCATAGTGGTTTCATGGGTGTGAGTGGTAGCAGTGGCAGCAGTTTTGCAAAACTCCGTTGTAGGTGTTTTGTGCAAACCGCGTCTGGTATGCACGGACTCTCCGGACACGTATGTGAAATGTCACTCATCTTCAGACAAGCTATTACTTTTCCTGTCTATACAAGACATGGTTGGGATAATTATACGACTATATTATCATAATTTTTTTTCTATTAACCCTGTTTTTCAACAACTGTTCGCCGAGCATAATTTGAACCTGCGTAATTCCGCATTATTCATCTTTGGCACACTACGTAAGTGTTCCAAAGTCACTCCTTGAATGTGTGCCTGTACCGCCCTGTTTATCAGTCCGTGCCCGACGGCCAACACCTGTTTCCCATCATACCGCCCTTTCAGGTAGTCCACAAAACGGCCCGCACGTTCATAGAGCATCTCCTCCGTTTCCACATCTGCCGGAAAATGTTCCAAATCAACTTCTTTAATGGCAAGCCCCGTCCAACTCCCCCAATCTATTTCACGCAACAAGACCGTTTTCTCCCAAGGCAGGTTCCGACCTTCCAACGCAATACGGGCCGTATCCACACACCGTTTCAAATCACTACTGACCACCGCATCCAAAGGTATGGAGCGCAAAGTATCACGCAAGGTTTCAGCCTGTGCTACTCCTTCAATCGTCAGTGTGCCCGGCATGTGGCCTTGGAAAATACGGGCAATATTCTCTTCTGTCTGCCCATGGCGGGCTAGATATAAAGTTATCATCTTTTTTTAATGCAAAGATAATGCTTACCAACCAGACTTACCCCAATTCTGTTGATGTCTTTCACTGCCTCATCATTATATCTAGAAACAACATACTTCAAAAGGATAACCTTCTTATTCTTCTTTTCAAAGAAAAGTATTTTTCCCGTAGATTAAGAGGTTTCTTCCGCACAGCTAAGCCTTAGTATACAGAGAAGAAAGGCTTAAGGCATTCATCCATGCATTATAGTCCAAGGTAAACTCCGAGAATATGCAAGTTATCCTAACGTCCTCCGGTTATCAAGCCTGTAAAAGCAGGCAGCCACCTTCGAAATGTCCCTCCGCCTACAAGCTATCAATTATCCACCGTATCTTCCACCTCTATCGCCCAGTCCCCGATAGTACGGGTAGCACTGTCGAAATTAATCCCCACCTTCACGATGCGCCTGCCATCCTTGCGATAAGGGACAGCATACTGCCTGCTGTCTATCTGCGCCAATGCCTCCCGGGCCGTACCGTCATATTTAAATTCCAGCACATAAATGGCATCCTGCATCTTTATGACCACATCCGCACGCCCCACCGCACTTTTCACCTCGCTGTCCACATACATCCCCATCAGGCGGAACAACAAATAAAAGATGGTCTGGTAATGCTTCTCCGTCTTGTTCTCCAGATCATGGGGAATGGAAGCGAAGAAAGAACGCGTACGTTCCAAGCAGCTCTCTATATCCCCCTTACGAAGATCGCGAATGAAGGAAACCACATAAAAAGTACTGCTCTGACCCGGCAACTCCAAGTAAGCGGGCAATAGGGACTCGATGAAACCTTTGCGCACCTCCCCGTTGGGATAGGCCAGCCGGTACACCTGGAATTCGGGATCATATCCCTTGATCGTCAGGTAACCACTTTGATATAAAACGGGAATAGGACTGGTAATCCGTTCCGTCGGGGCATCAAACTGCTCGTCGGTAGCCTCCACCCCCTCCAGCTGGCGCACGTCAAAATCCGTTTCCTGCAACAAATCAATCAAAAAAGTAGGAGTGCCGGTAGAGAACCAGAAATTCTTGTACTCCTTTGCGTTAAAGGCATTGAACAGGCTGAAAGGATTGTAAATATCCTCACAATGCTTGCTGAAATGATACCCGTCATACTGTCGCTTCAGATGCGCACAGGCTGCTTCGTACGTCTCACCGTTCGCCAAAGCCATCCGCTCGATGTCCGGACGAAGCTCGTCCAGCAACTCCCGCTCGGTGATGCCGCATATCGCGCTGAAGTCATCCCGCATACTGATGTTCTGCAAATTATTCAGTTCGCTGAAGATGCTCATCTGGCTGAACTTGCTGATTCCCGTGATAAAGAGGAAACGAAGATATTGCCCCAATCCCTTGAGGGGACTGAAAAACTTACGCAACTCATTCCGAAGCTCCTGCTGCAAGGGGATGTTGGAATTACTGTCCAGAAGAGGAGCATCGTATTCGTCAATCAGGACAACGACCGGCAGACCGGTCTGTTCATACGCACGGCGGATCATACCTTGCAGACGGGCGGCAGGAGTCTTTTCCTCCTTTTCCGCCCCATAAACCTTTTCACAACGAAGTAAAAACAGATTCAACTGTTCCTGCAAATCGAATAGGGTGGTATATTTAGTCAGACTGAAATCAATATGAAATATCGGATACACGTTCCAGTCTTTTTCCAGACGCTCCATGGCCAGCCCCTTGAACAACTCTTTTTTCCCTTGAAAGTAAGCCTCGAGGGTGGACACCAGCAAGCTTTTCCCAAACCTCCGCGGACGGCTCAGAAAATACACACTGTCCGTGTTGGCCAACCGGTAAACCAGCTCCGTCTTATCCACATATACACAATTCCGGTTACGCAACTGCTCAAAATTCTGTATGCCTATGGGGTATCGTCTGTAATTTTCTTCCATATTCTCCATTGTTTTTATTCCGTTAACGGGATAGAAACAAAGATAGCTGTTATCCGACAAAACACAAAAACTTTTCATCTGTTTTTAATCAAGCTCCGACAACTTGAACGAGTGATGATACGATAAATGGCGGTCAGAAAGATAAAATCATCTCCCTTTTATTGCAGATGACCAAAAAATAAATTACTTTTGTTTCACTAAAGACGAATCCATAAACAACTTAAATAACAGAACAGTATGATAGACGCAAAAACTTGCATCAACGACGCACAAGAGAAAATGGACATGGCCGTCATGTATTTGGAAGAGGCCTTGGCGCACATTCGTGCAGGAAAAGCCAGTACCCGATTACTGGACGGCATTCGTGTGGACTCTTATGGAAGCATGGTCCCCATCAGTAACGTAGCCGCCGTGACAACTCCCGACGCACGCAGCATCGCCATCAAGCCATGGGACAAAAGCATGTTCCGCATCATCGAAAAAGCTATCATGGACTCTGACCTGGGCATCACTCCCGAAAACAACGGAGAAATTATCCGCCTGGGCATTCCGCCATTGACAGAGGAACGCCGCAAGCAACTGGCCAAACAATGTAAAGGCGAAGGCGAAACCGCAAAAGTAAGCATCCGCAACGCACGCCGTGACGCCATAGACGCACTGAAAAAGGCTGTTAAAGAGGGCATGCCCGAAGACGAGCAAAAGAATGCGGAAGCCAAACTTCAGAAAGTACACGATAAATACATTGCGAAGATTGAAGAACTGCTGGCAGAGAAAGATAAAGAAATTATGACGGTTTAATGAAGAACTAAAAATAATGAGGAACGAATAATGAAGAAGGAACTTCTTTCTTCATCATTCTTTCTTCATTTTAATTTATGAGAGGATTAGTAATAAAAAACACAGGCAGCTGGTATCTGGTCAAAGCAGAAGACGGACGTACCATCGAATGCAAGATTAAAGGAAATTTCCGCTTGAAAGGTATTCGGAGTACCAATCCTGTCGCCGTAGGAGATTATGTACAAATCATCACCAACAATGAAGGAACTGCCTTTATCTGTGAGATAGAAGACCGCAAAAACTATATCATCCGGCGCGCCTCCAACCTTTCCAAACAATCGCATATACTGGCCGCCAATCTGGATCAATGTATGCTGATTGTGACCATCAATTATCCTGAAACTTCAACTATATTCATTGACCGTTTCCTGGCCGCCGCTGAAGCATACCGTATACCCGTAAAGCTGATATTCAACAAGATAGACAGATACAACGAGGACGACACACGCTACATGGACGCCTTGATAAACCTGTACACGCACATCGGTTATCCTTGCTTCAAGGTCTCTGCCCTGAATAACACCGGTACAGACGAAGTGAAAAAAGACCTGGAAGGAAAGGTTACTTTGCTTTCCGGCAACTCAGGAGTGGGCAAATCGACCCTGATCAATGCCATCTTGCCTGAACAGACCTTGAAAACAGGCGAAATATCCGATTATCATAACAAAGGAATGCATACCACCACCTTTTCCGAAATGTTCCCTGTCCATGACGGCGGATACCTTATCGACACGCCGGGTATCAAAGGTTTCGGAACATTCGATATGGAAGAAGAGGAAGTAGGCCATTACTTTAAAGAAATATTTGAATATTCCGCTCATTGCAAGTATGGAAACTGCACCCACAGGCACGAACCCGGATGCGCCATACGCGATGCTGTGGAGAAACATCTCATCAGCGAGTCACGCTACACTTCTTACCTGAACATGCTGGAAGACAAGGAAGAAGGCAAGTACCGCGCCGCTTATTAAAAACCACCACTGTATGAAAAAATACCTCTTAGCTATTGCATGGGCTGCATTATGCGCCACCGGACTGAATGCCGCCTCTCCTAAAAAAGCGGCTCCCGAAAAGAAAGGAGTCGAATCCATCAACCGCGCCACTGCCGAAGCACACATCGGCTTTCTGGCCTGTGACGAACTGGAAGGACGCGAAGCCGGATGGAAAGGCGGACGCATTGCAGGCAACTATATCATTTCCTGCCTGAAACAGATGGGCATCAAACCACTGGCCGAAGATTATGTACAACCCTTTGATGTATATCACGCCGAACGGCAAGTGAAAGGAAAACGCTGGCAAGTACATCCCGACTCTATTGCCGCACTGAAAAAAGTGGTACATCAAAAGCTTGCCTTACGCAATATCTTGGGCAAAATAGAAGGAAAGAACCCCAATGAGATTGTCATTATCGGCGCACATTACGACCACCTTGGCTACGACCCGATGCTGGAAGGAGACCAGATTTATAATGGGGCAGACGACAACGCATCAGGCGTTCAAGCCGTATTACAAGTAGCCCGTGCTTTTCTTGCTACCGGCCAGCAACCGGAGCGTACCGTTATCTTCGCCTTTTGGGACGGTGAGGAAAAGGGATTACTGGGATCTCGTTATTTCGCCATGAACTATCCGGATATTAAAAAGGTAAAAGGCTATCTGAACTATGACATGATAGGACGTAACAACCGGGAAGACCAGCCCGATTATTTCGTTTATTTCTATACCGCAGCCCATCAGGCTTTTGGCGACTGGTTAAAAAAAGATATTGAAGACTACCGCTTGCAGTTATCCCCCGATTACCGGGCCTGGGATAATCCCGTGGGAGGCAGTGACAACGGCACTTTTGCCAAACTGGGCATACCTATTATATGGTATCACACTAATGGGCACCCCGATTATCACCTGCCGGGGGATGAGACACCTAAAATCAATTGGATGAAGATAGTCGATATAACCAAAGCCTCCTTCCTGGCGATGTGGAAACTGGCAAACGAAAAAAAATATTAAAAAAGGACGTGGCGTTTAAACTGAACGCCACGTCCTTTTATCTAACCTTGCATCAACATATTTATTAAAACCACATAGAAAGGCACATGAACAAACGAACCAAATGGGGAATTATCATATTAATCGGAGCCGGCTTGGCAGGATTAGGCATCTATCAATTTACCCCTCGCGAGAATGAAGAACTGACAGCCGCCAATGCTTTACCCAAAGAAAACAAACAACGCACCCTGAAAGTGAATGCACAAGTGATAAAACCGCACTTGCTCACAGATGAGATACTGGTTACCGGACGTCTGGTACCCGATGAAGAAGTAAGTCTGTCTTTTGAAACATCCGGAAAGATCACCGATATTTTCTTCACAGAGGGCACATTGGTAAAGCGGGGGGAACTGCTGGCCAAAGTAAACGACCGGCAGCTGCAAGCACAATTAAAACGTCTGGAAGCACAGATACCTCTGGCTGAAGACCGGGTGTTCCGCCAAAACGCCCTGCTGAAACGCGACGCGGTCAGTAAAGAAGCATACGAACAGGTAAAAACCGAACTTGCCACGCTAAATGCCGACATCGAAAATATCAAGGCCAACATTGACATGACCGAACTCCGTGCCCCATTCGACGGCATCATCGGATTGCGTCAGGTCAGCACAGGGGCCTACGCCTCCCCCACTACCGTAGTGGCCAAACTGACCAAAGTGACTCCGCTGAAAGTAGAGTTCGCCGTTCCGGAACGTTATGCCCGGGAAATAAAAAAAGGAACGAATCTGGAGTTCAAAGTAGGAGGGAGACTGGAGGCCTATCATGCACAGGTATATGCCACCGAATCCAGTATCGATATGGAAACCCACTCATTGAACATCCGTGCCATCTACCCCAACCGTAACGGTGAATTATTGGCCGGAAGATATGCAGATATCCAATTAAAACAAAAAGAAATAGAAGACGCCATAGCGATTCCATCCGAAGCCATCGTCCCCGAAATGGGCAAGAATAAAGTATTTGTTTATCGCAGCGGAGTGGCAGAACCGGCAGATGTGGTCATCGGTCTCCGCACCGAAGCCGAAGTACAGATTGTACAAGGATTGTCTGTGGGCGATACCATCCTGACATCAGGTACACTGCAATTGCGTAAGGGAATGCCTGTAGAGATTCAGGCCATCAACTAACTACTAAAAAATACTTTTATGAATATTTCCGAACTTAGTATCCGTAGGCCTGTGCTCGCCACCGTGCTTACCATCATTATATTACTTTTCGGACTGATCGGTTACAACACATTGGGAGTCCGCGAATATCCTTCGGTGGACAATCCCATCATTTCGGTCACCTGTAGTTACTCGGGTGCCAATGCCGATGTCATCGAGAATCAGATCACCGAGCCTTTGGAACAGAACATCAACGGTATTCCGGGAATCCGGTCCTTGTCCAGTGTCAGCCAACAGGGGCAATGCCGCATCACGGTAGAATTTGAGTTATCCGTTGATTTGGAAACCGCTGCCAATGACGTACGCGACAAGGTATCCCGTGCGCAGCGCTATCTGCCACGCGACTGTGACCCTCCCACCGTATCCAAAGCAGATGCCGATGCGGTACCTATCCTGATGGTAGCTATCCAGAGCGACAGCCGTTCCTTGCTGGAACTGAGCGAGATAGCCGACCTGACCGTAAAAGAGCAGTTGCAAACCATCTCGGATGTAAGTAGTGTTTCCATCTGGGGAGAAAAACGTTACTCCATGCGCCTGTGGCTCGATCCTACCAAAATGGCAGGGTATGGTATAACTCCGGTAGATGTAAGGAATGCAATCACCAGTGAAAACATAGAACTTCCCTCGGGCAGCATTGAAGGAAATACAGTAGAACTGACTCTGCGCACGATGGGACAGATGCATACGGCTAAAGAATTCAATAACATCATATTGAAAGAAGTAGGCGGCCGGGTAGTCCGTTTCAGCGATATCGGTTATGCCGAACTGGGGCCGGCCGACATCAAGAGTTACATGAAAATGAACGGAGTGCCGATGGTAGGTGTGGTTGTCATTCCGCAACCGGGTGCCAACCATATCGAAATAGCCGATGCCGTGTACCAGCGTATGGAACAAATGAAAAAGGATCTGCCCGATGATGTGAAATACAGCTACGGTTTCGACAATACCAAGTTTATCCGCGCCTCTATTGATGAAGTAAAAAGTACGGTGTATGAAGCATTCGTACTGGTTATCATCATCATTTTCCTGTTCTTGCGCGACTGGCGCGTGACACTGATTCCCTGCATCGTCATTCCGGTCTCGCTTATCGGGTCTTTCTTTGTGATGTACATCGCCGGCTTCTCCATTAATGTGCTGACCATGCTGGCGGTGGTATTGTCCGTAGGATTGGTAGTGGATGACGCCATCGTGATGACAGAGAATATCTATATCCGCATAGAACGGGGGATGCGTCCGTTCGAAGCGGGCATAGAAGGGGCGAAAGAAATTTTCTTCGCGGTTATCTCCACCACCATCACGCTGGTGGCTGTGTTCCTGCCCATTGTGTTTATGGAAGGAACCAGCGGACGTCTGTTCCGTGAGTTCAGTTTTGTCGTGGCAGGTTCGGTCATCATATCTTCCTTTGCCGCACTGACGTTCACCCCCATGCTGGCAACGAAATTATTGATAAAACGGGAAAAACAAGGTTGGTTCTATCAAAAGACGGAACCTTTCTTTGAAGGCATGAACCGGGTATATGCCCGCTCGCTGAACGCTTTTCTTAAAAGACGGATATGGGCTATCCCCATTACCGTGATGATGCTGGCAGCCATCGGGGTGCTTTGGGTTCAGATACCTGCCGAAATGGCCCCCATGGAAGACCGTTCGCAAATCAGCATCAACACCCGTGCCGCTGAAGGCGCCAGCTACGAATATATCCGCGATTATACGGAAGATATCAATCAGCTGGTAGACTCTATTGTGCCCGATGCCGCCTCCGTAACCGCACGTGTTTCCAGCGGTAGCGGAAACATACGCATCACCCTGAAGGATATCAGAGACCGTAATTATACCCAGATGGAAGTGGCCGAACGTATCTCAAAAGCCATCCGCAACAAGACGAAAGCGCGTGCCTTTGTGCAACAGCAGTCTTCTTTCGGCGGACGAAGAGGAAGTATGCCTGTACAATATGTACTGCAAGCTGTCAGTATAGAAAAACTGGAGAAGATACTGCCCGAGTTCTTGAGCAAGGTATACGATAACCCCACCTTCCAGATGGCGGATGTGGACTTGAAGTTCAGCAGTCCGGAAATGAGAGTGAATATCAACCGCGACAAAGCAGGGACGATGGGGGCAAGTGTGCGCGACATAGCCGAAACATTGCAATACGGCCTCAGCGGACAACGCATGGGCTATTTCTATATGAACGGAAAACAATATGAGATTTTAGGGCAGATAAACCGTCAGCAGCGTAATACCCCCGCCAATATCAAATCCATTTACATACGGAGCGACAAAGGGGAAATGATTCAATTGGACAATCTGGTAGAGTTTGTAGAGTCCGTAGCTCCTCCTAAATTGTACCACTACAACCGTTTTATCTCCGCCACCGTATCTGCCGGACTGGCAGATGGAAAAACCATCGGACAAGGTTTGGAAGAAATGGACAAGATAGCCGCCCAGACCCTGGACGAGACTTTCCGCACCGCCTTGTCGGGAGACTCCAAAGATTATCGGGAAAGCTCGTCCAGCCTGATGTTTGCTTTCATCCTGGCCTTGATACTGATCTATCTGATTCTGGCGGCACAGTTCGAAAGTTTCAAAGACCCGTTCATTATCATGCTGACCGTCCCGCTAGCCATTGCCGGAGCACTGATCTTCATGTATACAGGAGGCATCACGATGAACATCTTCAGCCAGATCGGTATCATCATGCTGATAGGCCTGGTGGCAAAGAACGGTATTTTAATTGTGGAATTCGCCAATCAGAAGCAGGAGGACGGAGAAAACAAGATGCAGGCCATCCGGGATGCCGCTTTGCAACGCTTGCGCCCTATTCTCATGACAAGTACCTCGACTGTGTTGGGTTTGATTCCACTGGCATTCGCAACAGGAGAAGGCGCCAACCAGCGTATCGCCATGGGTACGGCTGTTGTGGGAGGAATGTTAGTATCCACTTTCCTGACCATGTACATTGTACCGGCTATTTATAGTTATATATCTACCAACCGAAACGTTAAAACAGAAACTGTATGAAACGAATCATTATAACTTTATGTATCTGCACCGCATGGGTGGCTTCCGCCTATGCGCAATATCCTTATACCTTGAAAAAATGCCTGGAGGAAGGGCTTGCCAACAACTATTCCATACGTATCACCCGGAATGAAGAACAAATCAGCCATAACAATGCCACACTGGCCAATGCCGGTTATCTGCCTACGGTAGATCTGTCTGCCGGATATACGGGTACGCTGGACAATACCGATACAAAAAACCGTAGTACAGGCGCCACAACCAGCGAACGAAGCATCTACGACCAGACTTTAAAAGCCGGACTGAATGTAAACTGGACGTTGTTCGACGGGTTCAATATCAGCACCACCTACAAGAAACTTCAGGAACTGGAACGCCAGGGAGAAACCAACACCCGTATCACCCTGGAGGATTTCATTGCAGGACTCACTGCCGAATACTACAATTATGTACAACAGGAAATCCGTCTGAAGAACTTCCTTTACGCTGTGTCCTTATCCAAAGAACGCCTGCGCATTGTCGAAGAACGCTATCATATAGGTAACTTCTCCCGGCTGGATTATCAACAAGCCAAAGTGGACTTCAATGCAGACAGTGCGCAATACATGAAACAACAGGAACTGGTGGTTACCTCACGTATCACCCTGAATGAACTGATGGCCGTGCAGGAAGTCAACCGCCCGCTGCGTGTCAACGACTCCATCATCACAGTCAATGACGCCCTGAACTATGACGAGTTATGGGAATCCACCCTTAAGACGAATGCCAACCTGCTGAAAGCCGGTCAGAACACAACGCTCGCCCAATTGGATTACCGGCAGGTGCTATCCCGTAATTATCCTTACGTCAAGTTGAATGCCGGTTATGGCTATACTTTCAATAAATATGAAACCAACGCCACCCGCCAGAGAAGCAACTGGGGAGTGAACGGAGGAATCACCATAGGCATCAATCTATGGGATGGCAACCGCCGCCGCGAGAAACGGAACGCCAGTCTGCAAATACGGAACTCCCAGCTGGAAAAAGAACAACTGGAACTCGGTTTGAAAGCAGATCTGAGCAATCTGTGGCAAGCCTACCGCAACAACCTGCGCCTGTTGAATCTGGAACGCCAGAACCTGGTCGCAGCCCGTGAGAACCACGAGATAGCCAAAGAACGTTATCTGCTCGGCGACCTCTCCGGTATTGAAATGCGCGAGGCCCAGAAAAGCCTTCTTGATGCCGAGGAGCGTATCCTGTCCGCCGAATACAACACAAAAGTTTGCGAGATTTCACTGCTCCAACTCAGCGGAAGAATAACGAAATACCTCGAATAATCGTTATAGACTTCACTTAGAGCTTGTAATTCAAGGCAGTTATCCTTACCTTTGCACACAATTATCACTAAATACGTTGTAAAAAGATATGGGATTATTTATTAAGAAACCTTTTGCCGCCTTACAAGCCGAAGCCAGTGAGTCCGGAAACAAAGCGCTGAAAAGAGTTTTGGGACCTTGGAGTCTGATCGCATTAGGCGTAGGAGTCATCATCGGTGCGGGATTGTTTTCCATCACCGGAACAGTAGCCGCAGGATATACCGGTCCTGCCATCACGTTGTCTTTCGCCATAGCAGCCATCGGTTGCTGCTTTGCCGGATTGTGTTATGCCGAATTTGCTTCCATGATTCCTGTAGCGGGTAGCGCTTACACCTACTCATACGCCACCATGGGCGAGCTGATAGCCTGGATTATCGGCTGGGATCTGGTGTTGGAATATACCGTTGCCGCCACCACGGTCAGTATCAGCTGGAGCAGGTACCTTGTTGTTTTTCTGGAAGGAGTGGGGATAAACATTCCCCATGCACTGGCAGCCTGTCCGTGGGACGGAGGCATCGTAAACATACCGGCTGCACTGATTGTAGTATTGATGAGCCTGTTTCTGATTCGTGGGACAGAAGGAAGCTCCATCTTCAACGGGTTCATTGTATTCTTGAAAGTGGCGGTGATTCTTATTTTCGTTGTATTAGGATGGAAATACATTAATGCTGAGAATTATGTTCCTTATATTCCTGCCAATACAGGTACTTTAGGCGAGTTCGGATTCTCGGGCGTATTGCGTGGAGCAGCTATTGTATTTTTCGCCTTTCTTGGTTTTGACGCCGTAAGTACAGCCGCTCAGGAAACAAAGAATCCGAAACGGGATATGCCTGTCGGCATTCTGGGTTCATTGCTGATATGTACCATCCTCTATATGGTCTTTGCCTACGTCATGACGGGGGTGGCACACTACTCCGAGTTTGCCGGCCAGCAAGGCATTGCGCCTGTCGCTGTTGCCATTGACCACATGGGACATGCAGATGCCTCCGGAGTGATTCATCCGGATTATCCGTGGCTGAACCGGGCTATCGTACTGGCTATTTTATTCGGTTACTGCTCGGTTATTATGGTAACTCTGTTGGGACAAAGCCGTGTATTCCTTAGCATGAGCCGTGATGGTCTGTTACCTCCTTTCTTTTCAAAGATTCATGAGAAATACCGCACACCGGCACATAGCAATTTATTATTCATGGTCATTGTAGGAGGGCTGGCAGCGTTTGTTCCGGCACGTGTGGCGGGAGAAATGACCAGCATAGGTACCTTATTCGCCTTCACATTGGTCTGCGCGGCCGTATTGATCGTGCGTAAGAGCATGCCTGACGTACATCGTGCCTTTAAAACTCCTTTTGTTCCTGTAATACCGATTCTGGGCATTCTGACCTGCCTCTGCATGATGCTTTTCCTTCCGGCTGACACTTGGATCCGATTGGTGTTGTGGATGCTGATAGGTTTGGATGTCTATGCTCTTTATGGAGTGAAGCATAGCAAACTGGAGCATAACGTGGCACGGCGCCGCGGACTTACTATCCTGAACATGGCAGGAATTACCTTATCCATACTTTCTGTTATTACCGGATTATGGCACCAGCAAACCGTGGGCTGGGAAGAAGACAAGACCTTGCTTCTTATTTCATTTGTTTTTGCGTTCACACATTGCGCATTCTACATGGTACGTATCTGGAAACAAACTTCCGAAAAGAGTAAAGCCAAGCCTTTGTCTTGATTGAAATCAGAATGGAACACAGAACGTTTCCACCGCCTGTGGCGGCAGAAACATTTTTAGTTACCTTTGCTGTAGGCATAAGAAGCAAGCCGGTTGTTTCTTGTTTTTTTTAATCCCACAAAAGAGTATGGCTCCTTGTCCTGCGAATTGAAGATTGGCCGTCAGAGGCCGTATAGAAGAATGCTCATTGACAGGACATGGCTTATGCCTTTATCCATCAACAACAGTAACAACATTACCATGGCAAAAAAAGTCAAGACCGCCAAAGGTGCGGAACTCCGGATAGTCAATCCCGATGCGGCGGGGATAGACATCGCGGACGGTATCATGCAAGTTTGCGTCCCTGCCGACCGCTCCAAGGACAACAACCGTGCTTCGGAGCATATACATCCGACCTGCACGCCATCTCGGCATGGCTCAGGGAGTGCGGCATAAAGACAGTCGCAATGGAATCCACCAGGGCTTACTGGATACCGTTGTTCTGCCGCTTTCAGGAGGACGGGTTGGATGTCGTATTGACCAACGTAAGGAACGTGAAGAACATAACGGGGAGGAAAACCGACGAGTCGGATGCCGAATGGCTGATGTTACTGCACCAGTACGGGTTGCTCAAGGTAAGTTTCCAACCGCACAACGACGCCAAACGGATGAGGACACTCACCTGTCATCGTGACACCCTCTCCCGTAAGGCCTCAAGCATAGTCCTGCGTATGCAGAAAGCCATGCAGCAGATGAACATAAAACTTACGCTTGTCCTGCCTGACATTACGGGAAAAATCCGGCATAAACCACCTGACCGCACTTGAACTGATGAGTGAACTGGGACACGGCTTTACCCGGAAGTTTCCGTCTTCCAAACAGTTCTGCTGTTGGTGCAACATCGCACCAAATACCAAGATATCAGGAGGGAAAAGAATATCAAGCCACGTGCCACACCATCAAAACAATGTAGGGTTGATTTTCCGAAGTATCACTTCCTCGCTCGCCAATGCGAAAAACCAATTGGGGAATTTCTACCGCAGGATACGTTCAAGGGCTGGAGGCAAAGCCGAAGTCATCGCCACTACCCACAAGGTTCCTGAAATATTCTTTGCCATGGTTGCAAGCCAAACACCTTATAATCCGGAAAAAGTCGGTATAGACGAGAAAGTATTACTCGAGAAGCGGATTACGAGATACAAACGTGAATTAGAACGTATTACCGGAACACATATAGAAATTGGCAATACGTGTGTTCCATAGATCCCGGATATGTCTTTAACAAGGTAAACATCAAATTGTAGTCCTTTAACCACACCATCTGTAAATCCAAGATCGATATACGCATCTTGCAGATTGACTGTCAAGCTTATATGTCCGCGATAATATGATGTGATGGATTTTTTTCCTTTGTTGTCTTTGGTTGTTTCTGTTTTAAAAACAATACAGATATTGTTGATAGTCCATTTATATATAAAACCGGTATATCTGCTGAAATTTCAGTTTCAGAAAAACCTCCGCCAAACGTACGGAATCGCTTTACTTTGCTTAATCCATTAATAATACCGGTTCGTACAGATTCAGCGTATTGGGATTGTTGGCGTGCGTAAAGAAGTTCACCCACACCTACTTTATATACTACATTTTTTTCTTTTTGTCTATATACCGGTATAATTGCAGATAACAACAATGTAATAATTAAAGAAATTACTTTATTCATATAATAAAATTCAAATCAAAAACAATTCATATTTACAACTTCAATCAAATAATTAATTTAGCCTTCATAGTAGCTGTACTATTAGCATAATTAAAACCGCAATTAACAATGTTAGGATATTCAACGACATAAATCCAATCCATATCAAACATCTTCGCCACCACTGTTTTACGGGAAATGCCTTCAACAAGGATATAGTTCCAATAATTATGATTATCGAAATCCTGATGAAACGTTCCGTGTCCGGGTAAAAGATTGCCAACGGTTTCAATAAGTTGTTATAGATGGAAAAAGAACACCCCATATAGATTGCAGCAGTCAAATATTCTGCAAGATTGTATTTGCGCCCTGTGGTCAGTCCGTATGCAATATAACAATTGAATGCAGGCACACATGCAATAAATATTTTGGCTATCACATCCGAGGATACCAACATGTTTACAATCCAATTCCCTGTAGATATGGTGTCTTCCGAAGAAGATGCAAAAAAGTCCACATGAAAGATATACCCCAAAATTGTATAAATAAATGTGGAATATAGCAAGAGCTGCATCACCATGGTAACAGGAGGTGAATATTTGGCTCGTCGACCATTAATATATTGTCTGATGACCTGCCAAGGATGTAGCAAGAGACCGACAAATGTGCTCCAGAAACCTGGAGTCAAGCTTGAGAAACTCATTGCTACCTCCTTCCAGAAGGTCTTCATTGTTATCCTTTTGGTAGTTTGAAGAAGTTGACCGCAGTCCGGACAATAAACCCCCGAAGAGGTACGTCCGCAATTAAGGCATGTTAAATTGCTTTTCTGTTCCATAATTCTGAAGTTGTCTATGAAGCTGTTTTGAAATGGTTAAATTATTTATATTTATCTGTTATTCAACTGGTTAATCAACATGATTTTCGTGACTTTATGGTTGCAAAACAAATAGTTATGAGCAATTATTCAACTAACCTAACTGAAAAACAGTGGCAAGTTATCAAAAATATAGTGGAACCACAAGAAAGAACTAGAAAAAAGTGTCTCAGAGAAATTCTGAACGCCATATTCTATATCAGCAAGAGCGGCTGTCAATGGCGAATGCTGCCTTCCGACTTTGCCCCTTGGCAAACAGTTTACTACTATTTCCGCAAGTGGAAACTCGAAGGTGTGTTGGAAGAGCTTCTCAATGTTCTCCACTGCATGGCAAGGAAATCGGTCAGTAAGCAGGAAAGTCCCAGACTCGGAATTATAGATTCCAGAAGCGTCAAGACATCCCATCACGTTGATACAGATAAAGAACAAAAAATCAAAGGGCGAAAGGAAAAGATAAATACAGACAGTCTTATACAAAAGAGAGGGTGTCACAAGTCTTCTTATGGCACCCTCTTATCGCTTATTCAGTCATTTATTTACTTGCAACTTCCAGCGCAACGAGGCTTCAATTGTTTAAAGAAGTCATTGCCCTTGTCGTCTACCAGAATGAATGCTGGGAAATCCTCCACTTCAATTTTCCAGATAGCCTCCATACCCAATTCAGGATATTCCACACACTCAATGCTCTTGATATTGTTCTGGGCAAGGATAGCAGCCGGGCCACCGATAGAACCCAGGTAGAATCCGCCATACTTCTTACAAGCATCCGTTACCTGCTGGCTACGGTTACCTTTTGCCAGCATAATCATGCTGCCGCCATGTGACTGGAACAAATCCACATACGGATCCATACGTCCTGCGGTAGTGGGGCCCATAGAACCACAAGCCATACCTTCCGGAGTCTTTGCCGGACCGGCGTAATAGATAGGATGATCTTTGATATACTGCGGCAGATCTTCGCCACGATCCAAACGTTCTTTCAATTTAGCATGAGCGATATCGCGGCCTACAATAATGGTTCCATTCAATGACAGACGGGTTGCCACCGGATACTTGGTCAGTTCTTTCAGGATATCCGCCATCGGCTGGTTCAAATCAATCTTAACCACATCGCCTTCACCTGCTTCACGAAGTGCTGCCGGAATCAGCTCACCCGGTTTATCATCCATCTTTTCAATCCAGATACCGTCTTTATTGATCTTACATTTTATATTACGGTCGGCCGAGCAGGAAACGCCCAGACCGATAGGACAAGAAGCACCGTGACGGGGCAAACGGATGATACGGACATCGTGAGCCATATACTTACCACCGAACTGTGCACCCAAACCAATCTTATAAGCTTCTTCCAATACTTGTTTTTCCAGTTCCACATCGCGGAAAGCACGTCCGTACTCATTACCGGTAGTGGGCAGCTCGTCGTAATAGTGAGTGGAAGCCAACTTGACTGTCAGCAAATTCTTCTCTGCCGATGTACCACCGATGACGAATGCGATATGATAAGGAGGACAAGCAGCCGTGCCCAAAGTCTTCATTTTCTCAACCAGGAACGGAACCAATGTAGCCGGATTCAACACCGCTTTGGTTT
Organism: Bacteroidaceae bacterium; assembly: GCA_011959205.1. Classification (GTDB taxonomy): domain Bacteria; phylum Bacteroidota; class Bacteroidia; order Bacteroidales; family Bacteroidaceae; genus Phocaeicola. The sequence goes on from BLLV01000303.1 coordinate 31,640, forward strand.
CCTGATATAAATAAGTCTTGTTCGCCGATCCGCCACCTTTGGTTACGCAAAGGAACTTGTATTCCATCCCTTCGGTAGCTTCCAGATCAATCTGTGCAGGCAAGTTACATTTAGTGTTCACCTCATCATACATATTCAAGGGAGCATTCTGAGAATAACGAAGATTTTCTTCTGTATAAGTTTTGTAAACCCCCAGAGAAAGAGCTTCTTCATCACAGTAACCGGTCCATACCTGCTGGCCCTTTTCGCCATGGATGATAGCAGTACCTGTGTCTTGGCAAAGAGGCAATTTGCCTTTAGCGGAAACTTCTGCATTACGCAAGAAAGTCAATGCTACATATTTGTCGTTATCACTTGCCTCAGGATCACTCAGAATCTTAGCAACCTGTTCATTGTGTGAACGGCGAAGCAAGAAAGAAACATCACGGAAGGCAGCGTTAGCCATAGCGGTCAGACCTTCTTTTTCAATCTTCAAGATAGGTTTTCCTTCAAACTCACTTACTGACACATAGTCTTTAGTCAGCAAATAATACTCGGTTTTATCAGGTCCCAACGGGAACATGTGCTGATAGTGGAACGGAGGTGTTGCCATATTGATACTTATTTTAGTTAAAAGTTATTAGTGTGACAAAGGTAGTAACTATTATCGATTTTTTTCCTTAATTAGCGTGAAAACTTTCAAGGAATGTCCTTACCTTTGCCAACTCATTCAAACAAGATCACATTATACATGAAAAAATTAGGCAAATTATTAGTTATTACTTCATTACTCTTATGCTTTTTCATCTCCGGAGGGTGGGCACAAGGCCAGGCGAAAAACCAACCGGACAGTATCGAACTCAAACTGAAGGAAATCTACACGAAACGGGAAGTCATGATTCCCATGCGTGACGGTGTAAAGCTTTACACCGCAGTTTATGAACCCAAGGACAACAGCAGGCAGCATCCCATTTTAATGCACCGCAGCCCTTACTCCTGCTCTCCATACGGAGAAGGATTCGACCGCCATTTCAGAACCAATCTGAAAAACTACATAGACCACCGGTACATCATCGTCTTTCAAGATGTACGCGGACGTTATAAAAGTGAAGGGACATTTGTACAAGTACGCCCCCTCAACAAAAACAAAAAGGGCAAGAAAGATAAAAAGAACATAGACGAGGCTACAGATACCTACGACACCATAGAGTGGCTGATTCACCACACATATAATAATGGGAATGTAGGGACATGGGGAATCAGCTACGATGGTTTCTATGCCACCATGACCGCTTCCTCCAATCACCCGGCACTGAAAGCCGTCTCTCCACAAGCTCCCGTCACCGACTGGTTCCGCGGAGACGACCGCCATCACAACGGAGCCTTCACCTTGTTGCAGACTACCAATTTCCTCCCCAGACTGGAAGGACGCCACATAGGAAAAGGAGTGATGAACCAAATTGTAAAGAACGATGTCTATACCGACTTCCTGGCACTCGGTACCTTTAAGAATGTGGACGACTTGGTACGTGACACCACACAGACCTTATGGAACGACATCAAAAATCATCCTGATTTTGATGAGTTCTGGAAAGAACGCGATGCACGCACCTCCTGTTATAACCTGAAGCCCGCTATGCTGGTGGTAGGCGGACTGTATGACTCCGAAGACTGCTACGGAGCCTGGAATCTTTATAAAGCCATCAAAGAGCAATCACCGGAAACAGATTTATACCTGACATTCGGCCCTTGGTGGCATGGAGCATGGACGGTACGCGGATTTCAAGGTTTCGGCAATCTGTATTTTGGCAAAAGCACTTCGGCTTATTACATGGACGAAATAGAATATCCTTTTTTCCGATACTTCCTGGAAGGAAAGGGAGAAAAGCCCAAGCATAAAGTAAATGTATTCCATACAGGTGAGAACGAATGGAAAACCTACGACGAATGGCCGGTACAGAAGACCGCCGGCACACCTTATTATATACACGAGAACGGACGGGTATCCACACAAGCGCCGACAGAACAAGCATCTTATTCAGCATATATTTCGGATATGTCACGTCCGGTACCCTATACGGCAAACCCTACCACTTACCGGACAAAAGAATTCATGGTAGATGACCAACGCTTTGCCACCTCACGTCCCGATGTCATTACTTTCATGACGGAACCGCTAAGTGATACATTGACACTGGCCGGCCCTATAGAAGTGGAATTAATGACCTCCATCAGCAGCACCGACGCTGACTTTATGGTGAAAGTGATTGATGTATATCCCGAAAAATTTGAATATCCCCAAGCGGCACGCAGCTATTTAAAAAGTAATTATCCAATGAGTGGCTACCAGCTGATGGTCCGCGGCGAATTATTCAGAGGACGTTTCCGCGAAGGATTCGATCGTCCGTTGCCTTTCAAACCCGAAGAAATAACGCCAGTCAATTATACACTGTATGATGTGGCGCATACATTCCTGCCGGGACACAGACTGATGATTCAAATTCAAAGTTCCTGGTTCCCCATTATTGACCGCAATCCACAAAAGTTTATCGACACCTATCATTGTACGGTAGAAGATTTTGTGATGGAACAGAAGATCAAGATTTATCACCAGCAGGGAGCTGCAAGCAGAGTGATACTGCCTGTGGTGAAGAAATAAGAAAAAGGGAGTGTCCAAACACTCCAATGCCCTCCAATAGAAAGAGCCGTATCATTGCTCCAGCATTCATACGGCTCTTTTTATAGGCAGCTACCATCTGTAACTTTTCCAAGCGTTCATCTTAGTCCGGACACACGCTCATCGAAAGTATCATATAGAAGCAATCCGTTCTATCAACTCATTACCTAATGCTGTTTTCACTTCGATATGCTGCAACACCGCTGTTACAAACGGATTACTCTCAAACACCCCACGCACCTGTTCAAAATCCTGCTCCATCTCCTCGCGTGATCCGTCCGCGCCAAACCCCGTCATGGCAGACAAAGAAAACTCCTTCTTCGCATCGGCATAGACCATTTTATCCAGTCCTACAACTGCCTCCTGCCACTTCTTCACAATAGCGATAACATCCTTTGCCGTCATTTCATCGGGACGCAGATGATAGAACTCGAGCATCTTCCCATACGCCCATGTCCACTCGTATGTATAGTAATTACGATGCATCTCGACAAAGCGGTCATGAATCTGGTCCACATTGGTCAGCATGCCGCATTCTATATCCGCCATCAACCGCTCTATCTCACTTTTAGGAGCGATCAATCCGGAAATATCCACCCATTCCCCTGTTCCTATCTCTGTATCAGGCATCAACCGGGCGCGGATTTCCTCATCACTTTTAAAGCGGATCTCCTCCAAACGCTTGATCAATGAATTACCCAAAAATTTATGAATAGCCGTTTCATAAAAACGAATGCCGTTATTTAAAGAAGAGTTCTTGATTTTCGCACTTTGGTAAGAGTAAGTTTCCGAGGTCTCGCCGGATACTTTTCGCAACTCCTTCAGAATACTACGCCCTTTCATCATTTTCTGAATAGTATAGGGACTCAACAGGTTATAATTTATCTGATCCAGACGATTCGGGTCTTTACGCTTGTCACGTTTCGGCCACTTCTGGGCATCACGGATCGTACCTACACTCCGCAAATTCACCCCCGGCACCAGGTAAGTGGTGTTCTGCTGCTCTATCAGATAAGAAAAAGGCAGGTTGGAAGTATCGGCATGATTCACATGGCGCCCCATGACCAAAGAGAATGCGCCCACACGTGCAGGCCATAAAATATAAGAATCAGACGTAGTCTTCGCCCCACGTTCCATAGCCCCCTGATGAATCGGCCCCAACTTATACATGTGGTTGCTTTGATTAGAGCCGGAACCCGCATTCATGAAAGAGAACATGCCGGCAATCAGCAAAGTCGATTTATGATGAGTCACCGTAAAGGGTCCGGCAAAAATGGCACATGCCTCACCATTCTCTTCTTGACAATTACTGAAGAACAAAGAATCGGATGCGGAATAGTTATGCCCCAAATGACATGCCTGGCCGATAAAGCAACGGGTCAGCATCGTTCCATCCTCCACGCTGGAGCCGCTTGATATAATAAAATCATCACATACCACTCCGTAACCGATATGAACAGGCGCCTGTTCATTACTGTTCAGACTGCCGTTTTTCAATCGTCCCGCCCCTTCTATCTTACAATAATCGCCAATTCGCACATTCTTTATATATCCCGCGTCAACAATGGTGACATGGTGACCGATAGTGCCTGTATCCGAAGCATTCTCCTCAGCATACCGGTCAATGATGGCCTTCATCCGGCAAATCAATTCAGGACGGTGACGGTACAATGCCAAGATATAGGCCTGATGCGCCGACAGACGGTCGTGGATAGGCACTTCACGCCCACCCGTTTCATTCAGCACAGCCACTTCCACCCCATTGCCGAACTTGCTCCGGCCATCTACCAGAATGATATCCACATTCTCTATAAATGTATAATCTCCGATTATATAGTTGGCTATGTAGTTCTTTATATTCTCAATACAGCAATTATCGCCCACCGTTACATTATGCAAGGTGGCATGATACAATCCGGAATGCTTACACATACCACCCGCCAACGTAAACTCGTCTTCAAAGACTCCCAATCTGACCTTCCCTGAAAAACGGGTATGGTAAATATAGTCTGTCTTAAAATTCTCTACCACTTCAATGTCGGCCCAGTTTACAGCCGTACACGATCTCTCTTTTAATTGTTGTATTTCTTCTTGTGTAAGCGAACGATAAGTTTTCATCTTCTATAGGTATTTATTCTTCATCGTATGTCTGATAAAGAAAATCGTTATAAGGATACTTCTGTACATGCAGTTCGCGCACCTTATTGTATATAATGGTCTTCAATTCGTCCATATTCATCTTCTCTCTGGCAGAAATGAAGATACAATTATCATTCAATTTCGCCATCCATGTCCTCATCAGTTCTTCCAAGGTAATATTTTCCTTGGTTTTAGGAGTCAGATCATCCTCCGCTTTCTCTATATAGGTATACGCATCTATCTTGTTGAAAACAATCATGGTAGGCTTTCCACCTGCCCCCAAATCAGCAACCGTTTTATCGACCACTGAAATCTGTTCCTCAAAATCCGGATGAGAGATATCCACCACATGAATCAGCAAGTCCGCCTCACGCACTTCGTCCAAAGTCGATTTAAAGGAATCAACCAGATCCGTCGGCAATTTACGGATAAATCCTACGGTATCGGTAAGCAGAAACGGCAGATTCTCGATGATCACCTTACGTACCGTGGTATCCAATGTGGCAAAAAGCTTGTTTTCAGCAAAAACTTCGCTCTTTGACAGCAAATTCATCAAAGTAGATTTTCCCACATTGGTATATCCCACCAAAGCCACACGGATCATACGCCCGCGGTTCTTACGCTGGGTGGATTTCTGCTTGTCAATTTCGGCCAACCGCTCTTTCAGCAATGACATGCGGTTCAAAATGATACGGCGGTCCATTTCCAACTGCGTTTCACCCGGACCGCGTAATCCCACGGAACCTTTACCTCCACCGGCACCGGATCCACCTCCCTGGCGTTCCAAGTGAGTCCACAAGCGTTGCAAACGAGGCAGCATATACTTATATTGGGCCAACTCCACCTGGGTTTTAGCATTTGCCGTTTGAGCCCGCATGGCAAAAATATCCAGAATCAGCGAAGTACGATCCAATATCTTCACTTTCAGCTCCCCTTCTATATTACGTATCTGCTTGGCAGAAAGCTCATCATCAAAGATCACCATTCCGACTTCACGTTCATTTTCCTCTTCCTGATGAATATATTCTTTAATCTCTTCCAGCTTTCCTTTACCGACATAAGTGACGGAATGAGCGGCAGGCAACTTCTGAGTAAATCTTTTCACCACTGTCGCCCCGGCCGTTTCGGCCAAGAACTCCAACTCATCCAAATACTCCTTGGTCTTTCGTTCATCTTGTGTCTGGGTAATCAAACCAACCAAGATGGCTGTTTCAACCTGTGCTTCAGAAATTACAAATTCTTTCATTTATCTATCAATTTAACTAAGTTTGCGACAAATATAACAAAAAGGAGCGTGTTTTTGTTAGAAACATGCTCCTTTTTTATTCAAGAACAAGGGGTAATCGCACAAAAGCAATTCAAATCCCATCCTCAAAGATAGTACTTCATCACGGCAAACAAAAGTAACCTATCTCTAATAAATCAAACCTAGCTAAATTATTTCCCTGCAAGATTCAGCTCGTCATTATAATCAGTTTCATTCAAAGGTACATCCCATGTCCATTTATTGGCGCCATCAGCAGGAATCGTTTTAACGATGGAGATATGCGCATTACCTCCATCGATGAAACCAGTACGTACTACAGGACGATTCCATCTCTTATAATCACTCCAAGCAAAACCTTCTCCCCAAAGTTCAAGCTCACGATAATCCATGATTTCATTCCAAAGTTCATTTCCTACCTTAGTACATGTATATTCTGCATTACGTCCCGAAGTCGCATTCAATTCTATCAAAGCAGCTTGTGCACCTTGTTCGTTATTTAAGAAATAGTTAGCTTCAGCTTCAACCAACACCATTTCCGAAGAACGGATAAAAGGCAGATAACTTACCCCCGGAGTATCGAATACATGGAACTTCAACTGTCCACCCAGATACATATAACCAGCTTGATAAGGAGCTGCAAGCCCACTGACTGCCATTTTCTGGCAATATGCCGCAGCTTCATCCCAAAGTTTGTCCGCTTCTGTTTCTTTGTCTCCCATTCCCAATATGCCATAACTTAAATCCATAGCGGAACCGTCATTATAATTATATCCGGGGAATTTATCTTCTGTCAGGAACAAGGCTTTACGAGCATCATTGTCAGGTATACGATTGATGAGTTCACGGCCGATAGCACCCGCACCAGTATTCTGATTATTAGCATAATATCCATTGCAAGCAAACTGGGTACCATAGCTCCAGTACCAATTGTTTTCCTGTGAACCGCCAAAACAGCCAAAGATCCATTCACTTGTCGGATTGCAGAAACCGGAATGATATTCAGCATTTGTCATAAGCGGATAGTTCTGACGGGCCAATTTGGCTTCAGACAACGCTTGGGAATAATCTTGTTTAGTGAGAGCCGCACGAGCATAAACAGCATGAGCCACATTAATATTAGGTATCCATATCTGTGCAGCATCACGGTCCATTCCGCTTTGCTCATACAAAGCAATTGCTTCATCCAAATCTCTATAGATTTGTGCGTATGTCTCGGCCAATGTGGCATATCCTTGTCCACCAGTAGATTCATCCAAACGAAGTACCACACCTTGCGAAGCTCCATTATTGGAGTCTTGCCAACGCCAACAATAATAGTGCACCAGTTTTTCGAAAGCGTATGCACGGAAAGTCAGTGCAGATGCCTTGATGAAAGATTTTTCATCCTCAACTCCTTCGGCTGTATCTATATTAGCCAAAATAGTATTGGCATTACCAATAATGGTATAATAATAATACCAAGCATAAGCATCATAAATGGAATTGGTACGCGTGTGAAACTCCTGATTATGAAGAGGTGCCCATCCGGAAGCATACATGTTATAAAGATAATTTTCACTTGGGTAGTTCTCATAATGAGCCATAATATTGTTTTCACCAGCAAATCCTTGACCAAAATAATACTGTTGCGTGGTCATGATTTTAGCAATACCGTTCAATGCTTTCATAGCATTAGCTGTTGTACCTACCGCATCAGAAGCACCAGTAGAGTCAGTAGGTGTCGTATCCAAGTAGTCGCCAGCACACGAAGATACCAACATCATACTAGCCAATAGGCTTCCTGTAAATATTTTATTAATAAATTTCTTCATTTCTAATGCAAATTAAATAATTATACCTTTTTAGAATTTTACTGTCAGACCCAAATTGTATACACGGGCTGTAACATAAGTATCATCTGATCCTCCATTAAACGAATATTGCGGATTAAGTCCTTTGCGTGAAGTTAATGTGAAAAGGTTCTCCACACCCGCGTTCAATGATAATCCTTCCAGTCCCATGCTTCTGAACCATTTTTTAGGCAAACTATAAGAAATATTAAGATTCTTGAATACCAAATAAGAAGAACTTGTCAACCAACGGTCACTAGAAGCATTCAAATCAGATGATTTATAGAAATCGGCACGCGGGAGCCCGTTCGGATCAATGCGATCAGCCGATGTCTCTGTCATTCCGGCAGGTATCTCTTTCCATGAGTTTAAGATATCTTTATGGTAAGCACTACCAGAAGCTCCAGATTCGGATACCCCCATCAGGCTGGCATAACTTCCATCGTACGTTTTACCTCCTAAAGAATAAGTGAACAACATGTTTAAATCCCAGTTTTTCCAAGAAAGCGCAGAACTGATAGAACCATATACAGTGGGAAGCGCACTACCTGCCCAATCACGTTTACTGTATGCAGTTGCTGTAGCATAATCTTTACCATTGATGGTAACCAATGCACCGGCTTCGGCAGCAGCATCCTTCTTATCTGCATCCAACGTATAAAGTGAAGTACCTGTCATTTGATCCACACCTTCAAAATGATAAGTGTACCATTCATAAATAGAATGCCCTTCTGCGTAATTTTGCATACCATGCAGAATATCTTTTCCATCGGGCAGTTTTATGATCTTATTTTTCAAAAAAGTCGCATCCGCTCCAACATTCCATCTCCAATCATTGTTATTTATAATATCAGCATTTAAAGAGATTTCCCAACCACGGTTGGAGATAGTACCGATATTTTTATATTGTGTCAAGTTCATAGGAGCGCCATCATCTCCCCAAGGATATGAGCCGGCAGAAAGTGGCAAACGAACTTCGAACAACAAATCTTTGGAACGTTTGTCGAAGTAACCAATCTGAAAGTTCAGACGATTGAACAGACGACCTTCTACAGCCACATCTACAGTCTGGGTGGTTTCCCACTTGATGTCAGGAGCAGACAAAGACTTTTTAACCAAAGCAGCCTCACCACCGTTCTTGTCAATGGTATAAAGTGCCATGTGCCCGTAAAGGTTAACACCCATATTATTACCAACTTCACCGTAAGAAGCACGCAGTTTCAAAGCATCCACCCAATCCACATTCTCTATGAATGACTCACGCTTTATGTTCCAGCTAGCCCCTAAGGAATAAAAATTACCCCAACGATTGTCCTTGTGAAAACGAGAAGAGCCATCACGACGAAAAGAACCTTCCACAAAATAACGATCATCATAATTGTACTTCACACGTGCCAAATATGATTCTGTTTTATCTTCATCGTCACTTCCTGAGAAATAAGAGTTATTTAGGAAATTTCCCATAGTAAGATTACCGTCTACAGCCATGCCTGTATTCATGCCCGAAGTATATTTACGTTCCCAACTATAGTTTTCGTGAGCCGCCATGACTTCAATGTTGTGTACTTCATTAAATTGATAATTCCAATTCAGGATTTCCTGCAAAGTAACAATTTTGTATTGGTAAGCATAACTGGTCAGACGACCACCATTCGTAGCACCATCACCAATCTCTGGATTATCATATTTTTTATTATTAGTTGTACTGTTATTAAGGTCACCTTTTACAGTCAATGATAAGCCATAAGGCAATGATATGGTAGCAAAAGCCTGTCCACCCAATACATTACGCACACTTTCCTGCTTATTGAACAACATTTCATAAACGATATGGCGGTTGCTTAAATAAGAAGAAGTTGTATCATAAATTTTATCTCCCGCTGCATCCAACTGATAAGTTCCATCAGCATTATGCAGATACACCGGATATACCGGAGCCATATATCGGGCTATATAGAAAGGATTGGCATAAGCGTTTCCACTAGCATTGTTGTTATAGTCACGTTTAGTCCAAGAACCATTAAGGTTTACCCCACCCTTGAACCAGCTATTGGGAGTATAAGTCGTGTTGACACGACCAGAAAAACGTTCATATCCTGTAGCTTTCACATATCCTTTTTCATTCAAATACCCCACAGAAGAATACACATTGTATTTTTGTCCGGACGTAGCAGCAGACAAATTGTATTCCTGACGATGTCCATTACGTTCAATAGCATCCTGCCAGTCAAGATCATCATAACCAGCCAAGCGAGTAGCTGTCAACTTTCCATTACTATCGAATAATTTATCATCAGCAGCATTATAAATATTACGTCCGATAGATTCTCCTATAAGATGACTTGTTGCATAAGCAGCAGCTTCGCTTGCAGACATACCTGTATTGCTCATCATCGAGTTCTTTTTGGCTATCCATGCCATTTCCATCCAAGGGTCAGCATCCAAACGTTCATATTCGGGGATACCTCTATTATATATACCTTGATTCATTTGCAGAGTAATGCTGGGTTTGTCAGCATTACGTCCGCTTTTTGTAGTAATAAGAACAACGCCATTGGCTGCACGATTACCATACAACGCAGCTGAAGCGGCATCTTTCAAGATGGACATACTTTCAATATCATTAGAGTTTAACTCTGCCATATTTCCATCAAAAGGAACTCCGTCCACAACAAACAACGGACTGGAAGCACCTGACACGAATGTACCAAAACCACGAATACGGATTTCCGGAGCCTTTCCCGGCTCACCATAAGTATTGTTTACTTGTACACCCGGTGCAGCTCCTTCCAGCGCACCTGTCACACTAGTAGTAATACGCTTCTCTATTTTCTTATTGTCAACTACCGAAACGGAACCTGTCAATGATTCTTTTTTTGCAGTACCATATGCCACGACCACAACTTCGTCAAGTGTTTCTGTATCAGCCTTTAGAACCACACTGATATTGGCTTTGACCCCCACCTCTT
>BLLV01000304.1 GCA_011959205.1 Bacteroidaceae bacterium
GAATGAATTTGAAAACCGCTGATAATCAGCGGTTTTTCCTTTTGTAAAATCAGATACTCCCCCTGTCTTTTATATTCATTTAACTTGTTCCTGTTAAATACCATAAAAAATGAACTTATTTCTAGATTAGATTGGGACTTGATACTTTTATTATTATGTGTGGATTACTTGTTTTATAAACGAAAAGAGGAACCATACGTAATCCATTGTATAGTTCCTCCTAAATACTATGTAAAAAGTTTATATTATAGTTTTTTAATCTCTTCTTTAGACAATCCTGTAGCTCCAATAATTAATTCCATTGCGGTTCCTGATGACTTTAGATAACGGGCGACTTCGATAGCTTTCTTTCTTTCTCCTTCTTCAAGACCTTCCGCCCTTCCTTCTTCACGTTCAGTATTGATATTATCACGAAGGATTACAATATGATCCAAGTGACGATAATAGGCAGCAAGCTCATCCTTGGTCATGCTATCCAGTTTCAACCTTTCACGAGCCTCTTCAAGGCCGGGAGCTGTGGCAGTGGAAGGGATCTCTCCGGTATTCAGGTAGTAAATCCATTCTTCCAGAGGGCTTTTAGCTACTTGATTGAAACCGTTCACCTTCAGGATATAGTACTCAGGATATAACTGGCTGACCGTATCCACCTTGAATGCCTGTTTCTGGAATGGAGTAAGTTCTAGGAGATCATTAGTGTGGATACCCCTGAATTCCGTCTTTCCATGATAAACGAAGTCCCTGCCATGCCCTAGGGAGAAGTAGACTATATTGACGCTATATACTTTACGGACCTTGTCATAACTCTCCCCTCTGTTGATATACTCAGTGACCAGTTTGGAAGTTCCGAACAACATACGCTGGAAGTAGGCATATTCATTATTGTTCTGAACCTCTATCAGAACAAGCTCGCCTTTGGAGTTCTCGGCAAGCATATCCACACGGTTATACTTGTCATATTCGTCCTCCTGGTTGCTCTCGCTCTCAAGAAGCCTCTGGATAATGATCCTCTCACCCAATAACGTGGTGAGCAGGCCTTCAAGCACACTGAAGTTGGCCTTGTTTCTGAGCAGACGTTTCATCGCCCAGTCAAAACGGATGATCTGATTTTTATTATTGCTGTTCATAATGGTCTGATATATGGGTTACTACAAAGATAGGCAAAAAACTCAAGACCTCCAAAAGAATGCGGATTATAGTGAAAAAGCAGCTATTCTCCACGAATCACTGCTTTTTATAAGAGAATAGAAACGTAATAACAATCAATTAAAAATTATAATACTTCGTTAAGTTTGTAATTAATCCCGATCTTGCCGTAATCGGAGAGGGACTAAGCAATAATCAGCAGAAGAAACTCAGTAATAGATAGCATTGACGCATCGCTTGACTTTTTGGGCAACCATGTTATTGTCGAGATAAACACTTATGGCAATCCCTATCCGTTCGTCAGACAATCAAATCGCTAAATCGAACCTTCGGGCTTGCGAAAAGGCCCGAAATTTGGTATATTTGCAAGCCCAATCCAGCCTTGTGACCACGGTGAGAGAGCCGTTGGAAAATGAATAAAAACCATCCACAAAAAGGAAGGTTCTAAAAAATAGATTCATTATGACTAAGGAAGAAATTGTGAATAAGATATCCCAGAAAACGGGAACAGGCAGAAAAGAAATGTTTCAAATCGTGGAAGGATTTATGGATAGTGTAAAGAAATTATTGGCAAACTCCGGCTTTTAAGCCATTCAGGAGTTTCACATTAGATTAATTTGATTTATGAAAATACTTTCGGTGTATAACTCTTTGCTTGTCTTAGGCCGTGGAACAGGACAGGTTATGTTTCAGAACAATGCATTGTCCGGCCTGTTGATGCTAATAGGAATATTCCTGAATTCATGGCAGATGGGAATATTGGCTTTGAGCGGTAATATAATAAGCACATTGACTGCCCATCTTTCAGGTTATGGACGTGATGATATAAAGAACGGACTGTATGGTTTTAACGGTACATTGGTAGGAATAGCCGCCGGGGCTTTCATGGAACTGTCTTTGGGCTCCCTGTTGTTGATGACTGTAGCTTCATGTATTTCAACCCGGATATCACGACTTTTCAGCCTGCAACATTCACTTCCCGGATTTACAGCCCCTTTCATTCTTTCCGTATGGATATTATTGGGATTTTGCATCTGGATAGTTCCTGATATTCTGTTGGCTTCTGATACAGTTACTGATACTACACAAGGAATCGATTACTTCCAAACCCTCAGTTTTGGAATCGCTCAGGTAATGTTCCAAGAAAATTTATTGACCGGGCTGTTATTCTTAGCAGGTATTCTTATCAATTCACGGACTGCTGCTTTCTATGTTGTATTAGGGACATTTCTTCCTATTCCTTTGGCTATCTTGTTGGGAATAGATGCTGAAATGTTGAATATGGGATTGATGGGCTATAACGGTGTATTGTGTGCCATTGCTTTAGGAGATAAAACCTTGAAAAGTCTTGTATGGGCTTCATGTTCTGTCTTGTTATCCGTTGTTTTGCAGATTATAGGGATGGACTTGGGGATTACCACTCTGACCGCACCTTTTGTTGTGTCTGTATGGGTGATAATGGGAATACAGCACTTGGTGCTTCCAGGAACTGAAAAGCGTTGATTCGGGTATTATGATTAATGATAGAAAAAGGAGACTGAACTTTGTATTGTTCACTCTCCTTTTCTTTGTATCAGCTATTTCTGTATTCCTTTTGTTCTGCATCCTTATGCAAAGATGCTTGTTCTACTATGAATGTTCTCTTATTGCTTAATGTTTAATTCTATGACATAATCTATGTCATCAGGTATTTGTGGCAGTTTTATCAATATACCGTCTTTTTCCTGTTTGAAAGAAAGTGGAGTCTTGGAAATAAACTGCATTGCTTTCTTTACTTTTGCCTTCAGAGGTATATAAAGTGCGTCATCCTGCAAATTTAGTATATGGATGAACAAACGGTCACCTTTGCGGGTTGACACCCCCCATGTGTGAGGAGGCACGTCACCTCCACGAGTGCCGTAAATTGTTTCTCCATATTGGTGCATCCATTCACCTACCTGTTTCAGATGCTCTACAGCTGTAGCGGGTAATTCTCCGTTGGGCTGAGGGCCGATATTCATGAGCAAATTCGCATTTTTTCCGGCTGCTTTAACCAGATAGTGTATCAATGCTTTGGGTGATTTGTAGTTTTGGTCTTCAATCTTGTATCCCCACATGCCATTCATTGTTTCACAGGTTTCCAGTGGAAGTGCGCTGATTTCTTGTCCGGAAAATCCAGCTTTGTTCTCGCCTGGCAGGTCACGTTCAAACATCTGAAAATCTTCACCGGCATAAGGGGTTCGGTGGTGGTTGTTGCCTACCAGGCATGCTGGTTGTAATTGATGGATTAAGGCATATTGTTCCTCCAGCTGCCAGTTGAAATCGGCAGGCTGGTCCCATACTCCGTCAAACCAGATGGCACCGATAGGACCGTAATTAGTTAAGAGCTCTGTCAGCTGATTGTTCATGAATTTATAGTAACTTTCCCAGTTCCCATGACCTTTGGGGCGTCCGGTTCCACGACCGGTGTTTCCTGCCGGATAGTCATCACGAAACCAGTCCAAATGCGAATAATAGAAATGAAGTTTAATGCCTTGCTTGTGACATTCGTCGGCTAATTCTTTCAGAATGTCCCGTTTGAAAGGAGTGGCATCTACAATGTTATAATCGGATTCTTTGGTGTCGAACATGGAGAAACTGTCATGGTGGCGGCTGGTGATACAGATATATTTGGCACCGGAGGCCTTGATGGCAGATACCCATTCGGCGGCATTGAAACGTGAAGGATAGAATCCGGATGCCAGTTTGGCATATTCATCACGATTGATGTTGTGGGTGTTCATATACCATTCTCCTTGGGCTGTCATACTGTAAATTCCCCAGTGGAGGAAGATACCGAACTTATTGTCTTGAAATTCTTGACGTGCTTTTATGTTCTCGGGAGTGGGGGTATAAATTGGGGCGGGGGTTTGTGCAAAGGCTGTATTTCCCGCTAATAGCAATAAAGCTGCGTTTAAACCAATTTTTTGTATCAATTTATTCTTCATACTACTGTTTGTTTATTAGGATACAAAATAACTATAATATTGTAAAATGGGCAATATTTTCCCGAAAAAGAATAGGATAAAATGAAGATTTGAGCAGAATTGAGCATTTCAATTGACAGTCAGGAGGTTTCGGCATAGATTGGCACAAAGTGGCACAGATGCGGGAGACAGGCTTTGGGAAGAATATGGAAACAGATGCACTTCCAAATCATTACCCGACATCGGATGCACTTTTAACGCTAACGGTCTATATTTCTGCGTTCTGCGTAGGTTTACATTCTGTCCTTACAACTCCCATAAACTAATTTTGCACCAAACAAAAAGTAAGGATTATGAGGAGTACATTCAAGACCGTGTTCTACGTGAACGCAAGCAAGGAGAAAAACGGAGTTGTCCCCATCATGGGACGTGTGACCATCAACGGGACAATCGCACAGTTCAGTTGTAAACAGACCATCCCGAAGGCACTTTGGGACGCAAAAGGCAACCGCGCCAAAGGCAAGAGCAAGG
>BLLV01000305.1 GCA_011959205.1 Bacteroidaceae bacterium
TCACCATTTCTACCTGCACCAACGCTACACGAGCGACCCCGAAATGGTGATGCGCAACCGAGTTTTGTCAGTACATTTTTAACAACTCTAAAATCAACGATTATGGCAACACGAATGACAACAGGCGGAGTAAGCACCTGCACGGAAGCAGGTACGGAGAAATACGAAAAATTCCAAATGGGTATCGGCAGACGCAAGCGGACACTTGTGCAGTACGACTACCGCCACCCCGCAGACGGAGAGTTGTTCTCTTGTGTCAAACCCACGTTGGACGAGTGTCGGACTGCACGTGACAAGTGGCTCACGGCAAAGGAAAGCAAGGAGGACAACCGATGAACGCAGCAGGTTATCAAACGCTGATAGTGAAGTTCAGCGAGCCTATCACGGCATTGGACGGCATCTTCGACGATGCGGAAGCGTGGGGAACGGACACTCTGAAAGGGTGGATAGACAACTACGAGGGAAGCAGGTTTACCGCCATTGACAGCCATACGGCTGTAATCACAAGCGAGTACAACATGGAGTGTCTGAAAGCGTGGCTGGAAAGGCACACCCCCATAACCGAGAAAGCAGAATTTTAAGCGTGTTGGCAGTGTACGCACCGCCAACATATAAACCCTAAAAGACAGCGTATATATGATAGCAAAGATAATTTTGGAGCAGATAGGCGGCAGACGCTTTGCCGCCATGACTGGAAGCAAGGACTTCATAGACATGGGCAACGGCTTGCGCATGAGCCTTGCGAGGAACAAGACAAGTGCCAACCGCCTTGACATCATCTATGACGGAGGGGCAGACCTCTACAATATGCGTTTCTACCGCAAGACGTTCAGCAAAAAGACATTCGAGTGCAAGACGAAGGACATCGAAACGCACGAAGGGATATATTGCGATATGCTGGAAGAAATGTTCACGATGGTAACGGGGCTTTACACCCGATTTTGAGGGGTGGGCGGCAAAAGCCGCCTACTTTCTTTCGGTGAGCATGATGGCGGACAAAGAAAGTAGCAAAGAAACCTTGTCCAATCTTCGATAATATTCACAAAAACAAGTTTTAATTGTAGCTAACACTTGAAAAGGGACCCGGGTAGCATTTGAAACGTGTACCACCC